>NZ_JBMFQS010000003.1:0-191510 GCF_049968475.1 Calditerrivibrio sp. | reverse complement strand
GGTATAAACTTGTTTCAATCCTTATTTTTCTGGAAGTTGCTATCAAACAAAACTTTTCTATTTCTCTTTGTTGTGGAATGGTGTTTCAATCCTTATTTTTCTGGAAGTTGCTATCAAACCTTAGAAAGAAAAACAGCGAAATCGTATAATTCCAGTTTCAATCCTTATTTTTCTGGAAGTTGCTATCAAACAGAACATATTATAAAAGATTTTCTTTGTCAATAACAATTTGCTAAGTTTAAACCCATTATTTTTAGAAAAAATCTCTGCATTTTAAACAAAAAAAGAGATTTTATCATATTATATTAGCCAAAATTAGTCAATCATACTCGATACTTATAGATTTAAAACAAGATTTTCCAATAATTTTTTCAATTTAGTCACCACACTACCTACTTAGGACAGATATTTCTATAACAACAATCAATACATCTTGCATCGTATTTAGTCTTGGGGGGAAAATAACCTTTTTTAATAATTTCAAAAATTTCATTGATCAATGACAACGCTTCAAAAAAATCTTTTTCAGAATAAACTATCTCTTTCAACTTGTTGCCATTTCTAACGTAGCAGATATAACCTCTATTTACTTCGGCGCTGTAATTATCTCTTATTAACAATGCATATATTACAGATTGTATTTTATGTGTTTTAAAGGTAAAGTCCGAATATTCTGTGTATTTGTAATCAAGCGGTGCTAATGTCCTATCACCCAACCACAATACTTCATCAACCACCCCCCTTACCCTATATTTTTTCGATGCCAAATACACTGCTATCTCCTTTTTAACACAATTCATTCTTTTTCTCAAATAATCAAAATTCGTTTTTTCCCTTCTTTCATGAATCTCCCTACCTTTTAAAACTTTATATCTCAAATGCTCGTTTTGATCGATATCAAGACAGTTTAAAAAATAGGTATATCTCGGACAAAAAATGTGTTCAATTACTTCAGACGGAGTTATCATTGGTGTTGAATCATCATCAATATTTTCTAAATTTATTTCGAAACCTATTTCCATAATTTAAACAACCAATGCTTTTAATTCATCATTTATTAATTTTCTATCAAATCCTCGCCCTATCAACTTAACCTTTCTGAAATCATCTTCACACATAGGGAAAATATAAACAGAATCTTCTTCACTAATACTGTCCTCACAAAATATTTTTAGTTCGTCTATCTGATTTCTATTCAACTTACCCAAAAATGCTGATTTTTGAACCCTTTGCAAGCCCTTATTTTTACAAGCTTTGCTAATTTTATTTCTTATGCTATCATCTGAGACATCATAAATTACCCATACAAGAGTATCCGCTTTATTCATTTTCTTTATCCTCTATTAAACTATTTGCTATTGAATGGCAATCTAACTGAATTACATACTCTCTTTTCACATTTCTACCTTTGTAACGAATTTTCTCATCAAGATAATTATTTAACTCAGATATAAGTTCTGATTTGCCTTCTTTATTCAGCTTTATACCTTCCCCAGATGCTTCAAAAAAGTCATCTTTAACTTTTCTTCCAGCAATCATGTTTATAACTATAGAATCTGCCCAAATTCTATAATTTTCAATTAAATCAAAGACAAAAGACTTCTTATTATAGTGATCTGTGTGAATAATACCTACATAGGGATCTAATCCTGCTATTATACATGCTTTTTCAACTTTTGAATATAAAACTCCATAGGCATAATTTAAAAGTGCATTAAAAGCATCTTTTGCAGGATTTCTACTGCGTCCTTCAAACTTATATTTATCTGGCATTAGATTACTTATATATTCAAAATAAACTCTTCCTCCTTCACCTTCAATTGATAATAGATAGTTTCTGCAATCATCAATAGTTCCAGATAATGTTTTGAGTTTATTCTGTATATTTTTTAACTTTTCAATATAAGATGTTATCTCTGCAGATCTTTGCGGTCTTGTTTCTCTCAATTTCTTTAATAATTCTATCTGATTTTGAAATTTATTTTCTATCCAGCTTATCGCCAATCTTAAACCCTCTTCTTTTTCAGATATTTCTAACTGCTTCCTTCTTATTAATGTTGTGCTTCCTAATTTGGGATGCCATATTCTACCGTAGGGATCTCCAAAATCATCAAGGAAAACAATATCAATGTTATGTTCAAGAGCATGTTTTATAACATCAGTTGTAATCGTTGCGGAGGTTGAGATAAGAATTGATGAAATTTTATTTGCAGAAATATCCAAAACCTTATCTTCTATTTTTACCCTAAAGCAGTTACCATTTTTCTGAATAAAAGCACCATAAGTATTTATAACAAGTTGCATAACCGTTCAATATATCTTTTTTATAGTTCCAAATCCACGAGACACTGATTTACCAATGCCCCAAAAATCAGGGATTTCAAAATTTACAAAGAATGTCCCAAGAAAACCGATCATTGATGTGCCCTTTAGAGTTGTTCTTACCTCTTTAAATCGTTCGATTCCTGCTTCTATAGGTTTATCTACCGTATAACCAAGACTTTTAGAGACAGAAATTATATTGCCAACAAGTATCTTTTCCAACAATTCTTTCCTTTGCCTCCAATCCCCCAACATCATATATTTCTCATAATTCTTCTCATTTAAAGCAAGCCAAGGGGTGAGGAAGGAGTATTTAATCTGATTCGGTATAACAGCAAAAGTATAATAACAACTTTCCAACTCCTTATTTATAATTACTTTTGAACTTTTTCCTAAATTAATTGTTTCAATGTTATAAAAGGTTTTTTCTACAATCTCAGAGCCTTCATTGAATCCTATTAGTAGGCTTTTACCATTGATTACTTTATATTGGACACGTGGGTAACGATAGATTAAATCACCAGCATAATTATGCTGATGTGCATATGAATTATTCCAAAAAAAATTGCCCAAATAGCCTCTTATCTTCTCAGCATCAGCTCTATTTAAACTGGAATCTGTAATAAGCCAGAGTCTAAGATTATTTATTTGCATAATTTTCACTTTACCATATGACAATAGTTCTATTATCTTTTATTTTGAAACCAGTTTCTTTATCATAATATTCTTCTAAGATATCCTGTTTCACATATCCGAATCCTTCAGTTAGAGATGGCCTATTCTCAGTATTCGCAGGTATGGATATTACATACTGATAAAAATCGGCTTTTAATAAATCAAATAATTTTTTCCTTTCAAATAAGTTCTTAACATATTTTAAGTCAAGATAGCGCTGCCAGATTGTCTTCGCAACATCATCTATCTCAATAAATACATCTATTTTATAATAATCATTATCTATTAATTTAAAATCTGAAATTGATATTCCTTCTTTATTACTGTCATATCTGAGATTTGTTATTGCATCTTCTAATTCACTTGAAATGGCTTGAGATTTCTTTGCTTCTGTCTCTCTATAATATTCGTCGATCAACGACAAAAGATCACTCTCCTTAATCTCTTTTTGTCTATTCAATATTTTTTTTGTTATATCTATAAGTACAACATCGTAAATATAAGAGGAATAAAGCCGTCCCTGATCATCTTTTAAAGAGACAATATAAACTTCCCCCTTTTGTTTACCGTTTCTGTTACATCTACCTGCAGACTGATTAATGGAATCTAACGGAGCAAGATCACGGACAACAACATCAAAATCGATATCAACTCCTGCCTCCACAAGTTGGGTTGAGACAGCTACTTTATACTTTCCAGTCCTGATTCTTTCAATTCTTTCAAGTCTCTCTCGGGGTGTTATATGTGTTGACAGATAAGTTGTGGAGATTCCAGCTTCCTTAATCAGATTATAAAAAGTTCTGGCAGAAGTGATGGTGTTTAATATAAAAAGATAGCTTCTTCCATCTTTTATTTCAAAAAGCTGTGCTAATTCATCTATTGTCATCTCCCTATCCAAAAGAGGCTTCATTACAATTCTATCCAACGCTTTGAAGTAAAAATCCCTATCCCCAAGTCCTCTAATCTCCCCTTTCCCAAAAATCAATGGTTCTGTAGCTGTCACAAATATTATGTAAGTGTTTAACATCTCGGAAATTTTCAATAACAATTTTTTCAGCACCATCCAATATTTAACAGGAATAAACTGAATTTCGTCAAGGATTATGATGGAATTTGATAGCCTATGAAATTTTCTGATGGATTTGTTTTGGTTTGAAATCAATGAATGAAAGAGTTGAATAAAAGTTGTTATAATTATCTCGGCATTCCATCCTTCAATGAGAATTTTTGCTCCATCGTATTCAATTTCATTTTTATCCTCTTCATTATTATCCTTTTTGTAAACAATCTCCGAAAGATGATGGTGTTTTAAAAGTATATTACTGTAAGGTTCAATGCCATTTGATTTTAAGACAGACTCAAAAACGAGGCTGTTTTGGTCGATGATGCTCAAAAATGGAAGGGCATATATAATGCGATGATTTAAACCTATCTTTTCTCGTAGTTTTAATGCAAAAGACAGGGATGTCAGAGTTTTGCCCAGCCCAGTAGGAAGATTTATGGAGAAAATCTTTTCTTCAAGATTTATAATGTTATGTGCAATCTCTTGATAAGCTTTTTCTCTTAGATAATTGATAGGAGAATCTTTAAAGGAGTTTCGCTCCTTATAGCTATCTACAAGATTCCCAGGTATAGACCCCTTTCGCTCAAATAGTGAAATATCCTTTAATACCACATCGCTTTTGTCAGCATCAAGGAGAAGGGAGTATAGTAAATTTAGAGTTATGAAATTGATGGGTTCTTTATCTAATTTTCTGATGCATTTTTTGAGGAGTTTTAATTCTTCACCTAAATTGTCAACCCAGCTTCCAATAATCTTTTTGTTTAAAAGTGTAGGAAAACCTGCCTTAAAAAGAATGTCCGCCAGAATAGAAAATTTCTTGTCATCTATACTTTCCACCTGATGGTGTAATTCTACTGTATCTTCCTCGCCATACAATGTTACCTCATCAGATAGATCAATAAGATTTGAATGATGCCTTCTCACAGTGACAAAAGCAAAAAAAGGTAAAAGCTTATCATCTGTTATTTGTTTTGAAAGATAATATGCACACACAGCAGACAAAAGACTATGTTTTGTTTTTTTCTGGGTTTTAAGTCTTTCTTTTTCTCTATCTTCAGCATTCAAATAATCTTGAAAGAATTTTGTTGACTTACCGATGTCATGTGATAGAGCAATGATTTTACTTATATCAACAAGTTGTTTTTTTACTTCTGGAGGCTTTTCAGATAAGAATAATTCAGCAAGTTTAGCAGTCCCGGTAAGATGTTCTTCCAATAATCTATTGGGATGAGAGTAAAGTTCAGAAGAAGGCAATATTTTCATCATTTTCAATTCTATAATAAGTTTTTACTCTTGCTTTTATCTTCTTCCCATCAGGCTCAAAAACGACATAATCATATTTTCCCACAATCCTATCTTTGTTCATTACCATTGGTATCTTTTCTTTAAAATATTTTTTGCCTGTTTCAATCTCAAGACCGTCTTTGATAAGATTGTCCACTAAAACAGTAGTAGATAATTCTGCCGCTTCGCTGCTGGTTATTATCTCTGCTTGATAAACCCCAACATATTTGAAATCCGCCAGCAGTTCACTCAATCCGAGTGAAACTGTATAATATGGCTGGTGTAATTCGATGATTTCAGAGAGCCTATCAAAAACTTTGTCATCCTTATGGCTAACATAAATTCTAAAACGAGGGTCTTTAAGAAACTCTGTCCTTATCTGTGTACGGATAAGGGGAGCATGATTCTTATCACTCATTGGACGGTAAAAATTTTTTCCACTTGTTTCCAGAAGATTGAGCCCCATCCTTACTTTCTTGACCGGGTTTAATATTCTTAATGCAATCATACACTTATTAGTTCCAAATATTTCTAAATATTCGTTTGTATTTTTATCCGTGCCATAGATAGCTCCGAGTATCCCAGCAATTGTCGGCGGCGGCGGGAATGAAAATGTGAGAGGTGATGTAGTGGTGTAAAACTTACGGAAATGTCCATAATCTCCCCAAATGTCAAAAACTAAAACTTTCATACAATTCCCTTTTGACTAAAAAACAAGATCTTCAACTGGTAATAAACTGGACAAAGCCTCCCTAATTGTAATATCTTTTTCATCTTTAACAAAAAGGAGCCTCTCATCAACCTTTAATCTTATTTTTTCAACTTTATCTTTGTGAGCATCTAAAGCCTTAATCAAATCCGTAATATTAACTTTTAAGTCTGAAATACTTCTAATCTCTTCATCACTATTTTTTGTTGAATGTATGGAAATTCTTTTATCAAGTTCTCCTATATAAAAGTTGCTTCCTTCTTTGTAAATTACTTGCATAAGCAGTCTTGGCATTTGACCAAATTTTGAACCAGATATCAAGTTTTTAGTACCATTCCAAATCCCCTCGAGCATTAACAAAATATCCTCTTCTGTAAGTTCAATGCCTTGTTGCTGCGCAGCATTTTCATTAACGATTCCATAAAAAGCTATAAGTGAATAAGGGAGGATATACCTTTCAGTAAATGTCCCCTGGGCCAGTCCTTCTTTCGAAGGTATAACGGTTGTCCCTTTTATAAAGGTTAGAGTAACCTTGTGCAATGATCTTCCATATTTAAATTGCACAGGGCCTGTCCATGTAATTGAAGTGCCTTTTTGCTTTTTTTCTTCATCTTCCTTGTTGGATTTCTTCCCTTTCAAACCAATGGTTGCCCCAAATAATCTTAAATCAATATATTTTCTCATAAGTTTTTCTTTATCCTCTAATTTCTTAATATCTTCTAGCTCAATCCTTTCATCCCGAGACATTTGTGTTCCGTCATCCTTAATAATTTCTTTTACAAATATTTCGTCTCTCTTATCCTTAAAGTTAATTAAATAATCTCTGATAGTTCTTTTCAGTCTTACATCCGTAACAATATTTACCCCTGTCTCCTCGTCTATCCTCGGCTTATTTTCGTCCACAGGATCACCATTTGGATTTGCATCAGTCACATCATAGATAAACAATATTTCTGAACGGTTTTTAATCAATTTTGACATTTTTTATTCCTCCTTATCGATAATATTCTCTTTTTTATAAACAATACTTGCAACATCAGAAGCAAGGTTCATACCACAAGCAAAATAAAAATTTATTTCATCAACCGACATCTTCCATCCTTCTCCTGCTTCGAGAAAATATTTAGAGATCTCTGAAGCTATAGCTCTTTTCCCTTTATCAAAAGCATCATACTCTTCAAGCTTATTTTGTACTTCTGATAAAAGTGCCTTAATATCTTTTTCATCCATTTTTAATCCCTTCAGTTTTTTCATAAAAGACTTTGAATTCCTTTCACTCCATTGCTTATTAAGGAGTAACTGTGTTAGCGATCCCATGAGAAAAATTCCTCGTTTAACAGAACTGCTCAAGGATTTCCCATATCTGCCAAATATGCTGCTAAATATACTTTCTTCCATATCTTTTACCTCCTCAAAAGTTATCAAACCAAGATTTTCAAAAAATATTGTACTCATTAAGGCATCTTTTACCCTTGAACTAAAATATCTATCTTTTATAAACTCTTTTCTAATAACTGCCATATAAAACTTCACAATAAATGAAAACTCAAGCCTCTTGCCTTTGAAAACACTGTCAACTATCTCGAGAAAGTATTTGTTCAGGTCGTTTTCTTTTTTCCCTTCATCGGATTTTGAGAAAAATATCCGTATCCTACCAAAATTAAACTCCTCAATAAAAATATTATCAACACGATCTTTAGCTTCAAAAATTTTTTTAATCCTTGAAGGTAAGACATCTTCTATCAATAATAAAATCCTTTCAGCACTTTGTTCTCTTCTCAAAAAAAGAAAATTAATTGTAAGGATATCTTTGATTTCAGAAAGATATTCTAAAATTTCATTTTCATCGCTAGTAATCCTCTTTTTGATACGTTCTTTTAAACTAATTACTTTATTAGTGTCTGACATAATTTCAAGGATTTCTTTTAGTATATCTTTACTGCCTATAAGTAATCTGGGTATAAGGTAATAGTTTAGACCATCAAACTTGAAATTTAATTTAGTATCTATAAATTTCTTGCCATTCTCCAATAATGAATTACATTCTATGCAGACAGGAAAGTTTTTCCATGCATGAGACTCATTAAATCCACCAGTAATAAATCCACGCTTATCAATTGTATAAAATTTAAAAACATCAGTTTTACCACTTACTTCTGTATCAAACTTGCCACATACAGAACAGGTGCCAACGCTAGCAGATTTCTTTCTTTTTTCCTCAGCAAAAGAATCAACACATTTTCTAAAAATATCATACTCTCCAAGAAATTTTCTATCTATCTTTATTGTAAGAAACTTACTTGTTTTCTTAGGGATTTCGTTAATTTTACTTCTAAGATCTTCCCTAATATCACTTTCGTTTTTTCGAATCATTTTATATATCTTACTTATAAAATACTTATTACTTTCTTCTTCATTGCTAAACATATCAACACACTTTTTTAACCAATCATCCAATTTTTTAAAACTTCTGATGGGTTCTGTGATCGGACAAAATGGAGATGAAGCATTCCCCTTTGAAGCTCCTTCTTTGTATAGGTATTTATTAACTTTTTCAGAATCATAATCTTCTATTTCTATCCCCAAATAGGTTTGTTCATTATCAAGCATAATAGTTAAAACTTTTCCATCTATATTCTTTTCCTTAACAGTTACAATTTCTCCAATTTCTTTAATAGCAGTAAGCATTTTTTACCTCTATAATATTATTATATTAAAAACACTTTTCTCTAACTCTCTTAATTTTATCCTTTTTCACTTACCCATTTTCGCATGCTACCGCCAAAGGAAATCAATCCCCATTTTTGAAATATAGCATTGATAACAAAGAGTTATAGACATAAACACCCTTTTTACTAACTATTTAGAGAGGATTCTTTTCTACCCCCCATATTTCAACTTTAATTATTAGCATTATTGTAACATAATTTCTTTATAAATGCAACATATTTTTAAAGCTAAACTAATAATTAGAAAAATCCCAAAAATTAACTATTTTTTCGTATTAATAAGCATATAGGGAAAACAAAAACCTTTTATATCCATGTGAGGTTGTCCCCAAATAGGAATAAAAACATCATCTCATATTCAAGGTAGTTGCCAGATCGGAATCTCTTTTTTTTTAAAACTTCACAATAAAATTTACCCACTTGATTTATTTTTTTTAATTGTTAAATTAAAATTATGTTACCGATTAGAGATATTATACCACGCAGTAGTTTCCCTTTTGTAAACTACACTCTTATTGCTTTGAATGTAGTAATATTCCTTTATGAGGTTTCGCTGCCCCCTCATCTTTTGAACGAATTATTCTATCTTTTTGGACTTGTGCCTGCAAGCTTTACCAATACTGAATGGAAATTTTTTTATGGTTTTTATGCTGATAATTATTGGCCTTTTTTAACAAATATCTTTCTACATGGTAGCTGGTTTCATCTGATTAGTAATATGTGGACACTTTTTATCTTTGGGGATAATGTGGAAGATAAACTGGGGCATTTTAAATATCTGTTGTTTTACCTGTTATCAGGATTAGCAGCCAGTTTCACCCATTTCATATTTAATATCGATTCTACAATCCCTGCTGTGGGGGCATCCGGTGCCATTGCTGGTATCATGGGAGCTTATTTCATAATGTTCCCCCATTCAAGGATCGTTACCCTTATACCGATTTTCATAATACCCTTTTTCATTGAAATCCCTGCTATCATCTATTTAGGCTTTTGGTTTTACACACAGATCATTTCCGGTACATTCTCGTTGGTGGCAAACCAGAATGCCTCTGGTATTGCGTGGTGGGCTCACATCGGTGGATTTCTTTTTGGAGTTGTATTTCATAGAATTTTTATAAAAAAGAGGTACAAAGATATTTATTCGAATAGGATATATCAGAGGTTTTTTAATTAACAAACGACTATTTAGTTGATCAGCTTACCTTTCTATTTTGTATCGAATTTATCATGCTATTAAAAAATAGATTGTTATGAAATTTAGCTTTTATTTAAGAAAAATTAACAGTTCTACGCAAGTATCAAGTGGTGTTTCTGTATGAACTATTAATGAGTTATCTTTTGTAAAGTTCCCTTTTAGCTTTAGCTCACTAAAAATCTCTAATATCTTTTCGATGGGTATTCGGGTATTCTGATCAAAGCTAAACTTTATCTGTTTGTTCATAATAGATACCCTTTTGATTGCTAATGAAGTTGCCAAAGCTTTAATGAGCATCGTCTTTAATAGATTTAGTACAGGTGTGGGGGGGGTACCATAGTTGGATGTTAGTTCGTCTAAATACTGTGATAAGCTTTTTTCATCTATTTTTACAAGCCTGTTGTACCATCTCATCCTTTCGGATGGCTCCAAAATATAATCTGCAGGAATAAAATAGGGGATAGATGATTGTAGCTCTGTTTCAAAACTGTTTTCTTTACCCCCTTGAAGCTCTTTAATAGCATCATTGATCATCTGAATATAAAGTTCATACCCTATACTTGAAATATGCCCAGACTGTTCGGCACCCAGAAGCTCCCCTGCCCCACGCAATTGCAGATCGTAGGATGCAATTTTAAATCCACTGCCTAATTCAGACATCTGCTGGATAATCTTGAGCCTTTTTTTAGCAATAGCACTTAAAATATTGAAGTTTCTGATATAAAGATAACAATACCCTCTCACCCTTGATCTACCCACCCTACCCTTCAACTGATATAGCTGTGAGAGTCCAAATTTATCAGCCCCATCTATAATTATGGTATTTACATTTGGTATATCTATGCCGTTTTCAATAATTGTAGAGCACACAAGAAGATCGATTTCCCCATCATAAAATGCATCGAGAGTCTTCTCCACCTTTTCAGGATCCATCTGTCCATGAGCTATTGCCACCTCGGCCTCCGGAAGCATACACTTTATTGAATATGCTTTTTCTTCAATTTTTGAAAGGTCGTTGTAGAGATAGTATACCTGTCCACCCCTTTTCAATTCGTGAATAATCGCTTTTTTCACATCCTCTTCGTTATTAATAATGTTTGTAATTACTGGTAATCTTTCCTCCGGAGGTGTTTCGATGACGCTTATGTCCCTTATTCCCGTCAGAGAAAACTGGAGAGTCCTTGGTATCGGAGTGGCACTCAAGGTAAGCACATCTATATTGCTTTTTAGATTTTTGATCTTCTCCTTATGGGCTACCCCAAACCTCTGCTCCTCATCTATTATGAGAAGCCCCAGATCGTGAAAACTTACATCGTTTGATAACAACCTGTGGGTACCTATTATTATATCTATCTCACCATTGGCGACCCTTTGGAGAGTTGTATCTATCTCTTTCTTAGATTTAAATCTTGATACATATTCTATCTTAAATGGAAGATTTGAAAATCTCCTTTTAAACGTTTCAAAATGCTGCTTTACAAGAATTGTCGTTGGGGCAAGTAATGCCACCTGTTTTCCGGATGCACAACACTTACAGGCAGCCCTTATTGCAACTTCTGTCTTACCAAACCCCACATCTCCACAAATTAGCCTGTCCATCACCTTTTCACTTTCCATGTCTGCAATAACGTCCCTGATGGCATTTATCTGATCTTCTGTCTCATCGTATTCAAAGCTATCCTCTATCATTTTCATAAATATCCCATCATCTTTGAATGAAAAACCTGTCTTTGCCTTCCTCTCGGCATATAATTTCAACAGGTCTATGGCAACTTTTTTTGCACTTTTCTGTGCCTGCTCTTTTAATTTTTTCCATCTGGTATTTTGCAGGGAGTTTAGCTTTACAGCCACGTCCCCCTTTCCAATATACTTTTGAATATGTGAGATATTTTCAAGGGATACAAAGAGTAGCTCTCCACCTTCATACTCAATGGCTATATAGTCCCCCTCTATCCCACCTATAGTTTTGTGTTCAAGCCCCCTGAATATACCTATACCATAGTCTATATGAACCACATAATCGCCCAGCTCCAGATCACTTATATTTGTGCGAAAAACCTCTTTTTTCTCTTTTTTTCTCCCTTTTCTAACAAAACCGAATACCTCTTCATCCTTTAATAGGAAAAGCTTATCCTTTTCATTTAAAAATCCTCCGGTTATGGTATAAGGATAGATATTTAATTTATCTTTGCTAATTTCAAAAAGATTAAGAGGGTAATAGATATCGATTTCGTAATCTCTAAAAAAATCCTTAGTGATATTTTGAAATTTTTCGCTCTCTGTGAAAAATACCGTAGCTATTCCATTTTCTCTATTTTTCTTAAAAATCTCAACCATATTTGAGAGGGCCTGATAGCTATTTTTAGTGGGAGGGACCAAAAATTGAATACTCTTATAATCCGGGTTTTTGATAGATCTTTCAGAAATGACCTCAGATAAAACTATTATCCCCCTGTCGGAAAGATAATTATAAAGATCACTTTTCATGATGAAGTTAGCCTGCGAAAGGCTTTCTGATATCTCATATTCGGCAACAGAATCGCTCAACCTGTTATAAAACAGATCGATCTCTTTCTCGATCCCCTCACCTATGTAGATTATCCCAAAGTCATTTAAAAAATCGAAAAGCTGATACATATTTTGATATATCAGCGGTGCATACCAGTGGTGACCTGCAAACTTCCCATAAATTTCAGCCTTCTCTTCCATCGGCGTATTTTTTAAAGCCTTTCTGAATTCATCCAGATCGTAGATCCCTTCTGTTGCAGGAATGATCTGGAACTCTTTTAATTCATTGACCCTTTTTTGTGTCTCAAGATTGTATTCAAATATATTTTCAATTTCGTCATCAAAAAACTCCACCCGGATAGGTAGATCATTATTCACAGGGTAAAAATCCACTATGCTACCCCTAAAAGAATATTCCCCCGGATCAGTGACAATCTCCACATGTACATAACCTAAATAATCGAGGTAGTATATCAATTCATCCCTATCGAATCTGCCATGTTTTTTGATATAACATATTGAAGAAATTATTGTCTCTCTGGGGGGGAGTTTTTTGGCAAGAGCATATACGTTTGTAAGTACAACGGCTGGTTTATCTTCCATAAGATTAAGTAAAGTTGTAATCCTTTCACCAACAATTGATGGTAATATCCTTGACTTTTCAAAAGGCTCATGCATGTATGAAGGGAAAGGGTAAAGTTTATTTCTGGTTAAAAAAAAGCTCAATTCATTTAATAACCTTTCGTACAAAAAATCATCACATATTACCAGATATCGCTTATCTTTATCAACAATCTTTGAAAGAAAGTAGGATCTTGAAGCCCCCCAGAGGCCGGAGTATTCTTTAATTATCACAGTATCTTTTTATAATCTCCTCGATAATGTTTGTTGTGGCGAATCCTTCTTCAAAGTTTAAGGACAATACATCTCCTCCATTACTCAATACTATGTCAGATCCCACGATCTGATCCACCTTCCAGTCCCCCCCTTTTACAAGGAAATGGGGCATTATATCTTTTATGAGATTATAAGGGGTATCCTCTTCAAAATAGGTCACAAAATCCACCGACTTTAATGCATCGAGCATATACATCCTTTCGGACAGGTTATTAATAGGTCTTTTTTCCCCTTTTAATCTTTTAACCGATTCATCAGAATTTACCCCAACGACGAGAATATCACCGAGTCTTTTGGCTTCAGTTAAATATTTTATATGTCCAATGTGGAGGATATCAAAGCAACCATTTGTGAAGACAATCTTCTGTTCTTTTCTTAAAATTGAAAAAAAAGGTTTTACGTCATTTCTATCGATAATAGCCATTTATTCCACCTCGGAAAATTTCCCAAAGAGGATCTCATCCACAAGTCCGCAAATGATGTGGAAACTTATGATATGTATCTCCTGAATTCTTGCGGTAACATCGGTATCCACTTTTACAATCTTATCACAAAGGCCAACCATTTTGCCACCTGTTTTACCTGTAAAACCGATAACCTTCATACCGATTTTTGATGCAGATCTAAGAGCCTTAAGAATATTCGGTGAGTTTCCACTTGTGGAGATACCTATTAAAATATCCTTTTCCGTACCGAGGGCCTCCACCTGTTTGGAAAATATATCTTCAAAGCTGTAATCGTTCCCAATAGATGTGATAATCGATGTGTCAGTTGTAAGGGCAATGGCCGGTAATGGGGGTCTCTCCATTTTAAATCTATTCACAAACTCCGCCGCCATATGCTGGGAATCTGCAGCGGAACCGCCATTGCCACATATCAAAAGTTTCCCACCCGATAAGAAGGTATTCGCAATATCCCTTGAAATCTCAAGTAGTAATGGTGCTGCTTCTGAAAAAAACCTATTCTGGACACTTCTTACGTCATTGATTATCTCTTCAATATATCTTTCCATATAAACCTCACAGTTTTTCTGCTGATTTTGATGCAAGCAACGATCTTTCCCCTTTTGTTAAATATATGGCGGCAGCTATAGGATCATTTTTAAAACGCTCTATTACATAGCTTAATCCATTCGAATAAAAATCTATGTAAGGGTTATCAATCTGGTTGGGATCTCCGGTTAATACAATTTTGGTATTTTCACCAGCTCTGGTTAAGATCGTTTTTATCTCATGGGGGGTTAGATTCTGGGCTTCATCCACTATGAAAAATTGATGTGGTATGCTACGCCCCCTTATGTAGGTGAGCGCTTCTATCTCCACCATATTCTGAGCAAATAGCTCTCTATAAGTCAAAGGATTTTCACTCTGATCCAGCAGCAAATTTAGATTGTCGTACACCGGTTGCATCCATGGGTTTATCTTATCCTTCAATTCACCGGGAAGATATCCAAGGTCCTTCCCCATTGGGAAAATTGGCCTTGATACGAGTAACTTTTTGTAAACCTGATCATCCACAACTTTTTTTAATCCTGCGGCCACCGCCAGCAGAGTTTTACCAGTTCCGGAAATACCAGCAAGAGACACAAGCTTTATATTATCATCCATTAATGCGTCAAAGGCAAATCTTTGCTCTGTATTTCTGGCAAATATCCCCCATATCCCATCCTTAAATTCCAATACTTTTTTTAGATTTAGTTGTTCATCAAATCTTACAAGTGCTGAGTGACCGGGTCTTTCCTCCGAATCCAGTCTTAGATATTCATTTATTGTACCCTCAATTCCCGGATTGGGTATAATCCCCTCTTTGTAGATTTTATCAATCAAATGATCAGCAACATTAATCACCCTTGTCCCTTCAGAAAACTCCTTTATCTCTGTTTTCTCCTGTGTGTAATCTATCGCCCTTATACCAAATACATCAGCTTTTATCCTGAGATTTGCATCTTTTGTGACAAAAACTGTTTCATAAGGTTCATGCTCTTTGAGCCAGATTGCCACTGATATTATGAGGTTGTCGGCTTTATCTCTTATGAGATCGTTTGATACTTTTGAACTAATAGTATGGTTACAGATATTTACCCTTATCTTTGAACCATTTGGCAGCATAACACCTGTCTTCAAATCCCCCTCTTTTCTCAACTCATCCAGAACTCGTGCAAAAAACCTTGCGTTATAACCCGTTTGATCCATATTCTTTTTGAAGTTATCTATCTCTTCGATTACCATGATAGGTATATTTATTATGGCATCTTCAAATGCATTAATCGCTTTCGGATCGTAAAGGATCACATTTGTATCTAAAACATAATTAATCATATAACCCCCGTTTATAAAGGATATGTGAATTATATCATTATTTTTAGCTTATGCAAGATTATTTTGGAAACTGGCAAACCTTTTGCATATTAATCATAAAAATAGTTCAGGAGGCAATTCATGAGGAATATTCTTATATTTTTAATTTTAACACTCACAAGTGGCTTTACCTTCTTTGGTGATAATTACAAAAAACTCCATGACAATAATGGATTTATTATGATCCCCACCAGGGATATTAAAAATGAAAAAGCAACTTTTTACAGTTATGATTACAAAGGTAAAAATATTAAATTTTTTCTATTAAAAACAAATGATGGTAAAATCAGAGCGTCCTTTGATGCCTGTGATGTCTGTTATCCCGCCAGAAAAGGTTACTCACAAACCAACAATTTTATGATTTGTAACAACTGTGGTCAGAAGTTCCATATTACCAGAATAGGGAATTTAGGGGTGGTTGCAATCCATCACCATTAAAATTTCACATAGAAAAAGATTATGTAAAGATCTCAGTAAGTGAATTGGCATCCCATTATAACTATTTTTAGGAGGACTTCAGGTGAATATCTTTACAATACCTTTGAAGAATATTCGACGAAAAATTTTGAGGAGTTGCATAATATTGTTCATTTTTTCTGTTGGTGTAGTTTCTGTAGTTTCTTTATATAAAGTTTCTAAAGTGGTTTCCCAAACTCTTGAAGAGAAACTGAATAAATTTGGTGCTAATATAATAATTAATCCAAAATCTGAATCCCTCACTATCAATTATGGTGGTGTAAACCTTGGAAATATATTATATGACATAAAGTATCTGGAACTACCACCACTAATAGATAAAATCAGAAATATTAAATATAAAAACAACATCAGTGCAATAGCACCAAAATTAGTAGTTGTAAAAGAGATTAATGGGAAAAAAATAGGTGTTGTCGGTGTAAATTTTGCAGAAGAGCTTAAAATAAAAAATTACTGGAATATAAATGGCACTGTACCCCACAACAAAGATGAGATCCTGGTTGGTTCAGAAACGTCAATGAACTTAAAGTTAAAAACAGGTGATGAAGTTAACCTGAATGGTAAATTATTTAAAGTCTCTGGAATATTAGAAAAGGTTGGTTCTGAAGAGGATTACCTTGTTTTTATAGACATCTTAACATTGCAACAAATGACAGCGCTTATAAATAAAGGCAATTTTATTGAAATTTCCGCTTTATGCTCCGGCTGCCCAATAGATGAAATTGTTGCAGAGCTTGAAAAGGTTATCCCAGATGTTAAAATCAACGCTTTACAGAAGATCGTCAAACAGAGGATGTCGGCAATTTACTTCGTTCAACACCTATCCTATATGGTGAGCGGTGTGATACTCATAACTTCCTGCTTTATGATAGCGCTTTTTATTTTTAATTCTGTAAATGAAAGGAAAAAAGAAATAGGGATTCTCCGAAGTATGGGTTATTCCAGTGGAGATATTTTTATAATATTCAGCTTTGAAGGAGTATTAATAGGTTTTTTAAGTGGATTGGTGGGTTATCTTTTAAGCCTTATGGTAAGTAATTCAGTTTTAAAATATCTTCATGTTGAGAATATAAATTTTTCCTTCAATCTGTTAGAAATGCTTTTTGTGGTGATTGCCATGGTATTATTAAGCTTAATATCCGCAAGCTACCCTTCTTATAAAGCTTCCACAATAGAGCCTGCAGATACAATCGTTTCACTATAAGGAGGCAAGATGTTAACTTTAAAAGGAGTATCAAAATCGTTTAATAGTAATAAAAAAAATACTGTTGTGCTAAAAGATGTCAGCCTTACAATAGAGGAAAAAGAGTTTGTATCGATAACAGGTAGATCCGGTTCTGGTAAAAGTACTCTTTTGAATGTAGCAGGTACTCTTTTGAAACCAGATGAGGGGGATATCTTTTTCAATAACGTAAAGATCGATTTTGAAGATAAAAAGATGATAGAATCATTGAGAAGAAAAGATTTTGCCTTGAATTAGAATTTGCCAGTTTGGGCTCAAAAAGCTTTTTGTTGGAGGATGGGAAAATTGTCAATTGACAAATTATATATACCAGCCGGGAAAAAAGAGTATATTATAATTATTTCTTCAATAGTTATGGTTACTTATCTACATAAATCTGTGCAGGATCAGTTCCATTTTATACATATAATGCATTATTATCTATACTATCTTGTAGTTATATATGCATCCATCAAAATGGGTCTTCTCGGTGGATTTATTTCCGCGTTTATTATATCGTTTTTATACGATCATGAGGTTTATCTGTATTTCTTTAACCTGCCCCACTATAAATTAAGAGGATTTATAGAGATATTGATGATGTATACCGTAGCTCTCTTCACAGGATTTTTCACTCAGAAGCTTTTTATAGAAAAGAAGAAATTAGAGCAGGCAAATATAAGGCAGGCATAACTCTTGACTGAACTCCAAAATAGCATTGAAGAGAGAATGAAAATAGAAAAGGAGCTTGCAAGGATAGACAGATTGAGGCTAATGGGAGAGGTAAGTGCTTCAATAGCCCATGAAGTTAGAAATCCATTAACATCAATAAAATCATCAGCAAAACTTTTAAAAGACGACAAAGAAAATGAAGAACTCGTCAATATCATTATAAAAGAAAGTGAGCAACTTGAAAGTTTTTTAAATAAGTTTAACCATTTTATTCGTAAATCTGAATTCAATAAAGAAAGAACAAGTATTTCAGAAATCCTGGATGAATTAACAACCTATATAAAGATGTATTTAAAAGATAAAAGCGTTTGTTATTCCATTAATAATAAAAGTAATATTGATTATATTATATCTGATAGAATTGCACTCAAACATATATTGCTAAATTTTATAGTAAATGGATTCGAAGCTGCAGAGGAAATAACAGATGGTAAAGTTGAAATTACTATTTATAATGACGAAAAATATATATATTTTATGATTAAAGATAATGGTAGAGGTATTAAAGAATCAGATTATAACAGGATCTTTGATCCTTTTTATAGCACAAAAAAAGATGGGACTGGATTAGGTCTGTCTATCTCTTTAAAATTAAGTGATGAGATAGGTGGAAAGATTTTTGTGGAGAATGATAATGGAGCTAAATTTACTCTAAGGATACCTATATGAACAGAGTTCTTATAGTTGAAGACAACGAATCACTTTCAAAAATAATTAAGATGCTTCTACAAAAAGAAAAGATTGATGCTGTAACCTGCAATTGCATAAAAGATGCTTTTTATCTTATCGACACCGATGATTTTGACCTTGTGATAACAGATTTACGACTACCAGATGGGGATGGATATAAGCTATTTGAAAAGATAAAAGAGAGCCTCAGGGATATACCCTTAATTATAATGACTGCATATGGCAATATTTCAGACGCAGTTAATGCTCTCAAAAAAGGGGTTTACGATTATATCTCCAAACCTTTTGACAATGACGATTTTGTTCTGGCAGTAAAAAGAGCTTTATCCTTTTCTGCGATGAAAAAAGAAAATGAAAATCTAAAAATAATTTCCGAAGAAACTATCAGACCAGAGATAATCGGTAGTAGCGAAGCCATAAAAAATTTGATGCAAAAGCTCAACTTAGTCTCCCCCACTGACGCACCTGTCCTGATAATGGGCGAAAGTGGAGTTGGTAAGGAACTTGTGGCAAAATATATCCACATAAAAAGTCTGAGAAAACATAAACATTTCATCTCAGTAAATTGTTCAGCAATACCGGAAAACCTTTTTGAAAGTGAATTTTTTGGTTTTAAAAAAGGTGCTTTTACAGGGGCAGATACTGATAAAAAAGGGAAACTTGAAGAAGCCGACGGTGGAACTATTTTTCTTGATGAAATAGGCGATATACCTCTGTCAATACAGCCTAAAATTTTGCGATTCCTACAGGAGGGTGAAATAGAAAAAGTTGGGGATACAAAACCTAAGAAGATATTTACAAGGGTCATTGCGGCTACAAATAGAGACTTGAAAAAAATGGTAGAAAAAGGATATGTCCTGTCCAAAATCAAAGGGTAATCCAGGAATGATAATTGATGTCAGCAAATCTATTGTGGAGGATATTGTTGAAGAACAGCTTTTGCCAAAAATGAAAGGGTTTAGCCTGGATAAGGTAGAAAAAAACGACAATGCTTTCGATGTATTTTTAAAAGATAGCAATGGTAATAATTTTAAACTTTCACTCAGAGGCAGTTTCACTGTTGATGGTTTGATACCTGTAAAAAAATAATTGAACAATTTTGGGGATCCAAAAAGATCCCCTTTTTATTTATCCTGTTGATTTATTTTATTTTGAGAATATAATTAATATATGTCAAAATTTGAATATACTTCAGAGTTTGAATGCAGCGTTGTAGAGCTTTTTTCTTATCACGAAAGAAAGGCTGTTGTAAATAGACTCATTCCGCCATGGGATGATGTGGTGGTGTTGAGAGAACCCCAAAACCTTATCGATTCTGATGCAGAATTTTTAGTTACGCTGGCACCTCTGGTTTGTTTCCGCTGGATTTCAAAGCATTGCGATTATGTAAAGAATAAACAATTTAAGGATATCCAGATTACCGGACCTTTCAGACGGTGGGAACATACACATTTATTTGGTTCTAACAAAGATGGCAAATCTTATCTAACTGATAGCATTGAGTTTGAACCTCTATTTTCTTCAATTTCCAGCATATTTACTGAAAAGCTGATCAGAGAAAAACTTAGAAAAACCTTCAGCTACAGACATACAATTACAAAGAATGACATCGATTTCATCAAAAAACAGCATACTGATAAACAGTTTGTGATAGGGATAGCTGGATCAAGCGGAGTTATTGGAAGAGAATTGACCTCTTTTTTACGGTTACTTGGGCATACTGTTTACAAAATAGTACGCAAAACAGCTAAGCAGAGGGATGAAATATTTTTTAATTTGGAAAAAGAAGAGCTCACAAATATACCTGAACATCTTGATATAGTTATCAATTTAGCTGGGGAACCTATATCTGAGGGGTTATGGACGGATAAGAAATTACAGGCGATTTATGATAGCAGAGTGGTATTCACCAGTAAACTGATTCAGGCAATAAAAAAACTTGAAAAGCCTTTGAGTCATTACATAAATGCTTCCGCCATAGGGTATTACGGAGATAGAAGAGAAAGATTATCTGAAGATGGCTCAAAAGGGGATGGATTTATTGCCGATCTATGCCAAAAATGGGAACAGGTGGCAAAAAACGATCTTTTCCCCACCACAATATTAAGGATAGGAGTAGTTTTGACCCCCAGAGGGGGAGCTTTGAAACAGTTTTTGAAGTTTGTAAATCTCAATCTGGGAGCCACCCTGGGAGATGGAAACCAATATATAAGCTGGATTACGATGGATGACCTGATTTATGGGATAACCCATATAATACATAATAGATTAGAAGGGGTATTCAACATGGTATCACCATCTCCTGTTACTCAAAAAGAGATGGTGGATACTATATCAAATAAACTTAAAAAAGTGCGAATACTCAATCTTAATAGAAAAACAGTGGAATTGATCTATGGCAGGTTGGGAAAAGAGGTATTGTTGGCTAATAATTACGTAATACCTGATAGATTAAATCTTTCAAATTACAAATTTTATTTCCCTTATCTAACTTCAGCCCTCGATCACCTTCTGGGGAGTGATGGATGAGTGAAAAGAATCGGACACTTTTTTACTTTATAATCCTTAACGCACTTATTTTTGGTTTCATGCACCATTTTTTTATGGGGATACATTTCGAGAGATTACATATATTTCTTTTAAACTTATGTGCAGGGGGCACACTAATTATCTATTTTACGGAAAGTTCGGTAAATTTCACCAGAAAAACGTCTATATTTTTTATTTCATCTTTTTTATATGCCATATTTGCATTTCTTGAAAAATATGAAGCGGCAATATTAATATCGATCGTGATGTTTTTTGTGGTGGAATCTGTGAGGATTAAGAGATTTGGCTTCTTTCCAAAACAGTTTTTTCTTGGTAGATATAAAATGTCTGAGAAGTTTCATCATGCCTCCCTGCTTTGTTTGTCCATTGGGCTCTTACTTTCCTCATTTGCCATCATTAATCATAAATATTTTCAACTTTTACCTTTCAGAAAATTCGAGCTTAATACCTTTTTTTTAGGTTTTTCCTTCCCCGTTTCCCTTATTACTCTATCCATAATATTTTCAGTCATGCAAAAGGCACCTTCAGGCTTTCAGAAATTCTTAAAAATACTATCTTTCTGGGTGATAAATGTGGGGGTGGTGGTATTCTTTGTATTTATACTTTTTGAATCACCAATCCTTGAAATCATAATCTCCAGTATATTATTTATTATGGTTTTCATTGTTTTCATACTTTATTACTTTTTAGGGTATAAGGAGCAGAGAAAGCTTTTTCTATCCTCAGGGATAGCTTTTTTAAATTTTACAGCAGTCACAGGGATAGCTTATATTTTGCTTTACTTTACCAATTTCAACACTTTAGAAAATGCAAAACTTATTAAAGATATACATAGAATAGTTTCACTATATGGCTGGAATCTCACAGGGCTTTCGGTAATTTTAAGGTTTAGAGATTTCCCCATATCTCTAAATTCGAATGCAGTCATAACCCTACACTGGATCACTGTGGCAATTTTGATACCTCTGGGCTATTATTCTCCGATATTTTCCCTTATTGCCACCATAAGTTTTGCTGTTTTTCTCTATGTCATACTTTTTAGTAAAAGCATAAAAAACGTATAATATATTCAAAAAAGATGATATCTTGAATAAGATAAACCCACCAGCTTCCTTATATACAAGGGGCTGGTGGGGAGTTCATATTTTATCTTTTTGATTATCAGCAGCAGCTTCCACCTGAATTTTCAGGAATTATAGCAAAACCCTCTCCATACTCATTTGAGATGTAATCGATCTGCACATCCCCTAGATAATTTAGAATCCTATCTTCCACCATTATACGGACACCGTTGATCAAGTGGACTTGCTCTTCTTTTGGCTCATCCAGAACCAATCCCAGACTGGGACCGCCTCAACCAATCCCTTCTAAAACCAATCTCAAACACTTATCTGGATGGTCCTTCATAAATTCGTTTAATTTGTCTCTGGCAATATCACTTATTTTTAACATACATCACCTTTTATAATTATTTGTCGGTATAAAATATGTTCTTTGCTAAAAACTGTCAACGATATTTTCCACTGCCATCAACTCATATTTATGATTTTGATCTTGTATTTTCAATAACTGATCATTATAAGATCCTTCAGAATAAGGAAGAAAAGTAGGGGCAGACCTGCGTGTCTGCCAGAATAATACATCAATGGACAAAGACGTAGGTTTGCAAATATGGTGGTAACAGTATTTTCCTACACAAATTCTCATACAAACCTGCACATCTTATTATATTCGCAATAAACACAATCTTTATCCGGAAGAGGATAGATCTGATCTGTTTTTTCAATGTGGTTGATGATATAAGCTATTATATTCTCCACTTCATTTTCTACTTTAAATTTTACAATATTCCCATTATTTTTGCTAAATAAATAGTATATCCCTTCATATTCATCAGCCTTATATTTACTACTGGCTAATACAATATAGGTGAGAAGCTGAACGCTTTTTAAATCCTCTTTCAAAGAAAGGAGATCCTCTCTGTTGATACCAAAATCGCCAATCTTATCTGACAATTGATTTACTTTTCTCTTAGAAGGCGGTTTCAGACTATTACCTGTTTTATAATCGATTATTATCAACTTATCCCCTAATCTATCTATTCTATCCACAACTCCTTCCAACTTCCCTTTTTTAATCATTTTTTCTTTTGCCATTACTATAGAATTTTTTAAATTTTCATCGTTAAAGTGGGTTCTTAAAAAATTGTTGAATCTATACTCCAGTATTTTTTTAAACATCTCATATTCCAGCTCACTCATGTCTAAAATATAGTTTTTTAAATTATCATCATTATTTATCTTCGTAGTTAAATGGCTATCTTGTTCTCTGACACGATCTATTATAGTTAAAGCATTCTCCACTGAAAAAGAATCTTTCACAGGTTTATCTACTTCGATCGTTTCCTCTAAAATTGCATGAACAATTGAACCCACCTTATCTGCTTTAAAATCGCTGTCGATATTTATGGATGGTGGTATCTGTTTTATATACCTTAAATAATATTTGTAGGGACAAGAAAGATAGCAATCCAGAGCTGTGGGGGAATAGCTTTTTAGGCTTATATCGCAAGGTTTTGGAAAAGATAATGTCTCATGTTTTGGTGTAAAAAAATTGGATTGCGGCTTATAGATATTAACAAATTCTTGGTTATCATCCAGCTCCTCTTTCAATATAAGCTGATCTACGTATCTACTTCTTACAAATTTACTATTATCACCCATACCTGTTTTAAAAAACAGATACACCTTTTTGGCGGAATAAACCAATCTGAAAAAATTGTATCGCATCAATATCTCTTTCTCTTCGTAAGATGGTAGCCCTATAATCCTTTTTATACTTTCAGGTATCAATGGATCCACTTTATCCACAGAGGGAATTACCCCTTCATTCATATCAGGAATAAAGAGATGTTTAAATTTTAGTCCTCTTGCTTCCAGAATACCCATTATCTGCAATCCTCTTAAAGGGCTACCTTCAAATGGTATTAAAATATCTTTCGAAATCTCTTTAAATATTATATATGATAATTCTACATTTATCTCTTTATCGTTTGGTAGTTTTTTTAGTGTTTCTAAGAACTTTTCTACGAAAATATTAATCGTATTAACGGTAAAAATCTGCTCCTTCAATTTCTCAGGTGGGTACCTGTGCATTAAAGAGGTAAGATATTCTAAGTTAGAAGAAAGATCATGTATTGTGGATATTTCTATAAAATTCATTATAAGGTTGTAAAAATGAGTAAATCTCTCTTTTTCAATCTCTATTATACTCCTCTGGACGGAATATATATGGGATTTTATATCTTTCAGGTTTTTTTTCAGATCTTGGTCATAAAATATAGATGAATAATCACAGATAGTGATCAACTTTTCGGCTGGGATTTTTAAGGTATCATATAAACCTTTCTTAATATCAATACACAATTCAAATAAATTGGAAAGGAGAATGTACAGCGTAGTTTTTATAAAAGGGTATCCCATTGTTATGTTTATATTCGGTTTGTAATCCAGAGGCAGATTTATCAAAAGCGGATAAAGGGAGGTTTCATCCGGTAATATGACGGCTGTATCGTTTGGTGCCTCCACATTTTGATAGCCATCGTATAAAATATTTGCAAGGTGATCCATTTCTGATATAGTATCATTGAAGGAATAAAAATTTATTTCAGGTTTTTTAAAAGTTTTTGAATCCAAAACCTCATTGATTTTCATCGACAAAGTCTTTTGTAATCTTTTTTTTAGATTTTCCACAGCTGTAAAAGATTCAAACATATCCCCCCTATTTTTCAAATCATCGTAAACTACAAAATGTAAATCTGACAATTCTGATAATTTTTTCAGAATCTCCACCTCTGTAACTGAGATATACACAAGATTTGTGAGAATAAATGCGGTATTTTCATAATCCGGAAAAGTTTTTTTATTATTGAGAATATTAAGCATCTGAGCGTAAAGATCCCCTGTGTATGTAAGATTCTTTTCCTCCATTCTTTCTTTATAACGTCTATAAAGGTTTTTTAGATTTTCCACTATCCCTCTGGATGGTTCCACAAGTTCGGTATACTGAAAGTTTTGCAGTCTATTTTCCACCCTGTGTTTATCAATTTCATCAAATAATGAAGATATCCTCTTGCACCAGGGGAATACCTTTTGAATCGATCCACCCAATTTATTGTATAATTCCAGATTTTCCTTCAAAAGGTCATGAATAAAAAAATATCTCTCAATGGGTGATTGTATGGTGGGAGGGTTATCTGAAAAATATTGCACAAAATCTTTAACAAATTCATCAAGAATATAAAAATCAGTCTTTAGAATATGATGAGAATCTATCTTTTGCTCCACAAACCTTATCGGTCGCCTATTTGCTGAAATAAAGATGATTTTATCTTTTTTAATATCTTTGATCATACTTGATAAATGATCTATTAAATCGTAATCGATATCCACAAGATGCAGCTCAAACATACACTTTTTCCCCTTTTTTGATGTAATAGATTATCCCGGTGGTTTCATAGGGGATCAATCTGCGGTATAAATCCACCTGTTTTCGGTCTTCCTCTTTTGGTTCACCCGTTTTATAATCGATAATATAAAAAAAGTTACCCTTTTTGACGATCCTATCGATTCTAAAAATATTCCCTGATTTTGTGACAAATTCCTTTTCCGTCCAACAATCATCTATATCTATAAAGTATTCTTTAAGATCCCTCACAGTATTAACGACTATTTCATACATTTTATTATCATACAACGAATGAGCTCTTTTAAATGCATTTTCCACTTCAGCTTCTATATTTTCCTCATCATCTATTTTCTTTATTATACTTAATAGCTTGTGAATATCCGTCCCAAATTTCATACCTTCTCTCAGATCTTCAATATCCGGCTCATCAATGAAAGACTTTCTGATTCTAAAAAGGATAGAATCAGGTAAGTAATATTTATTCATCTTATAATCATTCGTTTTGTTAATATCTTTTGATTCAAAATCTTTTAACTCTCCACATACAAAAAAGATTCCCATCTCATTCTGTTCAAGTGTGTAGTCCATATTAGATCCATCTTCATATTTTTCAAAATTATTCAGCATTTCACATAAAATAGCTGAGGATCTGATGGGGGTTGGATATCTACCAGACTCATTTTTTGAAAATATACCAGTAATGTACAGTTCCCTTACTGTCCTCGTCTGAGCCACATACATAAGGTTTAGACCTTCTATCAATTGGAATTTTATTTTTTTCTCATAGATACTTTTAGCTGTCCTGGATATATCTTTTAAACTGTTTATGGTGGTGAAGATCATCTCTTCACCTTCATAATCCTCCAAAAAATCAGAAAGCGGTATATAATCGTATATTCGATCTTTTTTATAAAGTTCCCAATCGAAGATTGGCAGGATCACTATTTCACTCTGTAAACCTTTAGATTTGTGAATACTCATGATCCTTATGGCATCTGTTTCTTCCGAAGAGGATATACTTATATCCTGATTTTCATAAAAATGCTCTATTATCTCTCTAATATTTTTACCTTTTAGCGATAATTGTGCCACCTCTTCCAGAAATCGTTTTAGATAAAGGTCATTTTCGATTTTTAGTAAGTTTATCACGGCTAAAAAGAACTCATATGGAGAATAGCCCGATGGATCGATATTCAATCCATCAAAACAAGTTAATAGCCCAAGCTCTCCAATCGATTTTATATAAAAGTCATCTTCAGGATTTATTATGAAGGATGCTGTAAGGAGTGTCTTTTTAATATTAAAATTATTGATTATTTTCAAATTCCCATCTGTGATAAAAGGGATATTTTTAAATTCATCCTTTGAATGGATCCAATCCACCACAGTTTCGATCTCGTTGTTGTTCCTAACCAGGATCATTATATCAGAATATTTAGCCCCCCTTTTAAATAATGTTTCAAGTATCCGGATAAGTCTATTTTTATAAAATTCATCCGTATCCTCATCATTGTTCTTTTTTAAATGGATATTTATATAGCCTTTAAAATCCTGCACAGGAATTTGGGATGCATCGCTATATACCTTGTTAATTTCCTCCGATAGATTTTCTGCTACATTGTATTCTGTTATAAGATTTGAAATATCATTTAATAAGGCTTCAGCAAAGCAGATATTGTTAAACTTTACGATATCCCTACCCGATCTATAATTTGATTTAAGCGTAATAGATTCAAGAAAGAAATCTTCGTCCACCTCGTCGAATAGAGTGTAATCACCACCCCTCCAACCATATATGCTCTGTTTTTTGTCTCCTACCATGAATATAGAACCCCCACTACCTTTACTGTTTTCCAGAAGTGGTCTGATGGCTTCAAACTGGTCTCTTGATGTATCCTGAAATTCATCAATAAGATAGTGCATTATCTGTTCCCCAAGGTTGCAGAAGGCATAAGGGACACCGGAATCGCTTTTTAATATCTCCGTAATTCTCTTTGTAATCTGACTGCCATCCACGATGTTGAGTCGTTTTTGGACATCTTTTTCTTTCTCTTTCAGTTTTTCAATCTGTTTAAATATTGCTTCAGATTCTTTTGTATACTTTAGTAGCACGTAGTATCTAAAATTTTTTATTATCTCATTTAACAGTTCTTTAAATAGATTCTGTACTTCCGGCGGTAGAGTTTTATCTTTTTTCAAAATCTCATCGAAATTTTCATTTTCAAGAAACTTAAGATATTTCGCATAATTTTTATTAACCTCATTCAGATTAATTGATTGATAGGGTTTTATCTTTTTCCTATGGAATATTGTATAATATCTATCGATCAAGCTATTTAATTTATTAGAAAGATCACCTATCTCATTTAATAGATATTCATTGAGATCTGAAATCGTACCATTAATAAATTCTTTTATCTTCTTTTCAATTTCAGTGTATGAGATGACATTTTCGGGCAATTCGATTTTGTAATATTCTTTTAGATTTTTTATTATTATCTTTTCCCCATTCATCCCATCTTTGCCGAGGAATAGAAGCGTGTTTAAAAAATTTATAAGATCTTCAAAATTTTTCTCATCTTCAAACAACAATTTCACGGCAGATTCAAAGATTTTTTCTGAATCAAAAGTAATGTCGTAGTCTAGGTATACCCCAAGATCAACGGCAAAGGCTTTATGCAGGGTGTTCATAAAAGAATCGATTGTGGTAACGTTTATATCTTCAAAGTTTTTCAATATCTCAATCAGTAATTTTCTTGCATCCTCTTCAGATATGCCTGATCTTTCTAATTCATTTTTTCTTATCCCCGCAAGCCCTTTTAAAAATTTCATCACTCTATCTTTCATTTCAAGCGAAGCCTTGTTGGTAAAGGTAATGGCTATGATGGAGCTTAAATTCTTAGTTGGTATGATACCCTCGGAGAAATTTTTATTCTTCAAATAAAGCCCCAAAATTTCGATAAATCTGCTGGCAAGATTGTATGTTTTTCCAGAACCTGCCGATGCTTTTATGGAAAGAAATTGTTTAAACTTGTTGTCTTCGCTGGAACAATTAAGATTGCCGTTCATCTCACCCTCTGAATATATTTTAAATAAAATATAGCATAATAGGTTTGTGATTTCCATAAAATTTATAACTCATACTTAGATTTAACTATTCGTTTTGTTGAAAAATTGTTGAAAAAATTTGAAGAAAAACTTTATGATATATAATAACAAAATGGAAACTTAAATAAAAGAGCATATTTAGCAATAACTTGTTCTTCAACCATCAATTAGTCGCATTTGGGCTGTCAAGTACTTTTTTTTCAACAAATTTGTTGAAAAAAATGTTCAATCTAAAATTAAGATTGCTTTAATTGGCTTAAAAATAAGATTATATTGAAAGTGATTAAATTTTAATCAGCCATTTTTTATCATCCCGATATTACATATTTTTTAAGTATCTAATGAATTTGAAATAATATAATACTAAGTTCATCTGCACATAAAAGGATGACTTAACCCGTAGAAGGTGTAATCTTTAACTTGATTTTTATACTGATAACATATAAAACAATAGTATAAAATATCCTTTTAATGGAGGTTTCTATGAGGGCTGTATTTTGCAACGGTTTTGGAAGCATTGATGTGCTTGAAATAAGGGATGTTCCAATTCCTGAACCCAAAGAAAATCAGGTTTTAATTAAAGTAATGGCTACATCAATAAATAGGCCTGACCTTGTACAGAGGGAAGGGAAATATCCACCACCTCCCGGAGAATCTGAAATATTGGGTCTTGAGGTGGCTGGTGTCATAGAAAAACTTGGCCCTAATGTTGAAGGATGGAAGGTGGGGGATAGGGTAATGTCTCTTGTGGGTGGTGGCGGTTATGCCGAATATGCAGTCGCTTATGCAAACCACCTTATTAAGATCCCGGAATCTATGAGCTTTGAAGAGGCGGCCTGTGTTTGTGAATCTTACATTACAGCCTATTTGAATGTTTTTATGTTGGGGGAACTCAAAGATGGTGAAACAGCTCTTCTGCATGGTGGTGGAGGGGGCGTTAACACTGCTGCAATTCAACTGGTGAAGGCTCTTGCCCCAAAGTCAAAAATTGCTGTCACCGTTGCCCCGGAAAAGATGGAAGGGGTAAAAAAACTTGGGGCAGATCTATTGATAAACTACAAAGAGACAACTGATTTTAGTGATATAATAAAAGAGTTTACCAATAAAAAAGGTGTGGATGTCATCCTTGATCACGTTGGGGCAAAATATCTGGATCCAAACATAAAATCTCTGGCATACGCCGGAAGGCTCGTGATCATCGGTGTAATAAGCGGTATAAAAGCTGAACTTAATATAGGTCTACTGATGGTAAAAAGACACAAGATAATAGGTTCCGTATTGAGATCCAGACCTGTTAATGAAAAAGGGGAGATAATCAAAGAATTTACAAAAGTTGCTATCCCCAAATTTGCAGATAGGACAATTGTACCGATAATCAGTAAAGTTTTTACGCTGGATGAAGTAAAAGATGCACACAAAATGATGGAGGACGATCTACATTTCGGGAAAATTGTATTAAAAATTGGCTGATAGTTTTTTATAACCTCCGGATAACATCTTCCGGAGGTTATTTATATTTTCTTCTTATCCTCGATTCTACCATGCTTGCAAGGTATGAAATAAAAAGATTAATAACCAGATAGATTAAAAATATTATTATCCAGATTTCGAGTATCAGCCTTGACGACGCCAGAATCTCCATAGCCTGAAAGGTTAATTCCGGTATAGCCACAACAGAAGCTATGGCTGTATTCTTGATGATGGAGACAAACTGTCCGATAAGAGAGGGGAGCGTTTTTTCAATAGCCTGAGGTACAACTATATAGAGATAAACCTCTATCCTGTTTAGCCCAAGTGCTGTTCCTGCATCTATCTGACCTTTTTCTATACCATTTATACCTCCCCGTATTATTTCAGCTATGTATGCAGATTCATAAAAAGCAAGACCCATTGCCGCTGAAATAAACGGTACAAAAATCTGCTCCGGAGTAAAGATTGCCGTAAGTATTAATGCGAATAATCGGTTTGAGAAGATAGTATCCAGATTCAATACCTTTGCAAAACTGCTACCGATAAAGAAGTAGAAGATAAACATCACAATAAGTGGTGGAATATTTCTCAATACCACTATGTATAATTTAAACAGCTCTTTGATTACACCTTTTGTGGAAGATATTATAAATCCTGTTATCAAACCAGTTATAAAAGATAGGATGAGGACAAATATAGAGATCTTTACGGTGTAGATAATTCCATTAGTTATAAGGCCTATTTTTAACCGATCGTCGTAATAGAAAAAGAACTTTACGAGGTCATTCCAGTTAAATTGATAATCTATCTCTGTCGATATCTTTTTCATTAAAAATAAAAAAACAGATACTACCAGAATAGATATAAAAATATCCACCGGTAAATATCTATTTCTGATAAGCTTCACTTCTGATTCAGCTCTCTAAATTATTTGTCAACTATCCGATTATGAACCTATTTTAAAAGCTTTTCCCAATCTTTAGATTCAAACCAGTATTTTTTCCTTTCTTCAAGCCATCCTTCAGAAGATACTACGGTTATCCAGCTATTAAGATAATTTAAAAATTCCTGATCCCCCTTTCTTACTGCAAAGCCTATCGGCTCTTTTGTAAAAGTACCTTTTACCGGCTGATAGAGTTTGGAGCTATGATCTATAGCCAGAAATGCTGGTAATGGAGCAGAGCTTATAAATGCCGTAGCCCTTCCGTTTAAAAGCTCCTGAATAGCCTGTGGTTCATCATCAAACAGTTTTAATTTTGCTTTAGGAAAGAACTTTTTAGCGGTTTCTGCAGCGGTGGTGCCAAGTCTTGCAACTATGGTTACATCTGGATTATTTAGTTCTGATAGCGAGTTAGCCTTTGTTTTTGATCTGTTTGCCACAATAGCCATACCAGAATAATCGTAAGGTATGGAAAACTCCACCTTTAGGGCTCTTTCTGGTGTTATCCCCATACCACCTATAATTATATCGTAATTACCAGTCAAAAGGGAAGGGATTATACCAGACCATTTGGTGGGGACAAATTCAATACCTACCCCCATATCTTTGGCCAACCTCTTTGCAACATCAATTTCAAATCCGATCCATTCCCCAGATTTTGTCTGCATTGCCCAGGGTACAAATGTGGACATCCCGACTTTTATCTTCCCCCTCTTGATTATTGAATCAAGAGTACTCTTCTTATCTTCAGCAAAACCTATAGCAAAAACCATAATAACCATAATTAAAGCAAAAAAAATCCTTTTCATCTTCTCTACCTCATAATTTTTTTTCTACAAATTTTAATAATAGAGTTATAATAATATTAATCGAAAGATATAAAAATGCAACCATAAACCAGATTTCAAATGTCATAAAAGTTTCACTAACAGCTTTTTGGGCTTCAAATGTAAGTTCGTATATGGAAATTATGGAGAGAAGGGATGAGTCTTTTACGGTGGACACCAAAATATTTGATAGAGATGGAATGATTATTGGATAAGATTGTGGTAGTATTACATTTTTGAGCACCTGAAATCTACTCATACCAAGGGCATACCCTGATAGCCATTGCTGTTTATCTATCGAAAGGATACTACCTCTAATGATTTCTGCAATATATGAACCTTCAAAAAGGGAGAGAGTAAATACAGCAACCCAGAACCCATTGATATTAAAAATATTTCCCACTACAAAATAGTTTATTAATATCTGTGTCATAAGAGGTGTGTTTCTGATGGTGAGGATGTAGATTTTACATATTGTTTTTATGGAGTATAAAGGGAATTGACTACCAAAAGCCACAACGACACCTATCAGAATCCCCAAAAATATAGATAAAAAAGATATCTTAATTGTTGCTAATAGCCCTTTAATCAATGTCCCTGCGTATAGGCTATTGTCCTGCACATAGTATATAAACCTCAACAAACGCTGTAAATCCCATCTGTAATCCAATCTATTGAATAAAAAGTATGCTATTATAAAAAAAATAATTACCGCCGTTGCTCTATTTAAATTTTTTTTATCACTGTTATTTATCATAATTTAAATGTAATTCGAAAATTCATCAATCTTTCATTCAGCTCTAAGATACTCCTATCTCTTTCATCTTCATCCTCAGATAGTTATCCAGTTCTCCCCTATCTTTTATAATCCCGGCACATAATCTAAAATGCAAATCATCCAATATTTTCCCCAGAAGGGGCCCCTTTTCCACCCCCATATTTATGATATCGTTTCCATTTATCAACTCTTTCCTGGATAGATCTATCCGTGGAATCAACGATCTTATCCTTTCTATTGTATTGTGGAAGCATATATCACATCTATTCTTCGATAGGGCATCAGCCACTGATAAGATCATCAGTTTATCAAGGATATTGTAATTTTCAAATATAAACCTTAATAAGGTAATCTCTCCAGCACCATTTGTTGCATATTTTCTTATTATTCCATGTTTTTTTACCAGCGTTGATACCTCTTTTACAATTTTAGCGGGATAGGTGAGTTTTTTTAGTACCTCAATGGTCAATTTTGCACTTATCTCTTCGTGACCCACAAATTTTCCCGGAGTGGTTTTAAATCTCTCATCCCCCTTACCTATATCGTGAAGAAGAGCAGCCAATATCAGAATTAATCTATCCATCTCACCATACTCTTTTACCATAGGATAGATAATCCTAACCAACGAAAAGGTATGAGACAGGACATCTTCGATATGATAAACACCCCCATAGAGATCTTTTATAGTTTTAAAGATTGGAAATATTATCAAAAATATATCATCTTTGATCATCGTATCTAAAATGTTTAAAAAATACTCCCCCAGTAGCGTTTCATTTAATTCTTTGTTTATCCTTTCCGCTGGGATGCCGGCTAAAAGTGGTGCATAGCTTTTCATCAACTCCCCTGTATGAGGTTCAATTGTAAACCCAAATTGGGAAGCAAATCTATAACCTCTTAACACCCTAAGTGGATCATCTACGAAAGACTCATCCGATACAGCTCTAATAGTTTTGTTATTCAGATCGGTGGGATCCCCCACTAAACCTTTTCCAAAATGGTAAGCAAGATTATTTATCGTAAAATCACGCTTTTTTAGGTCATCATCGATTGTTTCCCCCCTCAAACGTGATATATCTATAGTAAAACCCCCCTTCGTAATTCTTACGTTATCTTTAAAATGCACAAAGGAACCTCTTATATATCTGTTTAACATTTCTGCACAATCAACATAACCGATCTTTACTGGTACTATATCTATATCATTGACACCCCTTCCCAGAAGAATATCCCTGACAAAGCCCCCCACAAAGTAGAAATCCACCCCTGTTTCTCTATAAAATTTTAAGAAATACTCCTTAAAAGGGAAATCCGGCAGTTTTAATAATCTCGGGGTTTGCATATCAATTCTCTTATTCTAATGTAATCCAAAAAATTATTTTGATAAGCAGCTCTTAAAACTATAGCAGTATCTATCCCAGAAGATGTACCGCCTAAAGAAATCACATCTCTCGTTATATCCTTTATAAGCCCGCCATTAGCCGCCATAACAGCCACTTCAATGGCGGTTTTAAACCCTGACGATACTATCTTTAGTGTTTCACCAACTATTTCCGGCATAAAAATACCTTCCCATCTCAGTCTGAAAGATCTTGATATGGAAGAGAAAAGATGTGTACCGGTGTGGACTTTAAATCCTGAATTAATAAGATTATTGTAAACATCCTCAGACATAAATTGCTCATTTAGATTTTCAAATCCTGTATGATATCTGACGGCAATTAATTCCTTTGAAAATCCCTTTTCTTTAGCTATTTTACTTAGAATAATTGCACTTTTACCTGTTTCTGTGGGTATTATGATGGTATCTATACAAGCTTCCAACGCTCTTTCCACAGCAAAAGTTATGGCTAATTCTGTATTGACAACTCCTGGTTTATCAAAGTAATATGTTTTTGAAACTTTAAACATCAAAACCTCCGGTGGATTGATGAGGATAACCATTATATCAGATACTCACATCTATTCAATAAAAAATTTGCCAGATCAATTATTGGATGATATTTCTAGTTCTGAAGCTGTCATTCATGCAGGGGATATCGTGGGGTTAAAAGCTTATAACGAATTGAAAGAGATATCAAAAAGGTTATACGCAGTTAAGGGGAATATGGATGTAGAGATTGAAGGACTGGAAGATGAGCTAATATTCCAATTGGGAAAATTTAAAATAGGACTAACCCATGGACATAAATATAACAATCTATACAACGGTTTAATCTACAATTTTTCGGAATGCGATATTGTTGTATTTGGACATATACATTCCCCTTATTTTTATAGGGAGAAAAATTTATGCCTTATCAACCCCGGAAGCACCTCAAAAAATAGATGGAAAAATAAAAACAGCTATGCTATTATGGATATTATGGATATTTATGAGAAAGACTTTAAAGTTACATTTGTGGATATTTCATAAAGGAGACTGAATGAGAATAGCAATCGTTGGTGCAGGCAGTGCCGGGATATTTACTGCATACAAATTGATGAATCTAAATGGTATCACAGTAGATCTTTACGAAAAAGGTAAAGATATCACAAATAGAAGTAGAAAAGAGGTTATGTCTGGTTTTGGTGGTGCAGGAGCATATTCGGATGGAAAGCTTACTTTGACCACAGAGTTTGGTGGGTGGCTGACAGATTTCATTGATGAAAAAGAGCTTGAAAATCTTATTGAAGAGGCTGATACGATATGGAAAGATGTATCCGGTGTTGATAAGCTCGACAGTTCACAGAATTATGAAAAGATAAAAGACCTTGAATACCTCTGTTCAAGGCACAATTTAAGACTCTATTCAGCTAAAATCAGACATCTTGGGACAGACAACTGCCTTCTGGCGGTGAAAAATCTTCAGGTTATGTTAGAAAAAAGTAGTAATGTGAATCTATTTTTTGAGTGTGGAGTTTCTGATATCATACTTGTAGATAATGAGATAAAAGGGTTGGTTTTGGAAAATGGAGAAAAAAGGTATTACCACATTGTAGTTCTTGCGGTTGGTAGAAGTGGTAATTCATGGATGCAGGAGATTGTAAATCGCTATCAGATAGAATCCGCCATAAATCCTGTTGATATTGGGGTAAGGGTGGAGGTTCCCAGATCTATTACAGATCATTTTACAGATTACCTTTACGAGTTTAAAATCAAATATTATACCTCAGAATTTGAGGATGAAGTAAGAACATTTTGCGTAAATCCCGGTGGGTTCATCACAATAGAGCGGAATGAAAATAATCTTTTAACGGTAAATGGTCATTCCTATAAAAATAAGAAAAGTAACAATACCAACTTCGCATTACTCGTATCCACGAAATTTACAGAGCCTTTCAAGGAACCTGTCAAATATGGTCAATATGTGGCTTATCTGGCAAATATGCTAAGTGGTGGATCTGTCATCGTTCAGAGATTTGGGGATCTCATCAGGGGGCGAAGATCAACGGAGAGTAGAATAAGAAAAAACTTTGTCAGGCCCACCCTTCAGGAGGCTATGCCGGGAGATCTTTCCTTCGTGCTACCATATAGATACCTATCGAATTTAAAAGAAACTATTTTACAGCTGGATAAGGTGATGCCGGGGATGGCGGATCCCAATACGTTATTATACGGAGTGGAAGCGAAATTTTATTCATTAAGGATAAATGTAGACCAGAATATGAGATCTAAAAGTATAAAAAATCTTTATTGTATTGGTGATGGGGCAGGAATTACAAGAGGGATCATTCAGGCGTCTGTTTCTGGGATAATTGCAGCAAATGATATAGCAAAAAGAAGTTAGGGGTAGAATATGAATAGTCTATTGATTGATGTTTTAGATGGTAAAAAGGTTGATAGACCTCCGGTATGGCTTATGAGACAGGCTGGTAGATACATGCCGGAGTATATGGAAGTGAGAAAGAATGTAACATTTCTTGAACTATGCAAAAATCCTGAGCTTGCAGCAAAAGTTACCCATCAACCTGTGGATATTTTAGGTGTGGATGCCGCTATTCTTTTTTCTGATATACTGATACCTGTGGAGCCAATGGGGGTTAGGCTCGATTTCGATCCGGCACCTGTAATTTCAAATCCGGTTAGAACACAAAAAGATGCAGACAGATTGAGTATTTTAGATCCATACAAAGATGTGCCCTTTGTGGTTGAGACCGTAAAACTCCTCGTGAAAGATCTAAAAGTACCTTTAATAGGTTTTTCGGGTGCCCCTTTTACACTTGCCTGCTATATGGTGGAAGGTGGTGGAAGCAAAAATTTTATAGAGATCAAAAAGATGATGCATAATGATTATAAAGCTTTCAATACACTTATGGAAAAGCTCACCATAAGCACCATCAGGTACCTTCAGGCACAGATAGACAATGGATGCCCTGTGGTACAGATTTTTGATACCTGGGCGGGTATCCTTTCCCCATGCGAATATGCTGAAATGGTTTTACCATTTGTCAATATTCTTGTGGATAATCTCAAAAATGCCCACGTGGTATATTTTGCAAAGGATAGTGCAACATTTTATAAGCATATCTCCAATCTTAAATCTTCCTGTATTGGTGTTGATTGGAAAATTGAGCTTGATGAGGCGGACATACAATTGGGAAAAGGGAAATTTGTATTGCAGGGGAATATGGATCCCGTAATTCTTTTCACAAACAAAGAAAAAATTAGAAATATTGCCAGACTGATCGTGGACAAAGGTAAGAGATTAAAAGGGCATATTTTCAATTTAGGACACGGCATATTGCCCAATACTCCTGTCGAAAATGTAAAATATCTTGTGGAGCTTATAAAAAATGGCTGCCAATAAAGATTTTTTATACGTTATGTATATGGGTGGGCCTGATTCGCTACAGGCAATTGAGCCTTTTTTATATAATCTTTTTACCGATAGAGATATAATCGATTTTGGCATAGGCAATTTTCCTCAAAAAATCGTTGCCAGAATTATTTCAAAGGTTAGAAGTAAAAAGGTTGCCCCACAGTATGAGAGGTTGGGGGGTGGTTCTCCCCAATTACCGATATTAAAAAGCTTACTTGGTAAGGTTTCAGATATATACTTTAAAAAATATGGTACTGAGCTTGAAACTGCTATAGGGATGTGCTACTATCATCCCTATATAAAAGATACGGTAAAGTTTCTGCAAAATGGCAATTATCAGAATATTTTTGTAATGACTATGTATCCACAATATTCCTATACGACAAGTGGTGCATGTTTTTCAAGATTTTTCAATGAGATAAAATCAAATCCTCCAAAAGGAAGTTTCAAGGTGATACCATACTGGTATGGCAATGAATCGTATAATTCTGCCATTACAAATCGGATAATCGATGCTGCCCGCAAGCTTAATACTGATATTTCAGAATGTCATATACTCTTTTCCGCCCACTCCCTACCCTATTACACATTAGAAAAAGGGGATCTATACACCATACATCTCAAGGAACAGGTGAACTTAATTGTGGATAGAATAAAGCCAAAATCTTTTTCTATCTCATTTCAGAGTAAAACAGGCAGGATGAGGTGGCTGGAGCCATCCACAAAAGATGAGATCGATAGACTTATTAAGGACAATTACCGTAATGTAATAGTCTGCCCCATCTCTTTTGTTTCTGACCATATCGAAACTGTTATAGAGATCGACGAGGAATATATCGATTATGCCAGAAAATATGGACTTAATATCGTAAGAAGTGATAGTTTAAACGACTCAGACGATTTTGCCACGAGTATCATTGATATAATGGTGAATTAATGGAAAAATTAGTAGATTTTTTAAAAATGATAAAATTTGAACACTCCATTTTTGCACTACCATTTGCTTTTACCGGAGCTATCATTGCCGCAAATGGTTTACCAACTTTTCAGCAGATTTTGTGGATAGTGGTGGCTATGGTTGGTGCCCGCAGCGGTGCAATGGGTCTAAACAGGGTAATAGATGCAGAAATAGATAAAGAAAACCCCAGAACAGCAAATAGGGAAATACCTGCCGGTAAAATAAGTAAAAAAGAGGCAATTATATACATCTTAATATCTTTTGCTGCATATGAATATGCCACTTATAAGCTAAACAAACTTTCATTTTTATTATCCCCAATACCTTTGATAATCTTTTTTCTATATTCATATACAAAACGATTCACTGCTCTCTGTCATGTTGTACTTGGTGTGGCTCTGGGACTTGCCCCAATAGGTGCTTACGTAGCCATAACAGGCAGAATAGATCTACCCATCGTTATTATGGGACTTGGTGTACTATTCTGGGTGGCGGGTTTTGATGTGATTTATGCAATTCAGGATATTCAATACGATAGAGAAAAAGGGCTTTTTTCTATACCAAGATTTTTAGGTGTAAATGGTTCTTTATGGGTGGCAAGACTTTTTCATATGGTGGCTTTTAGCCTGTTTATATTGGTGAAGTATCTGCAGCCTATGGGAATTTTCTATTTAATAGGTGTGGTGGGTTCAGGCTTATTTATGATATACGAACATTACATTTTAAAAAAATCCAATTTAAAAAAGCTAAATATGGCTTTTTTTAACATAAATGCATATATTAGCATTATAATTTTTCTGGCTACAACTACTGATATTTTCCTTAGAGGTTGAGATGAAGATATTCGTGGGGATGACTGGTGCAAGTGGTGCAGTATATGGTTTAAGGCTGATTCAGGAGCTTGATAAAATAAATAACGTGGAGCTTCATATATCGATTACACCGGATGCTTATACGAATATCGAATTGGAGACAGAATTAGGTAAAATTTCTGATTATACCTTTATAGACAAATTAATGCTCGACAAAAAGAAGACTTTCATCCATAACTTTAAAAATTTTGCTGCCCCTGTATCCAGTGGATCTTTTAAAATAGATAAATATATCGTATGTCCTGCTTCTATGGGAGTTATTGGCAGAGTTGCTTCCGGTGTTAGCTCAAATCTTATAGAGCGATGTGCTGATGTGGCGATGAAGGAGTATCGGGATTTAGTTTTAGTTTTCAGGGAGATGCCTTTAAATCAGATACATCTTGAAAATCTTTTAAAGTTGGCACGAGCTGGTGCAAAGATTCTACCTGCGGCACCTGGATTTTATCATTCCCCTAAAAAAATTGAAGATATAATTTTATTTGTAGTTGGTAAAATTTTTGATATAATATCTATAGAGCATAGTTTTTTTAAAAGGTGGGGTATTGATTATGAAGATGATATGTAAAAAGTGTAACATTGACATTGTTGAAAACAAGAAGATATTTTCTTGTAGTAATTGCGGAGAATCATATGACCTTAATATGAAGTCGGAAACTTATGATCTTAAGCTTCTAAACGGCCTTAAGATCTCAGACTTAAAATATGAGGATGTAAAGGAGGGGATCGCAAAAGGAAAGTATCTCTCTGTGGATTATATAACTTATGACGGAGCCCCCTGGATGAGGCTCAAGGATTCAGAATTTGCAGTTTTTTTGCCAACGATATTGACAGATTCTAAAAAAACAGTTGATAAATCTAAAAATTGGTTTTATCTATTTATGTTGTCGTTTGCCGCTAATATTGTGATGCTTGTTTTGATATATATAATAACAAAAAAATAGTATAGATGGAGGAATAGTATGTTTGATAAAGAAAAAAGCATGGATTGGTTGAGGACCAAAATTGAGAAGGGTAAAGAGGAGCTCGTAAAATTTTCCAAAATAAGTAAGCTGAAGTTAGAAATATCCACCCTCAGAAAAAGAAAAGATGAAAGGTACAAATCTATGGGAAAAAGGGCATTCAAGATGGTGGAAGATGGCATAATCGATGATCCACAGCTGGTATCTGACTATGATGACATCACAAAAATAAATCAGAAGGTGGAGGATCTGGAGCTGGAAATTAAGGCAATAAAGGAATCCAAAAGCTCCTTTGATAGTGATACTGAATGATTGGTAACAGAATAAAAGAGGTTTTAACAGGGGTGACGGAGCTACCACCAATGCCGCAGGTGGGGGCTCAGGTTTTACAGATAATTGAAAAACCAGATTTTAGTTTTGCCGATCTCGTATCAGTAATATCAAGGGATGTTAGCATTACCACAGCCATTTTAAAACTTGCCAATTCCCCCCTGTTTGGGCTGAAAGTAACGGTAAATAATCTAACTCAGGCTATCTCCCTTTTGGGAATTAAAAATCTAAAAAATCTCGTAATTGCTCTTTCCACTAAGGGTCTTTTTGAAGCATCAAAAATAGGTGTATTTGAACATAAATTATGGGAACATTCCGTAGCCACTGCCATTTATGCCAGAATTTTTGCATTAAAGTTTCATAGAAGTATCGCTGAAGAAGCTTTTATAATCGGTTTAATACATGATATAGGGCAGATCGTTCTTTCCATCTATCTGGACAAATATAATACATTAAAAGAGATGATTTATGGTCAGGATGTGGATGTATGTACCATTGAAAGGGAATACTTAGGTTTTGACCATGCTGATGTGGGTGGATATCTCTTAAGAGAGTGGGGATTACCAGAATTATATGTGGATACAATATATCACCATCATAATATCTCTAAAAGCAATTATCCAGATATGGCAAAGCTTCTTTTTATTGCCAACAATAAAGTGAAAAGTTTTGGATACAATCTCACCACAAGATGCGACAAAGATTTTGAAGAATTATTTAAATCATATGCCTACCCAGAGGATGATTTAAGGGAGCTTGATACATATTTTGAAGAAATTATAAAATCTGAAAAGGAACTATTAAGATTATGAGAAAACTAATCTATTTATCTATCCTGGTATTTTTTACCGGCTGTTTCAGCAGTTCATTTAACTACAAAACGGATAAAACGTTAAAACAAAACTTTGCATACTCACAGAAAACTGGAGATATGGTACTTTATTATAACATAAAGTTTAACAATACAGATAAAGTTTTGGATATAAATATAAAAAATGTATCAAATATGTTTATAAAAGGTCTATCCCTTGATATAACTGACGATTCTGGTAAGCTAAATAAGTATCTATACATAGGTAACATAAAGAATCTGAATTCAAAGACGATATCGCTGGAAGTTGACAAGAATCTTTCAAAACTTTATATATCTTTCAAATACGAAATCATGCCTGAAGATGCATTTTTAAATCCGAACATATCGGATAATGGTTTATTTGAAAAGACTGAAAAGACTATATTGATAATAAAATAAATTATTTACTTACTGCACTCCCAAGTACGAGTTCGTCCTTTTCATCTTTTATAATAACAACCCTTGTTTCATATTCATCTTTTGTTATTTTTAATGCTGATCCGATTCTAATTTTCACGTCGCTGTAAAGATACCTTCGAATAATTATCATCTCCTTCTGCTCACTCAGAATGAAATTCATATCATCCTGTAAAGACTGAAGTTTTTCCTGCAAAACCAAGTTCAAATTATCCAACTTTTTTAGTTTTTCTACACAGGCCTTGTATTCGGTATCCAGTATAGCATTTTCCATAGATCCAGATGATACTATTATCTTTTTAATCTGAAGCTTTAACTGGTTGATAGATTTGGAAATTGTATCAAGTTTTTCCATTATATCCTGTATTTGTAGCTTTAAATTGTTCTTGTTCAACTGGTTTATATAAAGGGTGGTTTTGGTGTAATTCTTTGCACCTGCTATATTAATATCAATTAATTGAGTAGCCTCTATCAAGCTACTCTGTACAGCCCCCATCCCCTTATAAGAAAGGAACGATTTGCAGAACACCTTTGAATTCCTCGTATAGTTTGTAATCTCCACCGTTTCCCCCGCAAATAGTTCCGCATCTTGCACAAAGTCAGCCTTGATATTTTTCAAAGCTTTGATCTTTGTTTGATTTTTTCCAAAAACACCGGAGCTAATAATGACCGATCCCCTTTCAGATTCTATAAATGCCCCTTCCACAACCCCCCTTATCTTTATATCCCCACCAGCAAATACCTTAAAATCGGGGAGAACATCACCTCTTATAAGCACATCCCCTTTGTAATTTATATTTCCTGTGGAAAAATTTACATCACCATCTATAACGATCATCTCAATGACATTGACTTTGCCATTATCATAGTTAACTATTCCATCGGTGGTGGAGAGTATCTTAAGTCCATCTGAAGAAAGATAAACATTTTTCCCGGTGGGCAACTTTACATCATTTCCCGGAGTGGCCTTAATAATGTTTCCAAAAACATTATATCCATCTACACCCTTTGTGGCTGGCACTTTTATGACAAGCGGATCACCTTTATCCACCTGCTGAATTACACTAATATTCCTGAAATCCACGTTCCCTTCATCATCTTCTTTCGGTTTGTATTTATTTTCCGGCTCAAAAAAGAATACAAGGTAGGCATCCTCACCTTTTATAGGCTCAGCTCCCCGAGCCACAAGCCTTATGGATCCTTCGGCATCCTCAGCTAACTCACTTATATTCTCTTTTATATATCCATATCTTATATTTTTCTTTTTTAGATAGAATAAAATCTCTTTTGGATCGAGCTTTTTGGGGGTTAATTTTTTGAGATAGCATTCCATCTGATCATCGGATACAGATATATCAAAATAGTTGAAAACTGCACTGTCTATTTTTTTGAATACTTCCCCTATTTCGATCGGCTCTCCATTCGAAATATGTATGGCCTCTTGAATGCGATCTAAGTCGTAGTTGAATATATTTTCATTCAATAATCTGTTTTCAAGTTCAGAAATATCGATGTGAGTGGTTGGATTTGTCTGAATATACATCTTATTATTCTGTATGAAAAATCTATAGGTGCTTATGTCATATTTTTTATCTTTAAGCTTTTCGATGATCTTTTTTAACTCTATAAACATCTGATTTACCGTTTCAAACCTTTCAGAAGGTTTTTTCATCAGGGCACGGTTTATAATCTTTGCTATATCTATATCAACATCGGAATAGTATGTTGGATCTATGTAGTCTAAATTTTTTATCCTCAGAATTGCTTCATCATTTATGGTATCGCCGAAAGGATGTTCCCTACAAAAAATAAAATACAATATACAGCCTATTTGGAAGATATCACCGTAAACAGAAGGTTCATAACTTGAAATGTATTCCGGTGGAATATATGGAGGTGGATTGCTATAAATACCAAGTTCACTGATGAGGGAGTTTTTTGCAAGGTATCTTTTAAGGTCAAAATTATCGATTTTAATATTACCATTTGCAAAGAAAACTGAATCTATATAAAGGTTTTGATGAAGAATTTTAATATTATGGGCAAACTCAATAGCCTCCACGAGGGAAGTTGCTATTTTGAGCTTCGCATTAAAGCTCATGTCAAACAGCATCTCTTTGCTAAAGATTGAATCATTTATATTAAAATATTCCGTCACTGTATAACATTTATTATTTTCATCTATATGGTAATCCAGAATATTCACAATATTCGGATGAATCAGTTTTAACGCATTATTTACATATCTAATAAACCTATTTTTAATATTTTCAATATCAGAAATTTCTTTAATATTTGACAAATCTACGATCTTTATCAATACGTTTCTTTTAAACTTAATATCAATAGCTTTGTAAAGATCACCTGATGGAAGGGAGATTAAAAAATCCTTAATATCGTATCGTGATAAAAATTGGCTATCCATAATTTATTGATAACATATAAAATAATAATTATCAAGGAAAATTTGATATTAATTATGAATAAGATTAAACGTTCCCTGCTGCACATAAGATTATGGTTTCTCCGTTCATTTATAAAAAACGTCGATTTTACAATACCTTTATTTTTATATCAAAAATCTATTGACAAATTGATTAATTTTTTATAGTATTCAAATCCACTTCAGTGTGCTGGCGTAGCTCAATCGGTAGAGCAGCTGACTTGTAATCAGCAGGTTGGGGGTTCAATTCCCTTCGCCAGCTTCTCTTTATGGGGAGATTCCCGAGTGGCCAAAGGGGGCAGACTGTAAATCTGTTGGCGTTCGCCTTCGGAGGTTCGAATCCTCCTCTCCCCACTCCCAATCAGGCGGGCGTAGCTCAGCTGGCTAGAGCATTAGCCTTCCAAGCTAAGGGTCGCGAGTTCGAATCTCGTCGCCCGCTCTATTTTAAAAACTGAAATTTTATAACAAATACCACCACCCAAAAATCACTTTTCATATCCAACAATTATCTTAATACAGTTCCATAACATTTTATATAATTGAATACTAATTATTCTACGTCAAAAAATTATATTTTAATTTGGAAACTATATGCTACGATTATATTGAATACTACTGTTTGGAGGATTATATGAAAAAGATTGCATCTTTTTTTATGGTTTTAAGTTTTGTTTCAACATTATATGCTATTGATGGAAAAGAGTTATTTCAATCAAAATGCACCAGCTGCCATGGTACATCAGGAGAAAAGAAAGCTCTTGGCACCTGAAATATTCTAAAAGGTCAATCTGCAACAGAAATAGAAAAAAAACTTCTGGGCTATAAGAATGGCACTTATGGAGGGTCTAAAAAGAACATCATGAAGAATAATGCGGACAAGTTAAGTAATGAAGAGATAAAAAAATTAGCAGAATATATCGGAACACTTAAGTAAAAAAATTTCTATTAATTATTGTTTCGTTCATTCTGTTACTATTGGTTACTCCTCTTTCGGCAGAGGATAACCCTGGCATTATAGAAAAAAGCGGTCATTTAGTAGCAGTTAATACAGTATTCCTTAAGGAAAATGGTGAAAAAATAGAATTTAAACAACTCCTTAACGATACACCACTGATCATCCTTCCAGTTTACTATTCCTGCCCGAATGTTTGCAATTTTTTAATGGGAAGTGTTGCTTCGATAATAAATGAATTGGGTGTTAGACCGATTAAGGATTACAGGATAATCTCTGTTAGCTTTGACAAAAATGATACCCCTTTAATCGCAAAGGATAAAAAAGTAAACTTTTTGTAAGCGGCCGGAAAAAATTTTCCTGATGAAGGATGGCTATTTTTAACATCAGACGAAAAAAATATTAAACAATTCATGGATTCTATAAGATTTTATTTCAAACCTACAGGAAAAGATTTTATACATCCTGTTGTAACTGTCATTGTCAATCCGGATGGAAAGATATCAAGATATCTTTATGGCATAAGACTACTACCATTTCAGGTACTATTATAATTACAATGCTGATATTACTTGGCTTATACCTTCTTTACTTAAGCAAAAAGAGAAAAAAGGAGCAGATCTGAATGAGCAACGAATTTAAAAGGCTATTTAGAAGATAACAGGTTTCAGAGTAAGATTAAAAGCTGGCTTTTGACTACAGACCACAAAAAGATAGGGCTATTATATTTATATTCCACTCTTACCTTATTTTTAGTTGGAGTATTGATAGGACTACTAATAAGGATAGAGCTATTTAACCCCGGCCAGGATATCGTCGGCCCCCAAACTTATAATGCCCTATTCACCCTTCATGGTGTGATAATGATATTCCTCTTCGTAATTCCAGGGATCCCAGCATCACTTGGTAATTTCTTTTTACCAATAATGATAGGTGCAGAGGATGTATCTTTTCCAAGACTAAATCTTTTCTCCTGGTATCTTTATATAATAAGCATCCAGAGCCTGCTGATATTAAAGGTAACACCCTTCTGGAAATTATCTGGACAGTGGTTCCCACATTAATAGTAATAGGAATTTTCTTCGCCGGATGGGATAGCTTCAGAGCTTTAAGAAATGCTCCTAAGGATTCATTTCAAATTAAAGTCGAAGGTAAGATGTGGTCATGGAAATTTATATATCCAGACGGAAGAACCACAAATGAGCTTTACGTACCCGTTGGTAAACCTGTAAAACTCAATTTAACCTCAGTGGATGTACTCCATAGTTTTTATGTTCCTGCCTTTAGAATCAAGATAGATGCTGTCCCCGGGATGGAGACATATGCTTGGTTTAAAGCCGAAAAGGCCGGAAAATACGATATCTTATGTGCTGAATACTGTGGGGTAAGACATGCTTATATGCTTTCAAAGGTAAATGTTCTCACAGAAGATGAATACACCAAGTGGTTAAAATCTGATAATAAGATAACCAAAGTAGATCAGATTTTAAAAAAACATGGTTGTTTCGATTGCCATTCTACAGATGGTTCCATACTGGTGGGTCCATCTTTTAAAAATATCTACAACAGAGATGTGGTGGTTCTGGAAAAAGGCAAAGAGTATAAAATAAAGTCTGACGAGAATTACCTAAGAGAATCTATTTTATAACCAGAAAAAAAAGTGGTAAAAGGGTTTGATCCTGTTATGCAATCATTCAAAGGTATTGTCACAAATGAAGAACTTAACGCCATAATCCAGTATTTTAAAAACAACCTGTCTGATTCAAAAATTTCAGCTGTGGAAGGGAAAAAGATATTTGAGAGGGAAGGCTGTTCAGGTTGTCATTCCACAGATGGTTCGGTTGTGGCTGGCCACAGCCTGAAGGGCTTATATAACTTAAAAGAAACTGTAATTAAAAATGGTAAGAGCTATGAGATAACAGTAGATGATGAATACCTCTTTGTTGCCATAAAATACCCTGATAGAGAGATCGTAAAAGGATTCGATAATATTATGCCATCATTTAGCAATTTAAGTGATGAAGAGGTGAAAAATCTTATAGAATACATAAAAAGCTTAAAATAATGATTTTGAAGCTTTTCAGACCTTTATTATCTTTTACGGTGGCTTTAAGTACCCTTGCCGGATATTTTATTGCAACTTGTGGGGCAGTGCTCTTCACACACCATACAATTTACATTATAAGCATGAGGCAAACACCTATCTTTGTCAAAAAATGCTGTACCTATTACAATTTTTTTCTTTTCATTTAAGGTTAACTTTGAAATTGCTCCGGTGGGACACACCTGCCCACATAGATTACAATTATAAATACAATATCCAAATTTAGGGTTACCAACAGGTGTCCATAGCCCTATTAATCCAGCTTCAAGAAATGCAGGCTGCAAAAAGTTTTCCGGACACACTTTCATACACCCACCACACCTTATACATAGAGCAAGAAAATCCCCTTCAGGTTTAGATCCAGGGGGACGAATGAGGTATTGATTTTTAGCCGGTTCCATTAAAGAGATTTTCATCAGACCTACAGCCGCAATAGCAGAAGCTGATGAGATCACAACAGATCTTCTCCTGATATCGACATCACTTTTTTTTGTGCTGATCGAGAAGCCCAAAGATCCCCTGGGACATTTATCAATACAATCAAACAACAGCATACATTCGCTACTTTTAAAAGAGTCTAAACCAGGATTCGCCGATACGGTGCAGTGTGTATTACAAATACCGCAGTTATTGCAACTATCTTTTCTATTTATCTTGAAAAGAGAATATTTTGACAAAAAACCATAAAAAGCTCCCAATGGGCATAGGGAAATACACCAAAATCTTTGTCTATAAGAATTCAATATTAATAATATCAAAAAAAACAGACCAACCATAAACGCCTGGCTATAGTAAAACTCTTCCCTTCCAAGTATATAATAAAAAAGAATATCTTTTATACCATATGGAAGAAACTGATATTTATACAGTAATGAAACTACAGGCAATAAAAATATACCAAAACCTTTTACAATTATCGAAAGAGGGTCAAAATAACCAGACAGATTAACCCCCAAAATAGCCCCAAACAGGATAAAAAAAAGTATATAATACTTCCATTTGTAAAAGTTTTGTAATGAATTATCTTTCTTATATAAACCGATTTTTTCAAATATAAAACTAAAAAAATGATGCATCGTTCCGAATGGACAGACCCATCCACAGAAAAATCTTCCTAAGACTAATGTTAGTAATATAAAAAGGATACTAAAAGAATAAATCAACTCAAACTTATGTGAAGCAAAGAAGGTAGAAATTGTTATAAAAGGATCAATAATAAAAATATATTTTATCCCCCCTTTAAGGGAAAACTCCTCACCAAACTTCCCTAAATCGATCATTGCTGAGAAAAAAATGATTAAAAACAAAATGAAAAAGGATATCTGGGAGAATAATCTAAATCTTTTCATACCTGATATTCATATTTGCTTTTGAAATCTGACCGTGGCCATTTCTGGCGGCCATTGTCAAATACCCCACCTCATCTGGCTTTACCCCCAAAAATTCAGATGCCACCGAATCCCCCGCAACAAAATCATTGGTAGCAATTAATCTGTTAAGCTGTTTTACATAATTTAGATCACCTCCGGAGGGACCTCCTTTCAGCATAATTCTCGTACAGTCAATCAATGTAAGGGTGGGCTTGAAAAATACTGCAAGCTCGTATATTGCCTGATGAAGATTCTGATGTAAAAAACCTCTATTACCACCGATTGCTCCCATCCAGTTTTTCATACCGACAGTTACCTTGGAAGATGAATGATTTTTGGCAACTGGAATGTTGATTACTTTATCCACTTTTTTAAATAGAGCCAGAACAGGCCATTCAATAAGAAAAGTACCGCCGATATTCATATTTTCGTAATGTCTGCTCTGGGGAATAAAAACTTCTGCGTTCTCTTTCTGGGCAAACAGGGGTATCTGTGATAGATTAAATACAGTTCTTGCATTGTCACAGGGATTATCCGTCACATAAACTTCTTTTGCACCAGCTCTGTAGCATAGCTTTACCACCTCCGCCACCACTTCAGGATTTGTATTAGCAGCGTACATCGGCTCCCTCGCCCATGCCATATTTGGTTTTATTGCCACCCTATCCCCTTTTTTGATAAACTTATCTATCCCCCCCATCATCTCGATTGCAGCCACCACAGCCTTTCTATGGTTAGCTGACTCAGCAATGTAGACATCCGATTTTGCACCCCCTTCCAGTAAAGAAGGTGTACTTAGTACTAGAGGAGCTGTAATACCAAGTTTTATAAATTCTCTTCTTTTCATACAAACCCCCTTATCATTATTCTAAATAAGAATAGACTTTTTTTCAACTAAACCTACATAAAATTTTTGTAAATCTTAATCCAGCTTTGATATTGAAATTTTTATTTATCTTTGATAAAATGTAAAAATGAATCTGATTTTTGACCTTGATAACACCATTTATCACCCAGAACTCGGTGTTTTACGTGTAGTAGATAAAAATATCAACAAATATATGAATGAGATCATGGGTATAGATACCGATGAGGTTGATTTATTAAGGCAGGAATATCGAAAAAAGTATGGTGTCACATTAAAAGGTCTTATTTTACATCACAATGTGGATCCTTATCATTACCTTGAATACGTTCACAACCTTGAGTACCATCTCATATTATTCAGAGACGAAAAATTGATTAACATTTTAAGTAATATACCATATAAGAAGTATATATACACAAACGGTTCCAGAAATCATGCGTTAAATGTTTTATCCCATTTGGAGATATTAGAATTTTTTGAAAAGATCTATTCAATAGAAGATTTAGACTTTCATCCCAAGCCTTCAGATGAAAGCTTTGAACGATTCATTAAACTAACTGGGGTATCCCCCCATCTATCATACTTTATTGATGACATGCCAGAGAATATCTCAAAAGCAAATGAATTTGGTTTTAAAACAGTTTTAATTTCAAAAAACTCTTGTGAAAATGCCGATTTTTGTTTAGAATCTATTTATGATATAGATAAAATAATCGTAGGTTAACAGGATGAAAAAAGAGCTGATCAAAATTTATGAATACTTTTCCCACAATTTTAGAACTTGTACATCAACAATTGTGGCAACACTGGAAGCTTTGAAAATGGATCTGATAAATGTAAATGATGAGGAGATGAACAGCGTCTACGAATCGGCATACATCATGGATATTCTGGATATATCATTAAATATCTGCATCGATCACCTAATCCAAAAGGAAGTAAAAAATACCGATTATGAACTGAATGTGACTAATCTAATAAAAAAATTTCTTGACGAGCAAAAAAGCTTTATCCTGTTAAATGAAGTTGAAACTAATGTAAGCGGTGATGATTTGGTAATATATAAAAATGGTTATATATTAAAATATTTGTTACAGCTCATTATTTTTGAAGCAATAAAAAATAGTTCGGATTTTCTAAATATCAGGGTTTCGGATAAGGAAGTCCATATAAAGATCAATAATCCCAAAGATAATCCACCCGTAATATTCAATCTTCTGGCTGATATTTTTCATAAATATGGTTTTAAATTTACATTTAATGATAAAGAATATACTCTGGAGTTTTAGATATGAAGGTATTGCTGGCTGATGATGAATTGAGACTTAGAAAGGTTGTGGTGCTGCATCTTAAAAAAGCAGGTTTTGACGTAATAGAAGCAAATAACGGAAAACAGGCAATCGATCTTGCAAAAACACATAATCCAGAAATTATAGTATTAGACGTAATGATGCCGGAAGTGGATGGGATAACCGCCTGCAAAGAGCTTAGAAAGTTACCTGAATTTACCAAAACACCCATCATAATGCTTACCGCTAAAGCCACATCGGATGACATAGAAGTAGGGAAAAATGCAGGAGCTAACGAGTATCTAACAAAGCCCTTTAGCCCAAAGGAGCTTATCGAGAAGATCCAGGAGCAAATGAGAAATGGTTAATATCTCTTTTATCGGTAACGAAGGGTTAATAAAATCCCTGAAAAGCAATCTAAGCTCATCAGTAAATATTACCGTAACGTCAAAAGCTGATATCATCATTGTTACCGTTGAAACCTTAGGGGATTTTAATGCTTTGCCCAAAAATTTCGAAAAACCTGCACTGCTATGTCTAAATAGCAATGATCAACGGATAGTACAGTATATCAAAAATTATAACTTTTCAGGAATCATACCTTTTTCTGCTACTAAAGAACAGATACTAAATAAGATTTCAACGTTACTTTCAGTCCAGCAGACTAAAACGGTAAATGAAAATGAATTAATTAAAACCAAAGTACTTGCAAAGATAGACAACATTCCACCATTACCCGTTATAGCACAGGAGCTGTTGAAACTAACCAGAAATGATGAGACTTCAATGAAGAAAATTATAGATAAAATAAAAACCGATCAGGGGATATCATCCAAAGTATTAAAGCTGGTAAATTCCCCCTTTTATGCTTTAAAAAAAGAGATCACAAGTATTGATCAGGCGGCTATACTTATCGGTACATCCACAATTAAAAATATCGTTTTGTCGATATCGATCGAAGAGTTTTATAAGAAAAACTTTTCATTGTATGGTACAACAGGAGGCAAACTTTGGGAACACTCCCACCACACCGCCACTATATCTGAATTAATTGCCCGAAAACTAAAAATGGATACCGACTCCGCCTACCTTGCAGGACTGATGCACGATATAGGAAAAGTAGTTCTTGTGGACTTTCTCGTGAAAGAAGTAAAAAAACCTGATGATGAAAAACAGCAAACCGGCTTAACACATTCGGAGGTGGCTGCATTTGTATTGGAAAAATGGAATATTGCTAAGCAGATCATTAATAGTGTCCTAAACCATCACACGATGACGGATAATAACTTCAACATTATCCTTTATTATGCAAACTTAATCGAAAAAGATGTTGAATCAAGGTTAGAACTGATAAAAGATTTAGAAAATAGAATCAAAATAGATCTGACTGATTTAGTCAATATACTGGAACATTTTAGGGTAGATCATGATGATGTTTAATGAAGATATCCTTAAAACTCTGCTAACTGACAACAAAATAGATTTCGTAAACTGCATAGAAAAATATCTTCATAATCTTAATATTACAAAATATATAATCTGGGATATATCAAAAAGTATCGCCACAGTGAATGTTTCAACGGTAAATGACCAATCACTCCTTCTTTTTGCGGATATTTCAGACATAGGATATTTTTATCAAGCATGTTCCGATTTTAGCCAACCCATAAATCTCACCGAAAACACAAAAATCTATCAGACATTTTTTTTAGAGCACAATGACGCCCTACTCATGGCAGTATCTATCTGTGAGCCCACAAATCTAAAATGCAAAGATCTCTACGAAATAATACCTTACCTATCATCCAAATTATATGACATTATTGCCTCACAAAATCGTACAGAGATATTTATAGAATATCAAAAGAAAATAGACTTCATCAAGAATGCTTATGATGTATTAAAATTTCTTGAATTTGAGACTATTTTTTCAAAAGCACTGGACTTCTTCATCCAGATTTTCGATGCACAGGCTGGTTTTCTACAATATAACGACACATTTTTATCCATAGGGGTTGAAAAAGTAGATTCACAAGAAAATATCCATATAAACGGGACACCATTATATGATATCGTATGCAACATCCATGCAACAGAATTCTTCGACAGTTCAATAGATTCAAGTAAGTTTTTAATAAACAACATATTTATAATACACGAAGAGAAGTTTAAAATAAAAGTTGTATTGTTTAACATTTCAACAAGCTTTTACCCCGATAAAGAATTTTCAGAAATTATCTCCCACATAACATCAATAGCAGTGGAAAATGCAATTAATCATCAGAAAGAATTGCAACTAAAATTAGAAGAAAATGAAATGAAAGCCACCGCCGAAATCCTCAATAGTTTCGTTGATAGGGAGGTATCATTATCATCCGATTTTTGCAATGCTTACGGTGTAAGCTACCCCGCTAAACAGGCAGGTGGAGACTTTTTAGGTCTACATAATACTGATAATAAAATAATCGTGTTTATTGGTGACGTATGTGGCAAAGGTTATTCCGCCGCGGTGATAACTGTTTCGATGTCCACAATGTTCCAGTTTTTCACGAAATTACAAAATCCCATACCTTCATCCTTTGCCTTTGACCTTTCATCATTTATTATGCAAAAGAATTTAGATGGTAGATTTGTCACGCTATTTATAGGTATTATAGACAAAAAAGAACACAAGATGGAGTATATATCCCTTGGACATGAACCGGTGTTTGTATACGAAGGAGGAGATCTCAAAAAATTAGAATCAGATTATATGCCTGCGGGAATTATAGTGGAGGAATATAAAGATTCCATAATTGAAATCAAAAAAGGTACGTCGCTATTTATATATTCCGATGGACTTGTGGAGTATACCAATTACGATGACCTTGAAAAAAAGGTACTTATGTGCAATACTGATGCGGAAAATTTTATAAAAAGTTTATACAATGAACTGGTGATAGATAAAAATAATCAGATGGATGATTTCACCTGCATAAAAATTGATATAAAGGGGTAATTTTGGAAGAGAAATCAAAACAGATTCAAAATATGTTTAACAATATAGCACCTAAATATGATCTTTTAAACAGGCTGTTGAGCTTCAGAAGAGATCTATACTGGAGAAAAAAGTCCATTAACCTGTTAAAAATATCTGATGGGATGACGGTACTTGACCTTGCCTGTGGTACAGGTGATATGATGATACAACTTAGAAAAAAGATAAAAGATGTAAATATCATAGGTGCAGACTTCAGTAAGAATATGCTTGATATAGCAAGACAGAAAGGGGTAATAGATCCCCTTATAAATGCTGATGCCCATTATCTACCTTTTAAAGAGGGAAGTTTTGATAGAATTATGATCGCATTTGGATTCAGAAATGTTGTAAACAAAGAAGTCGGATTGAAAGAGCTATTCAGGGTGCTGAAACCTGGTGGAATTTTGTGCATTCTTGAATTTTCTCAACCGGAAGGTAAAATTTTTTCAAAAATATACAGATTTTATTTTCAAAAAGTTATGCCCTTTATTGGAGGACTCATTTCTGGCAATAGAAACGCTTATAGCTATCTTCCAGATTCGGTATATAAATTCCCCAAAAATGATGATTATAAAAGGATGATACTTAATGCTGGTTTTGAAAAAGCTGATTTCAACTTCATGACATTTGGTATATGCAACGCAGCAATATGTTATAAAAAATATTAAGAGGGTTTTATGGCCTATAGAGATTTAAGAGAGTTTTTAGCAAAGCTTGAGCAGGAAAACGAACTTATCAGGATCAAAGAGGAATGTGATCCAATACTTGAAATAACAGAGATTACCGACAGGGTATCCAAAAACCACGGCCCAGCTCTTTTTTTTGAAAAACCAAAGGGTTCAGAACATCCACTTCTGATAAACACCTTCGGTTCATTCAAAAGGATGAATATGGCTCTTGAGGTGGAAAAGCTTGATGAACTGGGTGAAAGAATCATAAACCTGATAGATCGAAATGTCCCACAAAATTTCTTCGACAAAATGAAATCCTTACCAATGCTTTTTGAACTAAACCAGATCTTCCCTAAAATAGTAAAAAGTGGCCCCTGTAAAGATGTTATATTAAAAGGGGACGATGTGGATCTTTTTAAATTCCCAATTCTACAATGCTGGCCTAAAGATGCCGGACGTTTTATTACTTTACCCAATATCTTCACAAAGGATCCAGAAACCGGTGCAAGAAATTGCGGAATGTATCGTATGCAGGTTTATGACAGAAAAACCACAGGTATGCACTGGCACATTCATCACCACGGAGCAGATCATTTCAGAAAAGCAAAACGGATGGGATTAAAAAGATTGGAGGTGGCTGTATCACTTGGGGCTGATCCTGCTGTAATATATTCCGCCACTGCTCCTGCCCCTGATGGTATAGATGAGATGTTACTTGCTGGATTCATAAGAAAAAAACCTGTTGAACTCGTTAAATGTGAAACGGTGGATCTCGAGGTGCCTGCAAATAGCGAGATCGTCCTTGAAGGGTATGTGGATGTGGATGAATTAAGACTTGAAGGTCCATTTGGAGATCATACCGGCTATTACTCACTGGCGGATATGTACCCTGTTTTTCACGTCACATGTATAACACACAGGAAAAATGCCATATACCCCACAACCATTGTTGGTAAACCACCAATGGAAGACTGTTATATGGGAGTAGCCACCGGAAGAATATTTTTACCATTATTGAAAAAACAAGTTCCAGAGATTGTGGACATGGCACTTCCCCTTGAAGGGGTATTCCACAACATAATGTTTATCTCCATAGACAAAAAATACCCAATGCACGCCAAAAAGATTATGAATTTCGTATGGGGAACAGGACAGATGATGTTTACCAAGATGATCGTGGTTGTGGACAAAGATGTTGACGTTCAAAACACATCTGAAGTCCTCTGGAGATTGGGTAATAACGTGGATTGGAAGAGAGACATAGTAATTATGGAAGGACCCCTTGATGCCCTTGATCACTCATCACCATTTGCATTCTGGGGATCAAAAATAGGGATAGATGCCACTAAAAAATGGCCATCTGAAGGGCATACAAGAGAATGGCCGGATGATATTGTAATGAGTGAGGAGATTAAAAAACTGGTTGATGAAAAGTGGAAAAAACTTGGGTTGTAAATAAATTCTTTGAGTTTTTAGATGGCAGGTTTCCCGATGCGAAATGTGAGCTGATCCATAAAAATTTGTATGAACTTGCCATCTCTACCATACTAAGTGCCCAATGCACCGATGAAATGGTAAATAGAGTTACACCTCTACTATTCGAAAAATATCCGGACTTTAGAGCGCTTGCATTATCAGATATTGGGGAAGTCAAAGAGATAATAAGACCAACAGGCTTTTATAACAACAAGGCAAAATCGATCACAACCCTTGCCAAAATAGTTGTAACAAAATATGGAGGTGAGCTACCACTTGTGATGGAACTTCTTGTCAAGCTACCTGGTATCGGAAGAAAAACCGCAAATATCATACTATCAGAGTATGCTACAGCTGAAGGGATAGTAGTAGACACCCATGTAAAAAGGGTATCAAAGAGGTTGGGGCTTACTACCCATGATGACCCAATAAAAATCGAAAAAGACCTGATAAGCTTGATACCAGAGAATCGATGGGGGAAAATATCCCACCAAATTATCCATTTTGGTAGACAGATATGCAAAGCCCGCAAACCTGAATGCAGCAATTGCCAGATGAAAGACTTCTGCTCTTATTATAAACAATAATAATTTACCTTTTCATACAGTCATTCCAAAATTATCATAAAAACTTCTGTTTAAAATCAATTTCTGCATGATAGAATGTAGGTAGGACCTAAGATGATATTATGTATAAAATTAAGGTTGATTCTATAAAAAGAGATATTTTTATAACTATCTTCTTAAATTCTTTAATCATCGTATTGTTTTTTAGGATTTTAATCGGTTTAATTGAATTAGGAAAGTGATTACATCTAGTTATGTATACCCAAATAATGAGATTGGACATATTGAAAAAGATTAAGAAAGAATAACCTTTGATGCCATCTATCTTAAAACTAAAGAATTGCAGGAAATGAATGATGAACTAAAAGCCCTGTCTGAGATGGATCAGCTAACCGGGTTGTATAATAGAAGAAAAATTGAAACTCATCTTTATTCTGAATTTACAAGATATATAAGGCACAAAGAAGTTTTTTCAATAATTCTTTTTGATATAGATAACTTCAAATCAATAAACGATAAATATGGTCATAGTATAGGTGATTTTCTATTAAAAGAATTAGGTACACTGCTTAAAAACATTTAAGAAAATCCGATTTACCAGCCAGATGGAGTGGTATTGCACTGTTTTTCAATAGATTATATACTAATCAAAACAATTAAAACCGATATCAATATGAAATTATATTCAGAACATTCATAAATATAACATAAATTAAAATTTAGCATAAACTATCTTTCATTTTGTTAAATCGTATGGCATCACCCCATTTTTATGTCTTGATCTTTTATTTTCAATAAGTTATGTTTGTGAAAGCCTCCAGAATAAGGAAAGGAAAAGTAGGGGCATACCTGTGTGTATGCCCTGATAATGCATCTATGGGCAAACACTTAAGTTTGCCCATAAATATTGTTTAGGGTTGCAAAAAATGGGGTGACAGCAGTAAATTTTATGTTGACAATTAAAATAGATGGTAATAGTAAAATAAGAATTGTAACTTATTAATAGTTAAATTTTTAAAATGAGGTTAAATATGGGGATAAGCATTTCAAAATTAAAGGGTGATCTGTTTGGTGGGATTACAGCTGGAATTGTTGCATTACCTCTGGCTCTTGCTTTTGGTGTGGCAAGTGGTATGGGGGCTAAAGCTGGACTTTATGGTGCCATATTTTTAGGTTTTTTTGCCGCCCTTTTAGGTGGTACTAAAACACAGATTTCAGGCCCCACCGGCCCTATGACAGTCGTTATGGCATCGATCGTCACAGCTGTAAAAGGGGATGTTTCATCTGTAGTAATGATCATTATGTTGGCAGGTATATTCCAGATCATCTTCGGTATAATAAAACTTGGTAGCTTTATCAGATATATCCCTTATCCCGTTGTTTCAGGCTTTATGTCTGGTATAGGAATAATCATTATCATTTTACAAATAAATCCAGCATTAGGAAGCCCTATAAAAGGATCACCGATACTTACGATTGCAAGTCTGGGGTCTACGTTGTCCAATATAAATCTTCAAGCATTATTTGTTTTTATAATCACTTTATTAATCCTATATCTAACTCCCAAAAAGATTGGGAAAATCATACCTACTCCACTTCTGGCATTAATTATAGTAACACCAATTGCAAATATACTCAATTTTGATATTCAAAAGATTGGTAACATACCTCAAGGAGTACCATCCCCCATAATTCCATCTATTAACCTTCATATGATAAGTATTGCATTTACATTCTCCCTTAGCCTTGCTATTCTGGGTGCAATAGATTCCCTACTAACATCCCTTGTTGCAGATTCTATCACAAGAACGAAACATGACCCAAACAGAGAATTGATAGGACAAGGGGTGGGAAATGCTTTAGCCGGGTTATTCGGTGGAATTCCTGGAGCAGGGGCAACAATGAGAACTGTAATAAATGTCAAAACAGGCGGTAATTCAAGACTTTCTGGTATTATACATGCCATATTTTTATTTATTGTTCTTATAGGTGCAGGGAAATATGCCTCATACATACCAATGGCACTTCTTTCGGGTATTCTTATCAAAGTTGGGGTTGATATAATAGATTATAAATTCTTGAAATTGATAAAATTCGCCCCAAAACATGATGTATTTGTAATGGCTATCGTTTTCTTTCTGACGGTTTTAGTTGATCTTATAGTTGCTGTGGGAGTGGGTCTTGTTTTAGCCTCAATACTTCTCACTTATAGAATGGCACAGCAGATGAATATCGATATCCTTAACCCCCAACAGGATCAGGTAATCAGTGGAGAAATTGAAACAATTGGAGAAAAATGTATGAGGATTATAAGGATAGATGGCCCCTTTTTCTTCGGTTCAATGACGAAGGTTGTAAATCTAGGGAATGAACTATTAGATACAAAAGTTGTATTATTTGATTGCTCTAAAATCCCATTTATCGATTCATCAGCAGTATTTGCCCTTGAGGATATATTTTTAACTCTAAATGATAAAGGTATAAAAGTATTAATATACGCTGATAATAAAATTATAGACACCATAAAAAATCTGGGCATTACTAATATTATACCTCATCAGCATCTTTTTAATGATCTTCAAAAAGGTGTGGATCATGCGAAGAAACATATAAAAGAGTGCAAATGAGGTAAAACACACATAAACTATTTTGATAAAGTTAATGTCAAAGCTCCAATTCTCTACCGTAGACCTTTACGATAATCTCCCGAGCCGTTTCTTCAACTGATTTATTAGTGGTATCAACAAGATGCCACTTTCTATTCTTACTTACCAATTCGTAGATAAACTCCACCTCTTCAAGAATCTTTTTGATATTTGTATAATCAGAATTTGTCTTATAGTGTCTCAACCTCTCCTGTCGTATCTTTTGCAGGGTCTCCGGATCCATCACAAGGCAAATGATCTTGTTTTGATCAATTGAATAAACTTCTTCCGGAATCTTCATACCATAGATCAAAGGAATATTGACAACTTTATATCCCATCTGGGCAAGGTAAAAGCTGGTGGGGGTTTTAGAAGTACGTGAAAGTCCCAGGATAACGATATCTGCTTCACGAATCCTTTTCATACTTTTGCCATCATCATGCTCTATGGCAAAATCTATCGCTTCAATCCTCTTAAAATATTTACTATCCAGTCTCCTGAGGAGGTTTGGAAACTCTCTTGGCTCACTATCAAGAAAAATTTTAAATTTTTCCACAGGGGGGCCAAGTATATCATGATGCATAATGTTGTCTTCATGACAGATGGTATGGATCAATCTCCTGAGTGACTTTGTTGCAATGGTAAACGCCACAAATGCCTTATCCTCTTTTGCCCGTGAAAGTGCAAGCTTAATCTTCTCTTCATCATCCATCTTTGAATATACAATAAGCTTTGCATTAATATTGTCAAATTGTATAAGACAGGCTCTTACCACATTTATGGCACTCTGACCTGTACCATCTGATAAAATGTATACTTTTTTGACATCAGAACCGTTATCCTCTCCTATGGTATGGATCTCCATCAATCACCCCTTATCCCAAATTTTTCAAAAAATTCCTCTTCCGTTATAACTTCTATACCTAAAGATTTTGCTTTTTCCAGCTTACTTCCGGGATTTTCCCCCACAATGAGGAAGTTTAGATTTTTGCTTACTCCACTAAGTATCTTACCGCCATTTTTTATAATAATATCCTCATAGTACTTCCTTGGTTTTGAAAGTGTTCCGGTGATAAGAAATGTAAACCCCGAAAGTCTATCTCCCATAACCTCTTTCTGCATCATATTAACACCGACTTTACGTAAAAACTGTAGCATCTCGATGTTTCTTTTTTCTCTGAAAAACTCAAATATAGATCTACCCACTTCATCACCTATGCCGTAAATATCCTTCAGTTCATCAATAGATGCAGTCATTAAAGAATCTATATTCTTAAAATGTAATGCCAGAGTTTGTGCCATTTTTATACCAACTCCATCTATACCAAGTGCATATATAAACCTATAAAACTCCTTAGTTTTGCTTTCCTCTATACTTTTTAAAAGATTATCCGCAGACAGTTCACCAAATCTTTCAAGCTTTACAAGATCCTCATACTTTAATCTATAGATATCTGGAATCGATCTTAAAAGACCCAAACCGTAGAATCTCTCCACATTATTCTCCCCCAGCCCCCGAATATCCATTGCATCTCTACTGGCATAATGGGTAATACTCCCCTTAACTCTATCGGGGCAATCTAAATTCAAGCATTTCCAGTAGGCATCTATTTTCACAAGTTTATCACCGCAGGAGGGACAATTGGATGGAAAGACGATCCCCTTTTCTTCCCCCGTTCTAAACTCCGGAACTACCTTGATGACCTTCGGTATAATCTCACCACTTTTTTCCACAAACACCGTATCGCCAATCTTTACCCCAAGCCTTTTAATCTCATCTTCATTATGTAAACTTGCTCTTGATACATTGCTACCGGATATATTTACCGTTTCAAGTACTGCCACTGGAGTTACAATACCTGTCCTACCCACCTGAAATATTACATCCTTTAATACTGTGGTCACCTGCTCCGCTTCATATTTGTATGCAATTGCCCACTTTGGATATTTTATCGTTTCACCCAGGATAGATCTAACTTCGTACTTATTTACTTTCACCACAGCCCCATCGATATCATACGCGAGGTATTTTCTCAATACTCCAATCTTATCTATATACCCTTTAACATCTCTATCTTTACCTATAAATATATGTTCATTTATTGGAAAACCTATAGACTTAAGCCAGTTTAGATCGTCAAAATGGTTATCATATCTTCTTCCCTCTTCAATGGAATATATGAAGATGGAAAGCCCTCTTTTGGCGGTAATGGCAGGGTCAAGTATTTTAAGGGTACCTGCGGCGGCGTTTCTTGGGTTTGCAAAAAGAGGCTCATCTGCGTTTTTTCTTTCACGGTTGATTTTATTAAACTGTTCTTTGGATAGATACACCTCACCCCGCAATACAATCCTATTTTTTTCAGAAATAGAAACAGGCAAATCTCTTATCGTTTTTATATTATGGGTTATATCCTCACCTTCAACACCATCCCCACGACTTGCCGCATAACTTAAAACCCCATCCTCATACACAACAGATACAGCAGCTCCATCTATCTTGGGCTCCACCACATAATCGATATCACCACCCACCACTTTATATACTTTTGCAAAAAAGTCGTTCAACTCCCCTTCGCTATAAATATTATCAAGAGAAAACATCTTATAAAGATGCTTTATCGTTTTACCGGATGTTACTTTAAAACCAACCCTCTGGGTGGGGGAATCAGGTGAGATCCAATCAGGATGATCTTCTTCTATCTTACGTAACTGTTTATAAAGGTTATCATATTCAGCATCAGATATCACAGGATCATTCAGGAGGTAGTACCTTATGCAATGATGATTTAGCTCTTTTACAAGCCTCTCATAATCAGCTTTTGTCCAATTCACAGGATTCTCCTGATTATACTATTCTCGGGTATCTTTATATCAAAATTGAAAAAATAATCATAATTAGGCTTTGTAAACTCCACCTTTTCAACATTTATATCATAAATCTCATCCACTTTGAATACAAACTCATCCATATCGGGTGTTAATATCTGTAGCTCATCCCCTATATTGATTTTACCTTTACAATGGAAATTTAACCTGCCATCTTCACAGGAAGTCACAACGCCCAAAAAATCTGAACCTCTAACATATGATGACGTTTTATAGTTTATACTGTTTTCATCAGCCTCATCCGCATAAAACCCCTTTGTATAGGTTCTATTACTTACAGTATTCAAAAGCCTTATCCATTTTTCATCCACCTTAAACTCCCCCTTTAATGCGGTATCGATGGCCTGACGATAAACCCCGGTAACCACAGCGGTGTACATAGAGCTTTTCATCCTGCCTTCTATCTTGAGGCTTTTAACCCCCATATCGATCAATTCCCCCACATGCTCTATCAAACATAGATCTTTTGAATTATAGATGTATGTCCCCCTTTCATCTTCAAACACCGGCAGATACTCCCCCGGTCTTGTCTCCTCCATTAGATGATACTTCCATCTGCAGGGGTGTGTACATTCTCCACGGTTGGAATCTTTTTTGTTAAAATAATTACTCAATACACATCTACCAGAATGGGATATACACATTGCACCATGCACAAAAACTTCAAGCTCACACTTAACATTTTCAGCTATAAACCTTATCTCCTCCCGTGACAATTCCCTTGCAAGTACAATCCTTTCTGCCCCTAACTGTTGCCAGAATTTTACCGCCATATAATTTGTAATATTAGCCTGAGTACTGATATGTATTGGAATATCTATTTTTCTATCCCTGATAAACTTAAAAACACCCGGATCACTAACGATGAGAGCATCCGGCGAAACCTCTTTTAACTGATCCAGATAAGATCCAAGTTCATTAAAATCGTAATTTCTTGCATATATATTGACAGTTACATACCCTTTTTTCCCTTTAGAATGCAAAAAACTGAAAGCTTCATGCATCTCTTCTATTGTAAAATTATCGGCGCTTGCTCTGAGTCCAAAATCTTTTCCGGATAGGTAAATTGCATCAGCACCAAAATTTATTGCTGCTTTTAGCTTCTCCATGTTACCCGCTGGGGATAATAACTCAACCTTCATAATGTACCACCATAATACCATTTTCTATGGGCAGAAAAACGATTTCCGCCGTTGGATCATTTTTTATATTATTGATAAACCTCTTTATAAGTCTTACCCCTTCCCTATATTTATAAGGTATCTCCGCTTCTTCCTGAAAAATATAGCCATAGAGGAAAAAATCATCGAATATCACCATACTTCTTTTCGTTAGAACAGGTTTTAGTAGATACCATATCTTTTCATAATCTTTTTTTATCGAATCCACAAACACAAAATCGTATTTTTCATCTGTGCCACATAAAAAAGTTTCGACCCTTGAATGAATAAACTTCAATTTGTTAAAATCCTTCAAAAATCTCTTTGCTACCTCTATCCTTTCAAGATTATTATCCACCCCTGTATAGTTAGCTTTTGACTTTGTTAGCATATATTTAGCAGCTGTACCTATTCCACACCCCAATTCTAAAATATTTGTGGGTCTAAACAGTGATACAAAAAAACTGATGATATTCCCCACAGCTTTTGACACCACTGGTACATCCCTTTTTATAGCATATTCGTAAAATTGATCAAATCCTTCAAATTCCATATTTTCAAGGAAGTCGTAAACCGCCGGGACAAGCAACTGACTTTTCATAGACTATCTTTGTGATGAGATTAATTGCTCTGATATTTTAGCAGCTTTTTCTGGATTACTCTTTCCAAGTGCCGTCATTATTGCACCAGATTTTTTAGAATCCATCTTTTTCAAAACTTTTACAGCTTGATTATCATCCATCTTTTCTATTATTGCCGCCGCAGATTTTGGTTTTGTATTTGAAAGAGTTTTCACCAATTTATCTATATTTTCATCATCCACCACTTTTAAGTCATTGTACAATTTCTGTATAGTATTTCTTATTTCCTCCAGCTCCTTCTGTTTTGCATTGAGATCCGCTTCAAGTGTTTTAAGTCTTTTCTCCTTTTCGTTTAAAGCCTTCTCCTTCTCCGCCAGCTGTTTCTCTTTAGCCTGAAGTGACTTTTGGAGCTGCTGTATGTTGATTAAGCTATCTTCTGCATATAAAAGCGACCCAAAGCTAAATAGCAGCATTAAAGCTAAAAATCTAATTTTCATTACCTCTCCTTGTTATTACAAGTTCATCTATCAATTTCAATTCCTCTTTCTTTAGATATGCTAAATAATTAATATTATGCTTTTCCTTTAGTTTTTCCATAATTTTTAGGTCATTTATGGCAGTTACAACAGTAGTTTTCTGCTTTTCTATCTCTTTTTTCGTTTCCTCAATCATATTATTAAGAGTTTGCAACATCTTCAGCAATTTTTCAAGATATTTTTCACCAAGAATGGCAAAATCAAACCTTCCCTCTTTCTTCAACGTATCAAGCTGTAATCTCTTTTCCTCAATCTCTTTTGAAAGAGCCTCCCGTTTAAACTGATAATCCTTTAATCTATTCTGCAGGTCAGTTAACTTCTGTTTTTCAATCTCAAAAACCCTCTCTCTATACTCAAGTATTTTTTGCAACTTAAACTTTTTATCCAATCTTTTAACCTACTATCTTTTTCATCAACTCATAACTAGTCGCAAAATCGAATTTTTCATCGATCCCCTGCCTAAGAAAGCTATTTATTGCATCTATTTTTGCGATAGCCGTATCTATCCTTTTATTGCTACCTTTTGCATAAGCGCCGATGTTTATAAGATCCTCAGCTTCGTTGTAGGCAGCCATAAGATCCCTCATAGTGCCTGCCAATCTAAAGTGTTCGTCGGTGACGATCTCCTTCATCAAGCGGCTGGCACTCATCAGCACATCTATAGCTGGAAAATGATTTCTTGCCGCAAGCAATCTACTTAATACGATATGTCCATCAATAATCGATCTCACACTATCCGCAATAGGATCCGTAAGATCATCCCCCTCCACCAATACTGTGTAAAGACCTGTCACCGCCCCTTCCCCTTTTTTGGTACCTGCCCTTTCCAAAAGCTTTGGTAATAGAGCAAATACAGAAGGAGTATAACCTTTTGAAGTGGGGGGCTCCCCAACGGTAAGACCTATCTCCCTCTGGGCCATTGCAAATCTCGTCACAGAGTCCATCATAAACATAACATTTTTACCTGTACTTCTGAAATATTCAGCTATGGTGGTCGCCACAAATGCCCCCAATTTCCTCACCAATGGAGACTGATCACTTGTTGCCACCACTATTACACTTCTTTTCAATCCCTCTTCCCCAAGATCCCTTTCGATAAATTCCCTAACCTCCCTTCCCCTTTCACCTATTAGGGCAATTACATTCACCTCAGCGGAAGTATTTCTGGCAATCATTCCCAACAGCACTGATTTCCCCACACCACTACCGGCAAAGATCCCTACCCTCTGCCCGTTACCCACAGTAATAAGCCCATCTATAGCCTTTACACCCGTAGGAATTACATCTTTTATTATCTCTCTTTCAAGTGGTTTTGGGGGGTCATTGTAAACAGGCCAGAGTTCAAAATCGGTAATAGGCCCTTTGTCATCTATAGGATTACCAAGCCCGTCCAGGATACGCCCCAATAACTTCTCCGTAACCTTTACACTATTACCGTAGGATACATTCCGTACCCTACTGCCGGGGGCTATCCCTTCACTCTCCCCATACGGCATCAAAACTATCCTATCATCTTTAAATCCTATAATCTCCGCCAGAATTCCATTTCTGGAACCATTTTCAATCAAACACCTCGTGCCTATACCTAGCAAAGGTCCATCAGCTTCAATTGTAAGCCCTACTATTTTCGTGACTTTACCGTAAATGGTAAGCTGATCTGACAGCTTAACCCTCTTAATTAATTCCAAGCTCTTCATATATATTCTTGGTCAGATCGTTTAGAATAGATTCTATGGAGAAATCTGCCTCACCAATCTTTGTCTTTATTCTGGCACTCCCCTGTAATATACCACCATCACCTATGACATTATAACCAGGAAAATATTCCTGTACTATTTCAACATCCTTGGGATTTACGATTATATCGGTAATCTCTATATCCTTGAGCTTTGAAAAGGCCTTTTTAACGATATTTATAACTAACTTATCATTTATCTTTCTTTCCACACCCACAATTTCATTTATCAGATTTAGCAAAACCTTAGGTATTTCTCCATCAATCTCATCCAGAAAAGAATGTAGTCGTTTGATATAATTCTGGATACCAGATAGTTCATTCTGTAGGAGATTTAGATAATCTTCCCTTTTGGCCTGATACTCTTTATTTAGCTTCTGCTCCGCCTCAGCATACCCCTTCCGGTATCCCTCAGCTAACCCCTCCTCTTTCCCTGTGATGAAACCTTTCTCCAGCCCATCCTTTAATCCCCTCTCATACTCTTCTTTCAATTTTTCCTCGTACTCCTGCTGCAAAACAGTCAGAGTGGAGATTTCTTCGGAGTTATCTTCAGGAGCTTCCTCCGTTTTCTCCTCAATTCTCTGTTCTTTTTTTATTTCAAAAGGTTTATAAGAAAATACCGATACACCCCTATCCACAGTGGAAAATGTTTTGAAAGTAAAAGATGAAAAGCCTTTGTTATCACCCCTTTTCACAATCTTTCTCGGCATCTAAAACTCCAGAAAAGTTTTATACGATACGTTGGATGAAGCCAAAAATATTATACGTATTGATCCTCTTCTCCACCTGAGATACTCACAAGACCTTCACTATCCAGCTCTCTTACGATCTCCACAATCTCGTGCTGAGCCTTTTCCACATCTTTAAGCTTAACCGGTCCCATAAATTCCATCTCCTCTTTCATCGCCTCAACTCCACGCTTAGACATATTTGCAAAAAACTTTTCCTTCAATTCGTCATCGGCACCTTTAAGGGCAAGTGTAAGGGTCTTTTTATCAGCTCTCTTTAGTATCTCCTGAATAGCAGTATTACCAAGTCTTTTTATATCATCAAACACAAACATCATATCCCTGATGGATGCCACAAGGCTTGGAGCATCCTTTTCCAATCTCTCCATAACGATCTTACTTGTGTTTTTGTCCATTCTGTTGAATATTTCAGCTACAGCTTTTGCACCACCCACTTCCACATTATAAGAACTGATAGATTCAAACCTCTCCTCCAGAACCTTAGCAAGTGTTTTAACAACAGAAGGGGATATATCCTGAAGATTGGCAATTCTGATGGTCACCTCTGCCTTTAAATCATCCGGCAACTCCGCAAGAGATTCTGCTGCATGGGAAGGATCAAGATGTGCCAATACCAGAGCGATAGTTTGGGGATGCTCGTTTGCTATAAATTTTGCCAATTGCTTCGGCTCCACCCTTGAGAGAAATTCAAAACCGCTCGTTTGCTCCAGCATCTTGGTAAGTCTATCAATAACTTTCCGAGCCCTTTCTGGTCCCAGCGATTTGGTAAGCAACGTTTTGGCATATTCCAAACCACCCTTTGCAATAAACTTTTTGGCAAGCATCATGTTGTAAAATTCTTCCACAACGGCATCTGCAACTTCGGGAGACACCATCTTTGTTACAGCGATCTCTTTTGAAATCTCCTGAACCTCTTCATCATCCAGATGACTCATGATCTGAGCCGAAAGCTCATCCCCTAACGTTATCAAAAGTATTGCAGCTTTTTGTACACCTGAAACGTTTGTCTCACTCATACACTACTCTTTCAACCATGTTTTTATCAAATTAGCTATCATTTCGGGGTCTTCTTTTACCGATTCTTCTATCTTTTTAACCATAACTTTTGTTTTCACTGTACCAACGTCAACTGATACCTTTTCATCAAGTTCAGATTCAATCTCCCGCTCAAGTTCTTCCAGTGTTTTGGGAAACTTAACACTATCATCCAACTGCAGATCCACATTGGCACCTTTAATGGGTATATCCCCCACCGCGGCCAGTTCACCACTCTTAGTTTCCTTGATATCCCCCAATTTTTTCATAATAGGGCGGATCACAAGGAAATAGAACAATAGAAACATGATTAGTACCATTACGTACTTTGAAATCTGAATGATAAGCTCGTTCATCTTTTCCTTCTCTAATAACTTACTTTCTGACATTTGTGATGTATCAAAAGATACATTGGTCACCTCGATCTGATCACCACGCTTTTCATCAAATCCCGCTGCTTTTGCCACAAGCCCTTTTATCTTATCTAACTCCTCTTTGGTGCGTGGTACATATTTGGTTACCTCTTTTTTCCCTTCCTTCACAATTTCGGCTCTATCATTTACAACTACAGCTATTGTGAGCCTTTTGATACTACCTATCGATTTCTCTTCCTTTGTAACAGTCTTTCCTATTTCGAAATTCTGGGTCTCTTCATTTTTTGTATACGTTGAATTGACACCATTTTGCTGGATATTCGGCTCAGCAAGATTTGGCTCCACCCCCGGCTGCCCCTGTGGTGTATTGGGTGTATTTTTACTCTCTATCTCTATGGTCTGGGATGACCTCAATACCGGATTTTGGTCATACTCTTCCTTATTGATCTCTTTTTTGTCAAAGTCAATTTCTGCGGTCACCTGTGCAACGGCATTGTTTTCCCCTAATGTTGTGGCAAGCAAGGAATTTATTTTTGAAGCAATGATTTTTTCAATTTTCTTTTGATATTCCAACTGTGTTTGGGTTTTGACGTAAGGAAGATTTTCCTCATTCAACGATTCACTAAGCAAATTACCCTGCGTATCCACAATCTGAACATTTTGAATTTTCAAACCCTTAACAGCCCCTGCCACAAGTGAAGCTATAGCTTTCACTTTATCACGGTTGAGGGTTTCCCCTTTCTTCAGCTTTAAAACAACCGCAGCTTTTGACTCACCATCTTCGGTAATGAACAGTTTATCTTTAGGTAGAGTAAGATGAACTCTTGCCTCTTCCACTTCTTCCAATGTACTAATAGTACGGGATAATTCCCCCTGTAACGCCCTCTGGTAATTTACATTCTGCGCAAACTCCGTAATACCAAAAGATGTCTTATCAAAAAGTTCAAAACCTACACCGCCCCCCTTGGGTATACCTTCCTTGGCAAGCTCTATCCTTGTTTCATAAACATCCTTCGCGGGTATCTCGATGGTTTTACCACTATCTTTAAGATTATAGGGAATTTTTTTGGCTTTAAGCTTAGCCACCACTTCTGCAGCATCTTCCTGTGATAGATTGGCAAAAAGAATCTTGTAAACCGGCTTATTTGCCCAGTAAACAAGGACTATTATGGATAGTAAAATGGCTACAGCAGCAGATATTATAGTTATCTGCTGAACCTTTGAAAATTTCTGAAATACTTTTTTAAATTGCTCTCCTACATCTTTGATATTCATCTAACCTTTATACCTGAGTCCTCATAATATCCTGATATGCTTCGAGTAATTTGTTTCTTACTTCCATCATCAGCTTCAAAGATACATCTGCCTTCTGAATTGCTATCATAGTATCGTGAATATCCGTCTCTCCTGACATCGCTTTTTTGATGGCGGCATCCGCCTGAATCTGAGCATCATTAACCTGCTCTATACTCTTCTTCAATACGTCAGAAAAAGAAAGATCAGACTTTTCTGTGGATTTACTGCCCGAAGGCTCACTCAACTTGTTTGGTAACAGTAAATTAATATTCTTTATCTCTGACATAGCACACCTTTTATATATTATATTAATTTTTTTAATATTTTACAACAAAAATTTTAAGCCCTACCGATGTCAAGTGCCCTCATTGCAAGTTGCTTTGCCGTATTTAAAACCGTTACATTTGCTTCATAACTTCTGCTTGCCTCTATCATATTCACCATTTCTTCAATCGGGTTGACGTTTGGATACTGCACATACCCCTCTTCATTTGCATCCGGATGGCCTGGCTCATATTTTAAAACAAAAGGCTTTTTATCCTCCACCACCTTTTCCACTCTAACTCCACCAGAATATTCCCCTTCCAGAAGCTCTTTAAAAACCACATCTTTTCTTTTGTATGGTTCCCCTGTTTCAGTTTTTGTGGTATTTGCGTTGGCAAGATTTGAAGATATAACGTTGATCCTTATCCGCTGTGCTGATAAACCTGTGGCTGCAACGTTTAAGATATTAAAAAATCCCATAAAACCTCCTATCTACCCTGAATAGCAGATTTAAGTCCGGTAAATTTACCTGCTATAATTTGGCTGAACATAGAATACTGAATACCATTTTTCGCCATCTCACTCATTTCATAATCTAAATTTACATCATTACCATCATTCCTGAGGGAGGGATTGTTTTGCAATCTAACGAAGCTATTTGGATCAGTAATATCAGTAGTTCCTTTTATATGGCGATCATTAGTGGTCATAAGTGGTAATTTTGAACCACCGGAAAAATATTCCTTCATTACTTCGGAAAACTCAAGTTTTTTTGCTTTATAATTTGGTGTGTCAACATTTGCGATGTTATTAGCTAAAATATTGTTTTTTACACTGTTTACCTTCAATGCAAAACTCAAATCTTTTATAACTGTCTTATCAAAGATATTCATAAGCTTCCTCCATATAGTGCTCATATCAAATTATGTGCCACTTGACGATGGAAAATTTTTATGCTACCACTCTTAAAAATAAAATTATGGAGTTTATCAGTGTCTAAACCTATCGTCGGAATTCTTATGGGAAGTGATAGTGATTTACCAGTTATGAAAAAAGCGGCTGACATTTTTAAGGAATTCAACGTCCCTTATGAAATAAAGGTTTTATCAGCCCACAGAACTCCGGATGAAACGATAAAATATACAGAAGAGGCAAAAGAGAGAGGCATAGAAATTCTCATAGCCGGAGCTGGAGGGGCAGCCCACCTGCCAGGTGTAATAGCAGCAAAGACAACACTTCCGGTGATTGGTATCCCTATGCCAAGTAAATTTATGGATGGGCTCGACTCATTACTTTCAATCGTACAGATGCCAAAAGGGATCCCTGTGGCAACCGTTGGGGTAGGAATTGCGGAAAATGCTGCACTTCTTGCCATACGTATTCTTGCACTAAAATATGATGAGTATCAGAGAAAGCTTGAAGATTTCATTGAAAAACAGAGACAGAAGGTATTAAGTATAAAAATTGAAGAATAAAATTTCCACTAAAATCATAAAACTAACAGAAGAGAATTTCAATGAAGCTTTGAAAATCGCATCAGGAATAATCAATACTGGTGGAATAGCCGTAATACCAACTGAAACCGTTTACGGTATTGCGGCATCTATATATAATTCTTATGCAATCCAGAAGATCTTTGAAGCCAAAAACAGGCCAGCAGACAACCCACTGATAGTTCACATTTCTGATTCAAAACAACTAAATGACTTAACAGATGAGATAAACGAAGCTGCCAAAAAACTTATGCAACACTTCTGGCCTGGCCCCCTCACCCTCATATTTAAAGCCAAAGAGGGTATCAATAAAAAAATTACAGGTGGGCTAAGCACCATAGCCGTAAGAATGCCAGACAACGATTTCACATTAAAACTTATAGAAATGACAGGCCCTCTGGCAGCCCCATCAGCAAATATCTCCGGAAAACCATCCGGAACGGAAATCTCAGATATATTTGAAGAATTAAACGGTAAAGTAGACCTCATTGTAGATGAGGGGATCGTAAGATGCGGACTGGAATCCACTGTCATAAACACACTGATAAATCCACCTGTGATATTACGAAAAGGAACTATATCTAAAGAGATGATCGAAAAGGTAGTGGAAGTTGTAAACTTCTCCAGCCCTGGGGAAGGCACCATATCCCCCGGGACAAAGTACAAACATTACGCACCTGGGATAAAAACAACTTACATCAAAAAGATCACTTCACCGGATCACTTAAACCTTCTATTAAGTACCATTTCAATCGATAAAAAGATAGGAGTTATACACTTTGGGCTTGATATGGAAGGATATTACAACAATATTCAAATAGAGAATCTATCAGGCAATCCGGAACATGCTTCAAAATTTTTTTACCGGACACTGCGGAAGATGGAAAAATCAGTGGACGAAATCATTATACTTCCCCTACCAGATCACCATGGGCTATGGGTAAGCATTGAAGATAGAATTGAAAGGGGCTCAGATAAAATCATAGATGTTATTTAAGCTTGATTTTAAAATAAAAATATTACATATTGTTGCAAAATATATAAGAGGTCTATTATGTTTGGTTTAGGTTTATCAGAGATATTGCTGATAGCTGTTGTGGCAATAGTTGTAATAGGTCCCAAGAGGCTGCCTGAAGTTGCAAGAGCTCTCGGGAAAGGATACGCTGAGTTTAAAAAGGCGATGGATGGTTTTAAAGAGGCCGTCAATATAGACGAAGTCATCCACGATAAACCTAAAGATAATGACTTAAAAAATGTCTATGAAGATAAGTGGAAAACCGCCCACAGTGAACAATCAAAAGATTCACCCACAAATACCGAAACAGCAAAAAATGAAACAAAGGAAACAAAATGAAGCCTGTTGATGCAGAACAACCCTTAATGACACATCTTGAAGAACTAAGGAAAAGACTAATTAGAATAATGATTGCTCTTACTATAGTCTTTTCTATATGTTATTGGAAAAGTGTATACCTTTTTCAGTTTATAAAAAAACCGCTTATATTGTTCATGCCACCAAATTCATCTCTGTCTATGCTGAAGCTAACGGAGGGGTTTCTCACTGAATTAAAACTTTCCTTTATGGCTGCAGTGTTTTTTGCTATGCCATATATATTATACGAATTATGGAAATTTATCGCACCAGGACTTTACGCCCATGAAAGAAAATATGTATCAGGATTTGTAATATCCGCATCTTTTCTCTTCTTTTTTGGATCATTTTTCTGTTATCAGTTTGTTTTACCAATTGCCTTTAAATTTTTCTTAACTTATGCAACAGATGGGATCACAGCAAACCTTTCATTGACATGGTATCTGTCATTTGTTGTCAAACTGATGCTCGGTTTTGGTGTTGTGTTTGAATTACCTGTAATAGTGTTCTTTCTTGCTAAAATAGGGTTGGTCACAGAAGATATGCTAAAAAAGTATCGGGGCTATTCGATCGTAGGTATATTCATAATTGCTGCCATACTTACTCCGCCAGATGTAGTAAGTCAGGTATTGATGGCAATACCACTACTTATCCTTTATGAAATAAGCATCTTTGTGGCAAAAATATTTGGGAAGAAAAAAGGGAAAGATTTGAGTATATATGAATGAATTAACCGATAAATATGGTAGAACATACAGATATTTGAGGGTATCCGTAACAGATAGATGCAATTTTAGATGTAAATACTGTATCCCAACACACAATTTTAAATTTATAGATCACAGTGAAATTTTAAGGTATGAAGACCTGCTTTTTGCCCTTAAAATATTCTCTAAATATGGAATCAAAAAGATAAGATTAACTGGTGGTGAGCCATTGGTAAGAAAAGGACTTACCGATTTCATCAGGAATATTAAATCAGAAACAGATATTGAGGAGATAACTCTTACCACAAACGGATCCCTTTTAACCCAATTTGCAGAAAACTTAAAAAAAGCTGGTATAAACAGAATAAATGTAAGTATAGATTCTCTAAAACCTGAAAGGTACCAGCTTATTACCGGCGGTTTTGATTTAAATAACATAATTGATGGAATAAAATCAGCCCAGGATGCAGGATTATTCCCCATAAAGATAAATACCGTTCTCATAAAAGGTTTCAACGATGATGAGATAGTGGATTTCTGTCATTTTGCTGCAGACAACAATGTTACCGTCAGATTTATTGAGTTTATGCCTATTGGAAATAGTATTGGGTGGAACAAAGATGCCATCATAAGAGGTAAAGAGATTTTAGATATAATAAGGGAACATTTTTCACTTACAAAAATAGAAAAACATAAATTTGAAGGACCAGCGTTGAACTATAAACTCTCAAATGGAGCCAGAATCGGGATCATCACCCCAATATCCAACCATTTCTGTGGAGAATGTGACAAACTTAGAATCACCCCGGATGGGAAGCTGAGACCATGTCTACTCTCCGATAGAGAAATAGATCTGACTTATGCCATAAAGATGAGGGACGAAGATCTATTTTTGAAAAAGATTAAAGAATCTCTTGATATAAAAGATTGGTCGCATCATATATCCGATTGTGAGTCTATTAAATTTAACAGAACTATGTCTAAAATTGGTGGTTGATATGTTTATCAAATATGGAAAAGATAGTCTTGAATTTACGTTAAAAAAAATTGACATATTGGCAACAGACAGAATAATGGAACCCCTCAAGATTGAAAAGATCCTGCAGATATTGAACAATGAAGCGATTTTAATGGAAGGGATCGAAGAGGTCATTGAAAAATCCAATAAGAGCCTAATTATTTTACCTGACATCACCAGAAAATCAGGGGCAGAGATCTTTTTACCCTATCTTTTCAACATTTTTGAACAGTACAACAAAGATTTCAACATTATCTTTGCCATCGGCACACATAGAAATCTCACCATTGAAGAGAAAAAGCAGATACTCACCGAAGATCTTTTCAATAAATATCATCATAAGATCATTGACCACAATCCCGATGACCTTGACAACCATTTCTATTTTGGGAAAACCCGCAATAACACCCCAATACTGATAAACAACGCTTACACAAAGGCAGATACAATAATCCCCATAGGATCTGTGAGCTATCACTACTTTTGTGGATTTGGTGGAGGAAGGAAACTGATAATACCAGGCATAGCATCCAGGAAAACTGCCCTGCATAATCATAAATTAGTCCTTGATGAAACAAATAGATGCAAAAACATATATGCCACAACCGGTAACCTGAAAAATAACCCCGTTCACAGCGATATTGTGGAAGCTGTAATGATAGCACGAAGAGGCAAAACATTTTTTTCCATCAACACAATATTAAATGATGACAATAAAGTAGTAGATCTGGTATGTGGCGATCTTTTCACCTCACATATAGAAGCCTGTGAAAAACTAAAACAATATACCACCATAGAGGTGGAAAAAAAATACGATAACGTAGTGGTTTCCGCAGGTGGTTTCCCTAAGGACATAAATATGGTTCAGTCACAAAAATCTATAGATAGAATAAAAAATATAGTAAAAGATGGTGGTAATATCTTCTTTTTTGCTGAATGTATCGATGGATATGGAAATGATTATTTTAGAGATTTTTTCGATATCTCCTCCTCTAAAGAAATGTTTGAAATCCTGCTACAGGACTACCAGATCAATAAACAGACCGCTTTTAATCTAAAAACAATCACAGAAAGATTTAACTGCCACCTTTACTCCAGCTTTTCAAAAGAGGACACAGAGCGAATGGGCTTTAAAAAGCTAAATTCAATAGGTGAGATGACTGAAATAATCGGAGATTCCAATGTAGCTTTTGTCCCCATTAGCTACAACTATTTCTTTAAAGTAAAAGATTAATGAGTTACCATTAATCATTATTCAATTTGTTTAGAATTTTCTATAGTAACTTTATACGGTTTGTTCTTATTAGCCATTTCAATATAATCGCTAATTACTCATCCCCCCTCCATCAGGCGTACCGTTTTACCATATCCACCACATATTCCACCTCTTCATCCTTCATCCCGGGCCAGATTGGAAGGGAAAGGGATAGCTCAAAAACTCTATTTGCTATGGGGTAATCTGCATCTTTATAACCAAAATTACTTCTGTAGTATGGATGTTTGTGGACAGGTATAAAATGTACCGATGTGCCAACCCCCACCTCTTTTAATTTTTCGATTAGATGATCTCTATTCTTCACTTTTATGACAAAAAGATGCCATGCCGATACCCTATCATCCTTCAAAACCGGCAGTCCAATCCTTTCATCATCTTTAAAGGCATCGATGTACATTTTTGCTATCTTTTCCCTTTCTTTCATCATCCATTCAGCTTTATTCAATTGAGCAAGCCCCATTGCTGCGTTTATATCGGTGGAGTTGTATTTTAAGCCGTTATCCACCACATCATAATACCAGCTACCTTTCATAGTGTATCTATCCCAGGCATCTCTATTTATCCCATGTAGTCTATTAATTTTTATTGATTTCAGGTATTCTTCGTTATCCGTGGTTATTGCGCCACCCTCCCCCATAGCAAGAGTTTTGGTGGCATAAAAACTGAAACATGTAATATCACCAATTGTACCTACAGGTTTATCTTTATAAAAGGCAGGGAATGAGTGGGCGGCATCCTCGATAACCTTTAGGTTATACTTTCTTGCAATATCTAAAATCTGATCCATATCACAGGGCTGACCCGCAAAATGAACAGGTATTATAGCCTTTGTTTTATCAGTAATTAAAGCTTCTATCTTATTCACATTCATCAGCATTGTATCGTAATCTATATCGCACAAAACTGGCTTTGCATTAAAATATGTCACCACCTCCGCCGTAGCAATAAAGGTATTCGTAGGCAAAATAACCTCATCACCTGCTTTTAAGCCAATTGCCTTTAAAGCAAGATGAAGAGCTGCGGTACAGGAATTTACCAGTAAAGCATTAATCTGTTTTGAACTATCCCTGTTGATAAAATCAGCAAATTTTTTTTCAAACTCCATCACCTTTGGCCCCATGGTGATCCATCCGGATCTTAAGGCATCCACCACCAAATTTATCTCTTCGTCAGTAATATGTGCTTTATGAAATGGAATATACATTATACACACTCCTTAAAATTATTATCTATATCTTATTACGAATTCTGCTATACGTTTAGCCTCTTTTTCGTTTATTTTATCGTGTGTGGGAAGGTTTATTATGCGATCCGAAATATCTTCCGCAATGGGGCAGGCACCTTTATAATAAAAAACCTTTTCCCATCCTGTCAAATTTGGATGAAGTGGAGATAAAAACCAATCCCCAATCTCTATTTTAAGCTTCTTTGCTTTTTCGAGTATCCCTCTTTTGTCCCTAACCAATAGAGGAAACCTTAAAAAAATAATTTCCATATTATCATTCTTCAATTTATCGTATTCATTTAAAAAATATTCTCTGTAGATATTGGTTATCTTTTTTCTATGGACTATAATATCTTCTTTATTCAAAAGTTTTTTGAAAAGTAATCTTTCCTGAGTCAGCCCCATTCTTTTTTCAAAATTTTGAGGTTTTTCATATTCCAGTTCATCATTGGAAGATGACCCCACAGTAATACCCAATGATGATAGTTTGCGGTATGAAGACTGGGCTATCCAGAACAATTTTGGCGTGAGAAATTTTTCATAAAGATTGTACTGAGCATCAAGGAGCAACTCCTCTTTTTTTGATGGCATGTTAAACTCTTTATAAATTTTTTCCATACCAGAGATTAAATCGGGGTTATTTATCTGTGCCCAGCCACCTAAACCTGTTGTAACTGGCTTTGACCATTGGGAGGAAAAAAAGGCAGCATCACCGAAATTCCCCATTTCAACCCCTCTATAGGTAGAACCAAGACAATGACATGCATCCTCTATGAGAAAAAGGTTATACTTTTTACAGATAGATCTTATCTCATCCATCCTGGCAGGAATTCCAAATGTATGCTGTGCTATTATGGCCTTTGTTTTATCCGTAATCTTCTCTTCAATCTTGTTCACATCTATGTTATAATCAGATGGGTCAATATCCACGTATACAGGCCTTCCACCTGCATAACAGATGGCATTAGGCACCACTACACAGGTAAAACCTGGAAGAATAACCTCATCCCCCTCTTTTATCCCCATACCTTTTAAAATAGCATATAGCGCCACTCTACCTTTAAAAAATGTATAAATTGTTGACATATTACCTCCCGAATAAATACCTGATCAATCCCCAGATGGAACCAAGGCCGTAAGATATGTGAAGGGTGAAAAAAGAGATAACGCAGTGTAAAAAATATTTAAAACCTTTACTTTTTGCTATCTGATAGCTAAAATAGATGTTTGCCATAAAGTAGGATCCAAGTGTAAGCCAGAACAGTATATAAAAAAAGCTGATATTACTAAGTAAAAGGGATGACACCAGAGTTAATACAAAGATTGCAGGTATCGTATGTCTTATGGAAAAGGGGATTTTAGCAAATCTCAAACTATAAAAAACCCAGAAACCATTCCAAAAATTCTGCCTAAAAAGCCCTTTTAATGTATCTCTTGAAAAATAGGTACTTTTGATCTCTGGATTTAGAATAATCCTTCCACCTGATTTTTTGATTCTTAAATTAAGCTCTATATCCTGATTTCTTACAAGACTCTCATTGAAATACCCAAAACGTTCAAATACCCCTCTTTTGTAACATCCATAAGGAACTGTATCCACCTCCATCAATCTATCCGTACCTGTCCTGAACAGTGAATTCCCCACCCCAAACCTATTAGATAAAACATAAGAAATCGATCTGGCTAAAATGTTATCCGATGGGGATATCGTTTCGATTATTCCCCCCACACAATCTGCACCGGTTGATAGGATGGTTTCTATATTTTTTAATACAAAATTATCAGGTATCTTTGTGTGACTGCTTAAAATAATAACATACTCGCCACTTGAATTCTTTATCCCAATATTCAGAGCAACAGGGGTAATCTTTTTGGGATTATCTGTCACACTTACGAGTAACCTATCCCTATATGATAGGATTATCTCTTTTGTCCGATCATCGCTCATACCATCGATAAATAGAATCTCTAACTTTTCTTTTGGATAATCTATCTTTGTAAGTGAATCTAAAAATGTACCAATAAACTTCTCTTCGTTTCTACATGGAATAACCAATGATACCTTTGGTAGTTCTTCATAGTTCATATATCACCTTTAAAAAATTGCTAATATTATTCTGCCATAATCCTCTTTTTCTTATAATCTCCTGATTTATCTTGAGAAATTCATCTATTCTGCTCTGGACAGAAAAGAGCCTATCTATATTCCCATCGAAGTAGAATCCATTGTACCCATCCCATACCCATTCCCTATTAGATGGGATATTGGAAACAATTGGGATACATCCAAAAGACATTGCTTCCAGAAGTGAAACAGACGTGGCATCCGAATCGGGAATGGAGATATAAAACGTGCTTTTGGCGTATATCTCGTCCTGTTTCTCTTTTGAAAGAAAACCTACGTATTCCACAGCCGAAGACAGTCCGAGACTACTTATCTGTCCTAAGATATCATCCCTTAAAACTCCGTCATTTGCTATTATCAATCTTGATCTTTTGTCCCTGTCGTGGATATTTTTGAAAAATGACACTATCTTATCAATGTTGTAATTCGGCTTTAACATCCTGTTGGAAAAGAATAGCAGAGGCTCTTTATTCGTAACATTGGGGATATTTTCAACCCCAAAAGGGAATGTGAGAACCCTTTTGTTACAAAAATCCAGTATTTTATCGGTCATAGAGTATGAATCTGAAGTTATAAGGTCTGAATGTTTTAAAATGTATCGGGTGATCTTTTTATACAAAAAATTCCTGTTTGGATTCACAAGGATATCCGAACCCCAGCAGGATGATACTATCTTGTAGTCATACTTCATAAGCTTTTTAACCAATACCGCCATAAAACCGTTGCTGGTGATGTAATGAGGATTTACTATATCTGGATGAACATATTTTATAATGCTGTTGAGTAAACTTGCATATTTCAAAATCGAATAATTCCCCCCCGTCTGACTTACGGAAAGATTTGCCGAAAAAGCCTTCTTTTCTCCCAAAATACTTTTTAATTCATCTGATATTCTGTTGAAGGAAAAGAGGTACAGATCAACATCTTTTTTTAGTGTTTTTGCCCATTTTAAAAGGTGTGGACTGTTGCCATCCCCAATTATAAGATATCTCATCTTTTTTCTAACTCTTCCATTAATCTTTTTTCCAATATTTCCACCTGAAAACGCCTGTGGCAGGTTTTCACTAACTCAATATCCGGATTGAACTTTTCCCCATTTTTCCACAAATCATAGCATTTCAATATGCATTTTTTTATCCCTTCAATATCGTTGTTATCCGCCACAAATCCAAAATTCCCCTTTTTTATAAGATCTGCCGCCACATCATCAGGATCCACCAGTGCTAATATCGGTCTTACTACACCTATATATTCAAAAAGCTTACCTGTATAAACCCCTTTTAATTCGGAAGTGGGGTGTATCAAAAGAAGTGCATCAGATTTTCTCATAAAGTCGATAGATTCCTTATTAGAAACTTTGTCAAAAAAATGCACCTTTTCTTTCAACAGTTCATCCACCACCATAGGCTTTGTGACCCCCACAAAGTTTATCCTTATATCATCGATATCCCCCCGTTGCAACAACTCTTTTACACCCTTTAGAAAATTATCCGGATTTCTTAAACCATAAAATGTGCCTGTATACGTAACGGTCCATACACTATTCGCAGGTGGATTATCAAAGCAGGGTTCAAAATCATAACCATTTCTTATCTCTAAGAAAATTATATCTTTTCTCTGGGTCTTACCCTCAAACTCCTCTATAATAGGTTTAGACACAGCAGTAATGATGTCAGCTCTGGATAGGATCTCTCCTTCATAATGTCCAATCTTTTTTCTATACCTTTCGGGGAAAAATATGTTGCTACTCATATGATCCCTCATATCCGCAACCCATACAATCTTTTTATTTAGATTTTTAAGATATAAAGCGATTATGTGAGTGGAAATCGGTGCAAATGAGCTTAACACCACATCCACATCAGGTTTATTTTTATTGAGATAATCAAAGACAGAGCTCCTCCATCCATCGTACTCATCCAGCTGTGTAAACAGTAAGATTCTGTTGTAGAGTGCTTTGATATTGTGTAAAAAAACGTTTGTCTTACGATTGAAGGTGGCTTTTTTAAATAAAGATCGATCCGGAACTCTTATGACCCTTACTCCATCCACCATCTCGTCAGAATGAAACTTATTTGATCTTGTAAGTACTGTAATATTGAAATGTTTGAGATATTTACAAAACGCAACCATTCTATTCGTAGCTACAGATTCCACAGGGGGGTAAAATGGGGTAATTAATAAAAGATTATATTTTTTCATCTATTATTCTTCCCTTTTACCAATCACTTTAGCCGGATTGCCCGCAATGATAAGATTGTCATCCACAAAACTTTTTGTCACAACTGATCCCGCCCCAATAACACAGTTATTACCTACCCTTACACCCGGAAGTATTACCACATTTGCACCAATCCAGACATTATCTCCAAATATCACCGGTTCGTTTTTGGTGGGTTTGCTGATATCTTTAAAATCATGCCCCGACGTTATAATCTTTACACCGGGGGCAAAAAGGAAGTTTTTACCGCAGATAAGACCATTATACGCCTGTATGTAGCAATTACCACTCACCGCAAAGCTGGTCAATGTGATGAGATCATAATGTATTTTAATATTTTCAATGTGAGATACCTTGGATGTAAAATGAACTGAAAAATTTATCTCAGACTGATTTCTTAGTATCCTCTGGAAAAAAAAGTTTGTAAGATAGAGTGGAAAGCCGATCTTCCTCATTAAGAGCAGTTTCACTGCAAAACGGTTTATAAACCTGTCTTCCCCTTCCATCTTGAGTAGTATCTCTTTTATCCTACCTTTTATAGACATAAAGCCCCTTTGAAAATAGATATGAGATGTAAAGATAAAGAGTATATAGCACACAATTGCCTGCTGTGTAAATAACAAGTCCTAATACTACACTGTCAAATTTATACCCTATAAAAAAACCTAAAAAGGTCACAATTATAAAAAGCACCTGCCCGATTAAATTCCAGTCCTGCCTTTCGGCGATGTAAAAAAGATATGTAAGGGGAGATGCCACAAATCTTGCCAGAAAAGCTAAAATCATAATCTGAGAAAATAACCCAGCCGTTCCCCACTGACTGCCAAAAAGATACTCAAAGATACTTTTTCCGTAAAATAGGACTAACAATGTAGGTAAAATTGCAACAAAAAACATAAAGTACATGACCTTTAAAAACAGTCTGCTACACTGCCCATAATTTCTAAAATCTTCCACCGCCTTCTGTCGGAAAGCCCCCAGAATAGAACCACCTATGAGTGACACCGGAGCCTGCAATACCCTCTGCGTAAGGGAAAAATACCCACCATTGGTTGTCCCAAATAGGGTGGTGATGAGAATCACAGGTAGTTGTTGAAATCCGATGTTGAAAAGACCCGCCCATAAGTCAAATTTTGGAAAATTTATATATCTTCTGGACATCTCTAAAATCATCCCTCTATACTTAAAAATATTACCTATTCCCTTGTCCAGAAAGAGAATGGTTAATACAGAAGTAAAAATTCCTAATATGTTGCCAACGATAAGATGAATCGATCCGGGGTTTATAAAGCCAAACGCTATCTGGTAAATCGCCACCACCGAAGACTGAACTATCACCACCATCGATATCATATTGAATCTACCGTATCTATTTAATCTATGATAGAATGTATTATAAAAACCGATAAGCATAATGTGAAAAGCTGCATAAAATAGTAAATGATTATATTTGATAAAAAATCCAAAGGACTTTAAGATAATTGCAGTTATCAACACAAAACCACCCGCCAATAAAGAGATAATGAGACAAAGGTAAGTGGTGGCATCCGCTTTTTCGTTACCATCTGCTATCATAATAGCCAGTTCATACCTGCCGGTCGCCACAACGGACAGGATAGTAATAATTGAAAGATAAAAAGCATATTCACCGAAATCGTTTGGGGAATACTGTCTGGTAAGTATTGGGGAGATGGCAAGTGTAATCACCTGGGAAAGGATAGATCCGGTAAAGAGTGTCAGTACATTCTTCAAAAAGCTACTTTTAAGGCTAAACATACGATAATAGTATTTCCACTATTTTATCTGCTGCCCTGCCATCACCATAAAGCTCTTTTTTCAAATCAAAAGATCTTCCCTTTATGGTATTATAAGTATCTAAAATTTTATCTTTGTCTGCTCCAGTAAGAAAATTCACGTTATTTTCCACCAACTCCACCCACTCCGTCTCATCCCGAAGAGTAATACAAAACTTTTTAAAAAAATAAGCCTCCTTCTGTAAACCTCCACTATCTGTAAATACCAGATCCGCCCCATCCAGTAAAGTCAACATTTCAAAATATCCCACAGGATCGATTAGTTTTATATTTCTAATCCTCAGGTCAAGATTATTAAGTATCTTTTTTGTCCTGGGGTGGATGGGTAAAACGATAGTTCTGTCGGAAGCTATCTCCTCCAATGCCATAAATATATCCCTTAATCTTTTTCCATCATCGGTATTTTCCGCACGGTGGATTGTTGCCAGATGATACTCACCTTTTTTTACCCCATATCTGGCATAGATGTTATCTTTGTCATCAATTTTATTATTGTAATAAATAGCCGTATCATACATCACATCCCCAACCATCTCGACCCTTTGAATTACACCATTTTTCAGCAGGTTTGGATACCCCTCTTTTTTTAGGTTTTCCACCGCCTGGTTGGTGGGGCAAAAAAGGATGTGACTGATTCTATCGGTCAAAACCCTATTGATCTCCTCCGGCATCAACATGTTGTAGCTTCTAAGACCTGCCTCCACATGGGCAACTTTAATGTGAAGCTTCGCCGCCGCAAGTGCACCCGCCAGCGTGGTATTTGTATCCCCGTACACCAAAACTATATCGGGCTTCTCTTTAAACAGGAGATCCTCCACCTTTTCAAGCATCTGCCCCGTCATTGCACCGTGGGATAGCTGATTGATGCCAAGAGAATAATTAGGTCTGGGTATTTCCATCTCTTCAAAAAAGATATCACTCATCTTCTCGTCAAAATGCTGCCCAGTGTGGACGATCACCTCTTCGATATCAAATCCCTGTATCTTCTTATTGGAAATGATTCTACTCACCGCCGCCGCTTTTATAAACTGCGGACGAGCACCAATTACTGTTAATATCTTCATTATTAAATCTATCTCTTTTTCAAATCGTCATAAAAAAGTTTCCCCACCGCAAGATCCGGCGGCAAAGGTGCCTCCTCGTCGATATCAAGACATCTCAAAACGCCAGGCTCCAGCTCTTTATACCTGAGCCCACTTTCGGGACAAACCATCACACCATCTTTATCTGGGTTTTTTAATATATGCCCATGCCTGCTCATCCATCCCCTCTGTTTTGCAGGCACCCCCACCATTAGTGCGTAATCAGGGACATCTTTCACCACCACAGCTCCAGCTGATATAAAAGCGTATCTACCCACAGTAATACCGCAAACGATGGTGGCATTCGCCCCAATTGTACAACCCTTTTTAAGAACCGTTTTTTCATAAAAATTTTTACGGTTAACCTGACTTCTGGGGTTTGTAACGTTTGTAAGGACACAGGAAGGCCCCAGGAAAACATCATCTTCGATAATCAGACCTTCATAAATGGATACATTATTCTGAACTTTTACATTATTCCCCACAATTACATTTGGCCCAACCATACAGTTCTGTCCAAATGAACAGTTTTTACCTATTCTGGTACCTGGTAGAATATGACAGAAATGCCATATCTTTGTACCATCACCTATTTCCACATTTTCATCCACAAAACTCGAACTATGTACAAAGTAGTTCATAAAACCACCTCTAATCCCATCACTTTTTTATTATCTTTTCAACCCAGCCAGTATCATCTTTTTCAATATCAAGATGTCTTATTTCACTGACAACCTTTATTGATGGAAGAGCATCATCAAGGCCAAATCCCCCACCACTTAAGATATGCCTGTAAGATTCGGTGTGTAATTCGGTAAACCCTTCGGAAAACTCTATTTCAACGCCATCCATAGTAATACTTCTATACGTCCTTTTACCCTGAGAGACAACTGATTCCGGCAGATATTTTGCATTTACACTTAAAAACCACCTCACCCTTGCATGTTCAAGCTCAATATAACCCGCATAGGCATCCTTTTCCCTCAGGTAAACCAGATTTTTCTTAAAATCCCCAAATATAAAAGAAAGCATATCAAAAAAATGGATACCTATATTGGTGGCAAGCCCACCAGATTTACTGTCATCCCCTTTCCATGAGGTAAAATACCAATTCCCTCTGCTGGTAATATAAGTAAGGTCTATATCCCAGATCTTTGAAGGATCCCTTTTCAAGGTTTCCTCAACCATTCTCTTCGTTTTAATAATATTTTCGTGCAATCTCAACTGCAAAATGGTGTAAACCTTCTTACCGGTCTCCTTCTCCATCTCCTTTAATCCATCCACATTCCAAGGATTGAGAACAAGCGGCTTTTCACATATAGCATTAGCCCCTGATCTCAGGGCAAACCTTATATGAGCATCATGAAGATAGTTTGGGGAGCATATAGAGACAAAATCCACCCCTTCACCCCTTCTCCTCAGTTTATCGATATGCCTGTCAAATCTTTCAAACTCTGTAAAAAAATCTGCATCCGGAAAATAGCTATCCATAATCCCCACAGAATCATTTTTATCAAGTGCCGCCACCAAAATATTACCTGTATCCTTAATTGCTTTAAGATGTCTTGGTGCTATATATCCACCAACTCCTATAATGGCAAATCTTAATCCGCTTTTATACATAAAATTCATTCCTTTACATTTTTTTTGTTTGATGTTAAATAATCCTATGGCTGGAAATTGTCAAACATTTTCTAATGACATGAGGGTATATGATAAAATTACCTTTTAAAATCTTTATTTTATTGTTAGCTTTTACATCTGCAATGGCATCTTCCGGAACTATTTTGATAAAGGAAAGTAGCAATATCAGTGAAATTATTTTAAAAATACCCCCATCCTATGTGGAAGATTACACCTACAAAGGTGATACGGCAATCATAAAATTCAATAAGAAATTTAATTTAAATCTTAAAGATTTTAATAAAAAAGTGTTAAAAGAGATCACGAAAAACGGCAATAGCCTTATAGTGAAAGCCAATCCATGGGCATCCATCTTTGTGGCAAAAGAACAGGATCAGATAAGAATCGTAATAGCAAACAACCCAAAAGGTAAGATCGATATAAACGTAAATACTACAGCAGCCATACCTGTGGAGGATCAAACTTATAAAAACGAAGAGTCTGAAAAACTTCTGACAGAATTGAAAAACAAATTCAAAAATAAAGATTATGAAACAGTCATAACACTTGCAGATAAGCTCATAGAAAAGAATCCTCTTGACAAGTATGGGGAAGAAGCCCTTTTTATACAGGGGCTATCATACCTTGAGCTGGGCAAAGAATCGGATAAAGCCCTATTTTCCGCCGCATCCACCTTAGATGAATTTACCAGAAAGTTCCCTAAATCGAGACTGTTTCCGGAAGCAATGCTTAAATCTGCAGAAACAAAGGAGAAGCTTGGCTTTAAAAATGAAGCCATCTATGTTTATCAGGAGATAATAAAAAATGTAAAAGATGAAAAGTATCTGAATATTGCTTATACAAAAATAGGAGAGCTATTTAATGAATTGGGTCAACCGGACAAAGCACTAAAATATTTCATTGACTATCTCCAAAAAACAAAACCTGAAAACTCACCCATTTACGGATACGTAGGTTCAATATATGCCCAGAAAGGGGATTTTGAAAAAGCCTCCGATTTCTTTTCTAAATATAAGCCCAAAAAGATAGATGATGTAACCCCAACAACCCTTTACTGGATGGCAGTAACCTATGAAAATAAAGGTGATGATGATACAGCATTAAAACTTTTTACCATATTTTACAATAAATACCAGGATAACAGCTACACAGATATGGCTATGTATAAAGCAGGTGAGATTCTTCTCAAAAAAGGTAAAAACGATATTGCCCTTGATATCCTTAAGGATGCTAAAAATAAATTCCCACAGAAAAAAGGAGGGCTTCTTGCCGCTATAAAGATAGCAGAGCTGACACTTTCATCAAAAGATCCAGAATTCTGGTCTATTTTTCTAAACGATGCCATGAAAAATAACACAGACCCAAATATATCTATGAAAGCTACAAAACTCTATATCCAATCCCTTTTAAACAGCAAAAGATATAAGGATGGTCTGGCTGAAATAGATAAATTCATAAATAAATTTCCGGATACCACTGACAGCAAATCCTTATTAGAAAAAAAAGAAGAGATCCTATTCAATCTTGCCAAGGAATATGTTGGAAAAGGGGACATAGCTCAGGCTTCATCCTACATTGACAGGTTGACAACTGAATTTCCTAAAACAAAATACCTTACGGAAGCACTAAAATTAAAAGAAGAGATGGAGTATTCTATAATAAAATCTCTTTACGATAACAAAAAGTACGCAGAAGCGCTTAAAACCATAGAAAAATATTTGACCACAAACAAAAATCCTCTCCTTAAAGACAGATGGTACAAGCTCTGGGAAGATACCTTTTTTGCTTACGTTAATAGCTTAAAATCAGATCCTATAAAATTTGGGCTTAATGCAAGACAATTCATCACACTTTTCCCAAACAGTAATAAGGTGGCGGAATTAAAAGATCAGATCATTAAAAATCTCCAGAAAGAATTTGAAGCTATCTTAAAAACCAATGATTATTACTCTATCATTGTTTTCTATCAGAAAAACAGAAACGATCTGGATAGATCCGATAAAAGGGAATACTACATATCAAAAGTAGCATATGCATTGTATATGGTGGGAGAAAAGGAGAAATCAGCTCAACTTATAAAATCGATAAAATTGGTCAATGATGAAACAGAATTTGTAAGAAATATGCTAAATATTACCCCAAACAGGTTTAATATCAACAACTACAACGAAGATCAGTTTCAGAAGATTATTTCTGACCTGAGAAAAACAAACAGCTTGAAGGCCTATCACCTATCTTTAGATTACAACAGAAATAAGCCCATTGGGATAAAAACTGCCATAGATATTTTGGAAAATATGGATACAGGGGATAAAATGGTAAATATTGATAATTTTCTTAAAAATATAGAAAAACAACCAGATAACATAAAAAAATCAGCATACAGGTTATATTTTAAGTCAGCTGAAAACGGATTTATTTCAAAAAACTACCAAAATGCCATCAAAAATTACCTGAATTATCTTAAATATGCCCCAAAAGATGACCCAAATCACCCGGAAGCCCTATATTTTTTAGGTAAATCATATATTGCAATTGGGGACAACAACCTCGCCCTCAAATATCTCACGGATCTTACGAAAAGATTTCCCAACAACCAGTATGCAACACTTGCAAAGTATGAGATTGAGGATATAAAATGGAAGAGATTGAAAAAATAGACCAGATAGAGCTACTCAGAAAGGCATTTGAAACATTCAACGAAGCCACCGTAAAATTGCAAAACTCTTATAATCAACTCCAGGAAGAGGCTGAAAGACTCAGAAAAGAGATCGAGAAAAAAAATGTTGAACTTAAGGAAAAAACAGAGCTTTTGGATGCGGTGATGATGAATGCCACAAGTGCAATAATAGTTACCGATAACTATAACAATATCATATTAAAAAATAATTCCGCCACCATACTACTTGAATCTTCATCTAAAGCTTTTCAGGAAAAGCTATTAGGCATAAAAAACCCTTCCGTTTCCGTCATCGAAGAGAATGAAAAGTATTACAACGTCAGCCTCGGGAAATTTACACTTTCCGACAAAAATGGTTATATCTACATAATTGATGACATAACAAACATAAAAGAGATAGAAAAGGAGCAGAGGAGAAATGAAAACCTGAAGCTGATGGGGGAGATGGCGGCAGGTATAGCCCACGATATAAGAAACCCATTGGGCAGCATAGAAATATTTGCCACCCTTCTTCGTAGAGACTTAGAGGGTGATAGGGAAAAAGAGAATCTCTTAAACTCAATCATCAAAGGTGTAAAAACGATAAACAATACCATTTCAAATATATTACTGTTTACCAAAGATATACGTCTAAATAAAAAATATGTATATATTGCTGACATAGTGGATGATGTCATCCTTTTCATGAAACACCTGATGAACGACAAAAAAATCGTATTTCAAAACAGGATAGGAGATAACGATCAGATCTACTGTGATATAGAATTGATAAAACAGGTGGTAATGAATATTATCCACAATGCCATAGATGCTGTACCTCAGGGGGGTAAGATAACCATCTATTCCGAAGAAACCTCCACAAGCTCATCTATCTTTATAGAGGACAATGGACCAGGAATAAGCCCGGATTTTATAGACAAGATCTTTTTACCCTTCCACTCCAAAAAAGCCAAGGGGACTGGACTTGGGCTTTCAATAGTATATAAAATAATCAAAGCCCACAATGGTAATATTTATCCCATCAGTAAGCCAGGGCAAACGATATTTAAGATAACATTACCCAAAGAGGTGAATTAATATGAACAAAAGGATCTTAATCGTAGATGATGACGACAATATGCGAACAGCAGTTGAAACAACCCTAAGGAGGATGGGTATAGATGTAACCACCGCAGAAAATGGGAAAGAGGGGCTTGATTACGCAACAAATAAACATTTTGATCTCATTATCAGTGATATGAGAATGCCCGTTATGGACGGGGAAACGATGTTTAAAATGTTAAAATCAGCAGGGATAAACACGAAGGTCTGTTTCATAACGGCTTACGGCACAGTCGACTCCGCAGTGAAATTAATAAAAGAAGGAGCCTTCGATTATATATTAAAACCTTTTGCACCTGAAGTGATAGAAGAGCTGGTAAATAGAGCCTTTGCAATAGAAGATCTTATCCCGGAAGTGGATGAAAATAAAACAGTATTCAAAAGCCCTTATATGAGTCAAATATTTACCATAGCAAAAGATATTGCAGAGAGTGAGGCTACCGTTTTGATCACCGGAGAATCGGGTACCGGTAAAGAGGTTCTGGCAAGGTTTATCCACGAACACAGCAAAAGAAAGGGGGACTTTGTGGCGATAAACTGCGCAGCCATCCCTGAATCTCTCATTGAGAGTGAACTGTTTGGGTATGAAAGGGGTGCTTTTACCGGTGCTATAAACAGAAAAGAGGGAAAATTTGAGCTGGCAAACGGAGGGACACTTCTCCTTGATGAAATCGGAGAGATACCTATAAATCTTCAGGCAAAACTTTTAAGAGTGCTCCAGGAGAAGGAGATTGAGCGGCTGGGCGGCACAAAAAAGCAAAAGGTGGATGTTAGAATAATAGCCACGACCAACCGAAATCTCAAAGAGGAGGTAAAAAATGGAAACTTTAGGGAGGATCTATTCTACAGACTAAACGTGATAAACATAGAGATCCCCCCATTGAGGGAAAGGAAAGAGGATATAGAACCCCTTGCACTATTTTTTATAGATAAATATTGCAATATAAATAAGAAACCCCAGAAAAAGTTGACAAGAGAAGCCCTTGATCTTTTAAAAAGCTATGATTGGCCTGGAAACGTTAGAGAGTTGGAACACACCATCGAGAGGGCAGTTATTTTATCAAAGGATCAGTATATAACACCCCTAAATCTTTTTCTCCACGGGATAAGCTTAAACAGCTATAAGGAATATATCAATAACAAAGATAAGATTGAGATTACAGAAGTTGTCAATTCAGAACTAACTTATGAAGATAAACCGATGAAGATATCTGCAGGTATGAAGATAGCCGACATGGAAAGGGAACTTATCCTTAATACTCTTAAAGAGACTAAAGGAAATAGAACAAAAGCTGCAGAGCTATTGGGTATTACGGTAAGGACGCTGAGAAACAAGCTGCACGAATACAGGGAGCAGGGGATTGAGGTGGATGAATATCTGGAGGAGTAGCGGATTATGATTTATCAAAATGTTGCTATACTCCTTTAGCTTTCATTCATAAAAATATGATATCTGTTATACGCAATTCAAATGAGTTGATGTTGGTGAAATTTTCCTTGATAATAATAAAAAACTGTAATAAAATTCAGAAAATGTAAGGAGATTTTTATGGATGGTGTATCTTTCTGGAAAATGAGTGGGAGTGGAAATGATTTTATAATAATTGATAATAGAACTCTTTTTATCGATAAAACTGATTTTAGAAATATAGTTGCAAAACTATGCAAACGTTCTATGTCAGTGGGTGCCGATGGGCTGATCCTGATAGAGCCATCCAAACAGGTTGACTTTAAATGGGATTTTTACAATTCTGACGGATCCACCGCAGAGATGTGTGGCAATGGTTCCCGTTGTGCCGCAAGATTTTGCTATGAGAATGGCATTGCAGGTAAGCAGATGAAATTTGAATCCCTTGCTGGCATTATTGAAGCCGAAATTACCGGCTCTTCATCCGTTAAAGTAAAGCTCACCAGACCCTCAGATTTAAAATTAGATATTGAAATACCATTAACTGATTTAACCCTAAATGGATCATTTGTAAATACAGGCGTCCCCCATATAGCTATAGAGGTGGAGGATATAGATAATTTCGATATAAAAAAATATGGAAGAGAGATAAGATTTCACAAACTCTTTTCCCCAACAGGAACAAACGTGAATTTTTATAAAATTCTTCCCAACAAAACGGTAAAAATAAGAACTTACGAAAGAGGTGTAGAAGATGAAACACTCGCCTGCGGGACAGGATCTGCGGCTGTGGCATTCATCTTACACAAAAAATCTATCCTTAAAACACCTGTGGAGCTGATTACATCCGGCGGTATGAAGTTGATAATACATATCGACGATAATGAAAAGATATATCTGGAAGGTGAAGCAAGGTTGGTATACAAAGGAACATTAACCGAAGAAGCTTATAAATATTAAAATATAAGGAGGAATTATGTTTAAAGGAGCTATAACTGCCTTAGTTACCCCTATGAAAGATGGGATGGTGGATGAAGAGAAATTAAGAAATTTAGTGGAGTTTCAGATAAATAATGGTATTTCCGCTTTAGTTCCATGTGGTACCACCGGCGAAGCCGCCACACTATCTTACGAAGAACATATGAGGGTAATCGAAATCGTCGTGGAACAATCTAATAAAAGGGTACCTGTCATCGCAGGCACCGGTTCCAACAGTACCCATGAAACGATATACCTTACAGAATTTGCAAAAAAAGTTGGTTGTGACGCCGCCCTTGTAGTTACACCATACTACAACAAACCTACACAAAAAGGTTTATACGAACATTTCAAAGCTGTTGCGGATGCTGTGGATATCCCAATTGTCCTTTACAACGTTCCAGGCAGAACATCGGTAAATATGTTACCTGATACAGTAATTAAACTCTCAAAGATCAAAAATATTGTTGCCGTTAAAGAGGCTAGCGGTTCACTTGATCAGGTTTCCGAAATCATCGCTGGTGTAAGTCCAGATTTTGACGTTTTATCAGGGGATGATTCCCTTACGATACCTATGATGGCCTTAGGTGCAAAAGGTGTTATCTCTGTTGCCAGCAATATCATCCCCAAAGAGGTCTCCCAAATGGTAGATCTTTGGCTGAAAGGTGATATAGCTACTGCAAGAGATTTACATCTGAAGCTTTTCCCATTGTTTAAAGGAATCTTCATAGAGACAAATCCGATCCCTGTTAAAAAAGCTCTCTATCTTATGGGTATTATTGAAAACGACATACGACTTCCGCTTGTGGAAATGACTCCAGAAGGTACTGAAAAACTTAGAAAAATTCTTTTAGACTTAAATGTCAAACTTATGAGGTAAATATGATAAAGGTCATGATGGTGGGTGCCGCCGGAAAAATGGGGCAACGTATTATAAATTTTTTAACCGAGGATGGAAGTACAACACTGTCAGCTGCAATAGAAAATCCAAACTCCCCTCTGATCGGCCAGGATGCCGGTCTTATAGCCGGTTGTGGTGAATTGGGAGTTAAAATCTCTTCCGACATTTTAAAAGGGGCTGAGGTTTCTGATGTCATCATCGATTTTACAGGTGCAGAACCCACATACCATAATCTCAATTTTTATATGAAAGCTCAAAAACCTATACTTATAGGAAGCACAGGCTTTACAGGTCAACAGGTGAAAGAGATCGATAAACTTTCAGAAGTGGCACCTTTCATACTTGCCGCCAACACAAGTCTTGGTGTAAATCTAACATTAAAAGTTCTTGAAATGGTATCAAAGACTGTTGGTGACCTGTACGACATCGAAATAATAGAAGCTCACCATAGAATGAAAAAAGATGCCCCAAGTGGCACAGCAATGAAGATGGCTGAAACAATCCTAAACACCCTGGGGCGAGATATGGAAAAAGATCTTGTTTATGCTAGAAAAGGAATAATAGGTGAAAGGAAGGATAAAGAGATAGGGATTCAGACCATCAGAGCCGGTGATATCGTAGGGGAACATACTGTAATGTTTTGTGGAAATGGTGAGAGGATTGAAATAACTCATAAAGCCCACACAAGAGATACCTTTGCCAGAGGTGCTGTGACAGCAGCCAAATGGTTATACGGAAAACCAAAAGGTAAATACAGTATGTTTGATGTGCTGGGATTAAATTGATAGAAAAAAGGCGGGGAATACCCGCCTTATTTATTTCAATCTTGAATTGAAGAAATCTATTTCTTCAAAAAATTAAGTACGTCAGCGTAGTCCGGCTCAATTGTGATCTCTGGAACGAGCTGTTTGTAAACTACTTTGCCATTTGTATCCACCACAAAGATAGCCCTCGCCAGAAGCCCTGTAAGGGGACCTTCATCAATTAGAATACCATAGGATATCCCAAATCTTTTGTTTCTAAAGTCTGACCCGACAGCTATATTTACACCTTCAGTGGTGCAGAATCTTTTTGCAGCAAAAGGTAGATCCATAGAAATAATCGTTGAATCTACATTTTCAAGCTTTGCCACCTCTTCGTTAAACCTTCTGGCCTCTGTGGCACATACAGGGGTATCCAGTGATGGAACTGCTATCAGTAGTTGAAATTTATCTTTTTTCCCACCAACTGTTTTTTCAGATAGATCTGATAAAACCACTTTACATTCAGGTGCAAAATCACCCACAGATACAACATCCCCTGTTAACTTTACTTCATTACCTTTCAACTTTACTGTCAAAGACATATATTTTCCTCCTTATATTTATACTTTCTACATTAAGAAATAACAGAACTAAAAAAATTCCTTCTCAAAAGTGCTGCTAATAGAATTATAATCTTCATTTTTATAAAGCTCAATAATTCCAAACTCCTCACCAAAATTTTTGTTTACAAAATCAGGGATGTTTTTATACCCAAAAAGCTTTATGCAGTGAACGGCTGGATCCCCAAACTGGTGTTTACATTTTTTAGCAAGCATGGCTGGTATAATACCCATATTTAAAAATTCGTTTACAAGAGCCTCAAAAGGTGCAAGGGTGTGAAAAGTCAAAGAATCTATCTTGCCGCAGTTCTTTTCCACGAAGCTACAAAGAGTATTTATAAACACTCTTAGATAATTCAGACTATCAAGTTCCCTCTGGCTAATATAAATATTAACTTCCTTACTTCTATATATATTAAATAATTTTTGTTCATTGCGATAACTCAGCTTCACAAGAAGTTCCAATGGTATCTTATCCATCAGCTCGTTTCTACTTTTAAGTATAAGCTTATTATCCACAATCCCCATTGCTTTCAAGTTGGATACCACTTTAATGAAAGCTGTCAGCAGCATAGAATCAGGGCTGATGAGCTTATCTTTAGTTATTATTTCAGAAAGATCGGTACTGACATCTATTATCGGGTTTTTGCCAACATTTAAGAATTCAGATATTTTTATATCATCAACCACATAATTGGCATTTAAATGTATTAGTTTGCCACTGGAGCAAAAATAGCAGTCAGCAAGGTTGTCAAGTGGAATATTAAGTGTCCCATCCTTGAAATTGATAATCAAGCGAAAAAAAGATAGGAGGTCTTTTGGATGTCTATATGGTGCAATATACTCACACACTATACCATTTAAATCCATCTGTTTGTAATTTATCAGATTTAGTAATATATCACCATCGTTACTAGTTTTATCATCAATCAACAATACCCTTTCGATATTTTTAGCACTTGTACCGTTGTATATAAAATCTATCAGGGTGTTATCCTTTAACAAAGAGGTAATCTTTTCGGCGTTTTTATTAAAACCTTCCCCCGATATGTTATCTATGCTTGGGGAATAAGTGAAATATTTTATCCCCTGTGGATACTGAATTAATATGATCCCCTCCACGGGGTCATAAATATCTTCAACTTTTTTTATTTCTACAACACTATCTCCGGTAGAGCTGGATTTATCATCAATAGATTCACCAATCTCCTGCTTCTTCCTGGGAGTTACTTTGATAACCTGTGGTTTTATAAGCTCTTCTAAAATAACATCTTCATCATTATTTTCAATAACTTTTCCTGACGATTGTTTACTCGTTTCCGATTCATTTTTTCCCTGTCCAAATACCGAAGGTCTTTCACTAATAGCTGTTACCACAGATCCCTTCTTCTTCACAGCAATAATATCACTATCAAGGTCAGTATTTTTTTGAAACTCTGAAATATCCACCACAATATCAGATTTTACTTCATACTGACAGGCAAGCCTGAATCCGGCATCAATACTGATTGGTGCAAGTATTATTGTATCTTTTTTGGAAGGTTTGTTTATCGATTTACCATCTGCAGAGGTTACTCGTACCTTACATTTACCACACTGCCCACTCCCTTTGCATAGAGAAGGGACAACAACATTATTTTCAATAAGGAGATTATACAGATTTGTTCCTGATTTCACTTCCACCGTAATGTTTAAATTTTTAATAATCACTTTACATTTGCGACTTCCAAAAAACATAGCTATAGTATCTGCCCTAAAAATTGCTTTAATCTTTCATTCTTAGGATTATTAAAAATCTCTTCTGGTTTCCCCATTTCCACGATATTCCCTTCATCCATAAATACTATTCTATCAGATACTTCTCTTGCAAAACCCATTTCGTGGGTAACCACAACCATTGTCATCCCTTCTTTAGCAAGAGTCTTCATTACATCTAAAACCTCACCTATCATCTCCGGATCAAGAGCGCTGGTGGGTTCATCAAAAAGCATTATCTTGGGCTTCATAGCAAGAGCTCTTGCTATTGCCACCCTTTGTTGCTGACCTCCAGACAACTGTGAAGGATAGCTTCCACCCCTATCCCCTAAACCCACTCTATCTAATAATTTTTGGGCTATCTCCTCAGCTTCCTCTTTTTTCATTTTTTTCACCACACGGGGAGCAAGTGTGATATTCTCCATAGCCGTCAGATGTGGGAAGAGATTAAATTGTTGGAAAACCATCCCAACCTCTTCCCTTATTTTATTTATATTCGTTTTATTGTGTGTTAATTCTATACCATCTATAATGATTTTACCTTCATTTATGGTTTCCAGATGGTTTAATGTACGTAAAAAAGTAGACTTGCCAGATCCGCTGGGCCCTATAATTACCACAACTTCCCCCTGATATATATCGAGGGAAACCCCTTTTAGTGCCCAAACACCATTGTGATATATTTTCACAACATTTTCAGCTTTTATGATTACATTCCCACTAATCACTTGCAGCCAATCTCCTTTCTAAAATTTGTACTAAAAATGATAATCCTGATGTTAATATGAGATACATCACAGCCACCACAAACCATACCTCAAAAGGGCTGAAGGTGGAAGAAACGATTTCTCTACCTGCTTTTGTAAGATCGGTTATCGATATCACTGATACAAGTGAAGAATCCTTTATAAGGGATATAAACTGACCCGCCATAGGAGGTAATGTTCTCTTGAGTGCCTGAGGTAAGATAACATACCTCATAGCTTGAAAATAGTTCATACCAAGACTTCTAGATGCCTCCATCTGCCCTTTTGGAATCGATTGTATTCCAGCTCTTACTATCTCCGCAATATATGCACCTGCAAAAATAGCAAGAGCAGCAATACCTGACGTTATCCTATCAAGCTTAAACACCGTACCTATGAAAAAATAAAATATGAAAATCTGGACGAGTAATGGGGTACCTCTTATTAGCTCTATATACGTAACAGCAAGTTTTTTTAAAGCTATGTTGGATGAAATTCTACATAAACCTGTCACAATACCAATCACAATAGCAATAAGGATAGACACAAATGAGATATAAAGCGTATTCCATAGCCCGATGGTGAGGGGGCCAACTTTGTAGCTTTTTTTGAATGCTACCAGATCACCTTCATATACATCGGTATTGGAGGTAAGATTTGTCTCATCATAGTCATCAATTCTAATTGTATTGGTTCCATCTTTGCTTTTTAGAACAATAGTTCTGTTTTCAAAAGTGAGGACACCTTCAAAAGGTGCCCTTATTTCCAAGTTCTGTTTACTGATTATATATTCCGGGATCCTTTCCCATCGCCATATATAATCCACTTTTTTAGTCGAATAGTAAACAAAATATACTATCAACCCGATTATTAAAATAAATACCAGATTCCAAAAGAGATTTTTTGTATCTAATTTAAACATTTTCTACCGGTTATCTCCTTACTGAACTTCTTTTAACCAATCAGTAGTCTTAAACCATTTGTTGTAAATAGCATCGTATCTGCCATCACCTTTAATGATCATCAAAAAGTTATTGATCCAATTGAGAAAATCTGGATCACCTTTGTTTATTGCCCATGCCAGAGGCTCGTAAGTAAAAGGTTTGTCAAGAAAAACAAGCTTGCTTTTATTCTGAGTATAAAATATCGCGTTGTATGGAAGATCGTATACAAATGCATCCGCCTTGCCATTTATAACTTCCATGGCAGCTTCCTGCTCTGTCTCAAATAATCTGAGCTTAGCTTTGGGCATCAGTTTTTTAGTGGCAAAATCTGCTGTCACACCGAGCTTGGTGACCACAGTGTATTTAGGATCATTGAGATCTTTATAGCTTTTTATCTTACCTGCGAGATCCTTTCTAATAAGTATAGTTTGACCCACAACGATATAAGGATCTGCAAAATTCACCTGCATATTCCTCTGAGGGGTAATCGTCATGCCAGACATAATGATATCAAACTTATTTGTGAGAAGAGCGGGAATAATACCATCCCAGGCAGTGTTCACAAGAGTAAGCTTAACCCCAAGCTCTTTCGCCATCTCTTTTGCAATGTCCACGTCAAACCCAATAATATTACCTTTTTTGTCCTTCAACTCAAACGGCATGTAACCTGCTTCAAGCCCTACCCTTAACTCTTTTCTTTTGATTATAGAGTTTAAAGTAGATTTTTCCCAAACTGCCATATCAGCAGCAAACAAAGAAACAACAAAAAGCAAACTGAAAATTACAAAAAACAATTTTTTCATAATGCAACCTCCATACTCTGTTTAATATGATTTTCCTTCATCTAAAAGCTCATTGATTACCATCTGGGTTCCACATTCAGGGCATTTTGGGATATCCTCTTTTGGGATATAAATAATTGAGAGATAACCACATTTAGGGCATTTAACCTCCACAGCTTCAAGTCTCTCCACTTTTCCTTTTCCTTTATCCTGCTGACCCATAGGCGCTCCTGCTTTTTATCAAACCTTATTACAATTAAATGAATATTTCAAGAAAAACTTTACATAGTTAATGAAAACATTTGGGGTTATGAGGGGTTATCTTCTTAATCAATTATCAAAAACTACACAAAACTCTGCAGACAAAACCACACAAAGATTTTTAACTAAACCAAATACTCTCTCTTAAGTATTCCTGAAAAAATTTAACAACCTTTTACACTTCCGTTTTTCCCGTCATATACATGAAGCTTGATATATTATACCCCAAAAACTTTAGCTCTTCCACTGCACTTTTTATCTTAACATCATCACCGCTTACCCTGATAACCACATCCCTCATAGACTGATCTTTTAAAAAGAAAGTCGCAAGACTTATAATATTTAGTTCGTGCTGTTTTATTATTTTTGCCATCTCCGCAATAGCCCCAGGTCTATCATCCAGTACTATACTTATCCTCGCCCCAGGTATCCTCATCCCCATAGCTTCCACAAATACATCAAAGACATCTATAGCCGTTATTATCCCCACAAGATCACCATTTTCATCCACCACAGGCAAACCACCAATCCTTTTATCCCTTAGTATCAGAGCCGCTTTTTCTATTGGATCATCCGGAGCAACATTAATTGGGTTTTTGGTCATTACATCTTTCACCAATGTATCCGCAAGGATGTTGTGCATCTCATAAATGTCAAGTGTACTTGCCTTTGATGGGGAGAAGGTTTTTATATCTTTTTCTGTGATAATTCCCAGTAACTTTTTACCTTTTGCAACAGGGATTCTCCTAAGTCTATTTTCTCTCATGACGTGAAGAGCATCCAAAACGGTATCATCAGGTTCTATCGTAATTAATTCAGTGGTCATCCAATCTTTTACGAGCATATTACACTCCTTATACTATTCTTTGCCCCAGTTAGTTCTTTTATCAACGATCTCATTCTTATCAATTGAATTTATAACCTCTATACCTCCAATCGAAAGTCCAAATTTACTTTTAAAAAGTTCCTTTAAATTATCTATATTTCTATCCACCTGTAGTAATATTATATCATTTTTCCCCATATTATCAACAATCAATCTGATTTTAGCCCCGATTTTGTTACAAAAATCTTCAAATTGCCAGAAATGTATGAATACCCCTTTTACCTTCACAGATGAATCGACTCTCCCAAAAACCCCTTTCAAAAATCGATTTTCATAAGATACTATATCCCCTGTGGCAAATCTTATAAAAGGAAGTTTATCGTTGAGGAATGTTAAAACAAGCTCACCAAAACAATTTAGTTCGACATCCTGTTCACCACCTGGATCTATATGCTCCACAAAAATGGCATCTGTATCAACCTGCATATACCTTTCACCTTTCACCTCAGTAGCTATCATCCCCACTTCAGCTACACCATAACCCTGATAAGCATCTATACCAAACTCTTTTTTAATATAAATCCTGTCATCCTCAGTCATCTTTTCCGCAATAAGGTATGCTTTTTTTAAGCTTCTTTTTTTGGTCTGCTCAGAAACCTTTATTAAAAAACTCTTCGTCCCGATAAAAGCTGTAGCAGAAAAGGTATCCACCAACTCTGCTGCTTTGCTGGAATCTGTTGGTCCAAGAGGGAAAACTGGGATATTTAGAAATCTACACGCCTCATCAAACATTTCCCCCGCCGGTGTTATGGAATATCCAAAGCTGTTGACCACAATGTCATTTTCATCAAAACCCACCGCGTTCAAACCTTTATAAAATCTATAATGTTCATAATCTACTAATTTTACATTATTTATTGGGCCAGGAGATTGGAAGTATTTTATCGGTTTTACATTTATAAGATTGCCAAAAGGTGGATTATCCTGCTGAATCTTTGAGTACTCCGACTTTCTCAAAATGGGAAGTTTCCTGAAATCATCATATGATTCAACATTAAAAATACCCGAATACCTCTTTTTTAAAAAATCCCTCAGAGGCGGATTGGTGTCATATATCTTTTTTAAAAGTGATATCACAGTTCCAAAATCCCCTAAGAAAGCCATCTCTTTCTTCTCCTGTAATGTTTAACATCTCTAAAACTTTTCTTACCTGAAGAAACACCCAGATAAAACTCTTTCACATCATCATTCGCCAGAAGGTAATCTCTGTCACCATCCAGAACTATCCTACCATTCTCCATGATATACCCCCTGTGGGAAAAAGAAAGAGCCATATTGGCATTCTGCTCCACCAGCAATATGGAGGTCTTTTCTATTTCGTTAAGCTGTTTTATAATCTTAAATATCTCTTTAACCAGAAGAGGACTCAGACCAAGGGAAGGCTCATCCATCAATATAAGTTTCGGTTTAGCCATCAGGGATCTTCCGATGGCAAGCATCTGCTGTTCTCCGCCACTCATGTATCCCGCCAGCTGTTTTCTTCTTTCCTTCAACCTCGGAAAATAGGTATAAACCTTTTCAATCCCTTCAGATATCTCTCCCTTTGTTCTTGTATATCCACCAGCGATAAGGTTTTCCTCAACAGTCAGATCCTTAAAAACCCTTCTACCCTCCATAACCTGAAATATCCCCATTTTTACTATTTCAGCGGCATCTTTTCTGTCTATTCTGGTACCCATAAAGAGAATCTCTCCATCGGTAATATCTCCGTTGTCCGGCCTTAATAAACCAGATATGGCTTTGAGGGTGGTGGTTTTCCCGGCACCATTTGATCCCAGTAAACATACAATATTTCCCTCCTGAACCTCTAAAGACAACCCTTTTAAAACAAGTATCACATCATTATAAACCACTTCAATATTTTTTATACTAAGCATTCCTCACCTTTATAAAGTTATAAAAAGAGGGGGATATTCCCCCATTTATTTTTATTGAAGCGTAATTACTTTTGAAACAGGTTTGATCTGACCATTTTGAATCTGATATATCCTTGCCGCTCTTACACCTTTGTGTATGTCAGGCGTAAATGTTACAGGTGGAGTAAGTCCCATAGTACTAAAATCTCTCATAGACTCAAGGCTATGTTTTATACTTTCACCGGTAATAGGACCTTTGACATTCTTAATGGCACTCAAAAGTACATACATAGATGAGAATCCCTGAATGTAATTTACCTCTCTTTCATGAACATCTGGGTGATACTTTTTGTTTAGTTCCCTTAAAAATTTGATCCCCTCCACATCGGTATCGCTCCAGAAGGCAAATGGGCTCACACCATAAAAACCGTTGGCTGCATCACCAGCAAGCTTTATCAGAGGCCTATCAAATGTCCAGTTTAGTCCTATAAATTTGGTAGTAAGACCGTTCTTCTTCGCATCCTTCAGGATGGTTGAAGTTGCCATATAAGTTTCCTGAACTATGGCATACTCAGCACCAGATTTTTTAAGATTTAGCATCTGGGCAGTGGCATCAAGGGCTTTAAGATCCACAACCTGCTTGTCCACCAATTGAATTCCAAGTTTTTTAGCGGCATTTTCCCCATCAGGAAAGAATGGTGATCTACCAAATCCTGTATCGTTGTAAATAAAAGCAACCGTCTTACCTTTATTATCTTTTATAAATTGCAAAGCAGCTTCTGTCTGGTCTGAATAAGAGGCCCCCACAAAAAAGTTATAGGGTGTCTTTTTACCATCCGCAAGATGCTCTGAATAAGAAGCTGAAAGATATGGTATCTTATCCTGAGCCACAAATTTCGTTAATGCTTCGGTGTCTGCAGTACCCCACCCATGTATCGCCACAACCCCTTTCATTTTGAAATCCTTGTAAGCCGCAAGGGCATTTGGTACTTTGTAAGAATAGTCCACATCAAAAAGCTCTATCTTTTTACCATTAATACCACCGTTTTCATTAAACCATCTAACACAATCTTTCACCCCTTCAGCATAAGGCTTACCAACATCAGCCGTACCACCTGTAAAATCAAAAATTGCCCCGATCTTAATCGTATCAGCAGCGAAAGCTGATATTGAAAAGATCAGAAATACCATAAAAAAAAGTTTTTTCATAACATCCTCCTAAACTATATATTTTAATATGAAAATGGCCATAACTTCCAATAAGCTTTGATGAGATTCCATCTCCTGGCAAGCCCTTCCGGCTCAAAAAGGAGAAAAAGTATAATTACAATTCCATAAAAAGCTTCCCTGATGGCTGGGAATATCTGTTTTAAAAATGGAGCCACTCCTGACAATAGATCCACAAGATGTCTTAACATCTCAGGTAATATCACCATAAAAATGGTACCAAAGATCGATCCAAGTACAGACCCCAGCCCGCCGATAATTATCATTGACAGATATTGAATGGATACCGTGATCGTAAAATGCTCCGGCGTTATAAACTGGACATAGTAGGCCCACAAAGATCCGGCAACTCCGGCATAAAAGGAGCTAATTCCAAAAGATAAGAGTTTGTATTTGAAAATATCCACCCCCATCGCCTCCGCAGCAATGTAGTTGTCCCTGACGCTTATAAAAGCTCTACCTATTTTTGTTCTCAAAATATTTTTACCAATGGTAATCATAACTATGGCAAATGAATAAGCAAAAAAGTAGAATCTAAAATCGTTATTTATCTCAATACCAAAAATAGTTGGGTACGCCACAGGCATACCATTTACACCACCAGTAAACGACTCCGCCCTAATAAAAATAAATTCTAAGATAAACTGAGCTGCCAGAGTTGCTATGGATAGATACAGATCCTTTAATCTCAAAGATGGTAGCCCAAAAATTATTCCGATAATTGCAGTAATAAGTGCAGCTAAAGGGATTACAAAATAAAAATTCATGCCGTAATTCAAAGCTAAATAACCAGTTGCAAAGGCACCAACACCTATGAAGGCACCATGTCCGAGGGAAATAAGCCCGGTAAACCCTGTCAATATATTCAATCCCACTGCAGCTATGGAAGATATAAAAATCATATTAAGGATATAAAGTATATAACTGTTTGCATAAAATGGCACTAACAACATCAGTATTAAAAAACTATAGATCGATATTTTTGAAAAAACTGTTTTATAAATGGCAGCATCTTTAGCATAGCTTGTTTTAAAATTACCACAATTAACGTAATTCATACCTTTTCCACCTTAACTGTTCCAAATAACCCATAAGGTTTTATAAGGAGTATTATTATCATGGCAACAAAGGGGAATACCTCTTTTGCACCGCCCCCCACAAGTGGGTCTATGTAGCCTCCGACTATATTCTCCAGCACTCCAATGATTATTCCACCAACTATTGCCCCAATGATACTATCAAGCCCCCCAAGAATGACAACCGGAAAAACCTTTAAACCAAACTGTGATAAGCTTGTGTTTATACCATTTATATTCCCCAGCAAAACGCCTCCCACAGTGGATACGATTGCCGCAATAGCCCAGGAGAGAGCAAATATTCTCCTTACATCTATCCCCATAGATAGGGCAGCCTGCTGATCACTCGCCACGGCCCTCATAGCCACACCGGTCTTGGTGGTTTTAAAGAAGTAGGAAAATATACCAAGAAATATAGCTATGGATATTAACGCAAAAATATATACCATACTTATGTTTAAAAAACCGATTTTCACCGGTTCATGGGAAAAAATTTTAGGGAATGTTCTGGTATCCGTACCCCAAATTATCTGCACTATAGATTTCAAAAGGGATGAAAGCCCTATGGTAAGCATTATAATGGATATAATTGGCTCCCCTATCATTCTTCTTAAAAAGACTCTTTCTATCAGAAAACCGAAAAAAAACATAAATATAAGTGTAATTAAAAATGAAAATATGAAAGGTATCTGGTAACTTACGGTGAGATGAAGACAGACGTATGCCCCCACGAGCAAAAGTTCCCCCTGGGCAAAGTTTACTATACCAGTGGATTTATAAATAAGTGTAAATCCAAGAGCCACAAGAGAGTATATACTACCAATTACAATCCCAGCTATGATAATCTGTGTCAAAAACTCCATATTCACCTCATTTGACAAACATAATCTTTAAAGTTGTATGAAAAGTTTTAACCCTGCCATCCTGGAGCTTTATGGTGGCGGTGGTAAAAACATCCTTATCATCAGCATAAAGTGCATTGAATATATCCTGATACTTCTCTATTATAAATCCTCTACGAACCTTCCTCGTCCTTGTGAGTTCCCCATCATCCGCATCCAGCTCTTTGTATAGTAAAACAAATTTTTTTACTCTGTGTTTTTCGATCAGTTGGGCATTCACCTTATCCACCTCTTTGAGAATAAGTTCATATACCTCCTCTTTTGCGGAAAGATCTGTGTAGGTGGTGTATGCTATTTTGTTATCCTCCGCCCATTTCCCCACTATCCCCATATCGATATTGATGATGGCAGTGATGTAATCTTTTTTATCCCCCAGAACGACGGCTTCCTTTATAAAAGGGCTAAACTTGAGTTTATTTTCTATAAATTGCGGAGAAAACCTTGTGCCATCCGATAGATACATTAGGTCTTTCATTCTATCAATCACCACGAGCTTTCCGTTTTCATCAAAATATCCAGCATCTCCGGAATATAACCAACCATCCCTTACGGTTTCGGCTGTGGCTTTTTCATCTTTGTAGTATCCCACAAAAACCGCATCACTCTTGGATATAATCTCCCCCGCTTCTGTGATTCTTACTTCTGTCCCTTCGATCGGTTTCCCCACCGAGGTAAAATCTATATCATCACTTCTATGAATACAAGAGATACCGGCAATTTCTGTCTGCCCATAAATCTGCTTTAATTCTATACCAAGAGCATGGAAAAATTTAAATGTATCAGGCCCAAGTGCAGCTCCACCGGTCATTGCGGATCTTAAAAAGCTAAATCCAAGCCTCTCCTTAAGCTTTCTAAAAAGAAGAATGTATGCAAACATATACTGTATTTTCTGAAAAAATGATGGTTTCTTTTTATCAAACTTCAATTCGGCATACTTATAACCTATAGGAAGACATTTGTTGTAAATAAACCTTTTAAACGGGGTTGCATCCATGATTTTCATATTGACGGTAGATGCTATGTTCTCCCACACTCTTGGGGGTGAAAAGATTATACGTGGCCCTATCTCCTTCATATCCTCCTGAACCGTGTTATGACTTTCGGGAAAGTTTACAGTAAAACCGAAGATTAGAGCACTTGCAACACTCATCATCTGCTCACCTATCCAGGGTAGAGGTAGAAAAGAAACAAACTCATCCGACTCATACTTCGGATCAGCCTTTGCAAGAGATGTCGCCATAAAGATCATGTTTTTATGACTCAACATTGCCAGCTTGGGATATCCCGTTGTCCCGGATGTTGTGCACATGACTGCAACATCGTTTTCGTTAAGCGATTTCAACTTATCTTCAAAATAGCTATTCAGATCCGTTTGAGAAATCTCATGGTAAATATCACCAAAAAAGATCAACAATCCATCTTTGTATTGATACATCCCTTTTTTGTCGTAATAGATTATCTTCTTAAGATGTGAAAATTTATCCACATTTTCCAGCACCTTATCCACCTGTTCCTGATCTTCCACCACCACCACCTTCGATTCAGCCTTTGTAAGAATATATTCCACTTCGCTGGAAATCGAATCCTGATAAATACCGATCGGATAGGCACCCAAAAGCTGGGCTGCTATTTCCGATATTATCCATTCAGGCTTATTGTCGCCAATTATTGCAATGGTATCCCCTTTTTTCAACCCCAATGTTTCAAAATAGATTGCCAGCTTTGTTACTTTTTCAAAGTAATCTTTCCAGCTATACTCCTTCCATATTCCCAGATCCTTTTCTCTGAATGAAATTTTATTTGGATTGTTCTTATATCTCTCAAAAAAGTAATGAAGAAGTGTCATACCCATTTCTCTTCCCCCAGATAAGCAGAAAGCACCCTTTCATCATTTGCCACCTCTTCAGGCTTCCCTTCACAGATCTTTTCACCAAAATCAAGAGCCACCACCCTATGGGAAAGATCCATCACCACATTCATATCATGCTCTATTAAGATGATCGTAATCCCCATCTCCTCGTTGATATCGATAATGTATCTCGCCATATCTTCAGTTTCTTCGGTATTCATACCAGCCATAGGCTCATCCAGCATTAGAAGCTTCGGCTGAAGACACAATGCCCTTGCCAGCTCCACCCTTTTCTGTATTCCATAGGAAAGTTCAAAAACATACTTTTTTCTAACCGCCGAAAGGTCTAAGAAATCTATGACATCCTCCACAAATTCCCTATTTTTTACCTCTTCCTTCAACGCCTTACCAAAATAGAAGATGGATGAAATCAAACCGTAATTCATGAAAATATGTCTTGAAAGCATAAGGTTATCAAGGACAGTCATCCCTTTGAAAAGCTCAAGATTTTGAAACGTCCTGACAAGACCAAGCTTAGCCCTTTTCTTCACCGGCAGATTTGTAATATCTGTATCTTCAAATAATATTTTACCCCTTTTAGGCTTATAAATCCCTGTAACAACGTTTAAAACACTTGTTTTGCCTGCACCGTTTGGTCCTATAATGGAGAATATCTCACCTTTATTAACCTTGAATGATACTCCAGCCACAGCCATTATACCGCCGAAACTTAGATAAATATTTTTAACTTCTAGCAATGCCGACATAGCACTCCAAAATATAATTATTTTTTATTTTAATAATTGATTTAACCCTTAATGTCAAGAAAAATTAAGTTTAATCAAAATTATTTAAGCTATACCACACTATAAGTAAACAACACTATTTGTTCAGAAAATATGAAAATGCCAAAAATATACAATTTATCAGAGAGTTGAAGATATTCTTACATTGAGCAGGATGATCCAGTCTAACTTCAAATTTAATCTTGAGTTAAAATTTAACAGATATCAGTTATAATCCATATAACTGAAATATTGAAGAAAGATCAGGTGGGGTTCCCAATTGATTCAGATACTCCTCATATATGTTAATTGCTCCTCCAGATGCGAAAAGATAGCTTGCTATCTTCTTTCCATCTACAATCTTTTTATTATGTTTCACAAATAGATCCGCACTCAGCACTTCCGCCCATTTATAGCTGTAATACCCAGCGGCATAACCTCCGGAGAATATATGTGAAAATTGGTTTTGAAATTTTGCGTAGTCCGGCTGTTCTAAAGTTCCCAACATTCTGCGGGTCTCTTTTAAAATAGCATCCACCTCCTCAGCAGAATAGGCATCCTGATGTATCAACATATCAAATATCCCAAACTCTAACTGTCTTCCCATCTGATAGCCGGCAAAAAAAGAACGTTCCTTTTTTATCTTACTTACAATGTCTGATCCAATTCTTTTACCTGTATAAAAATCGATACCTATATTTGTCAAAACCTTTTCGTCAAAGGCAAAATTTTCAAGAAATTGTGATGGGAATTCCACCACATCCCATTCCACGCCATTTATCCCACTTATAAAATAATCATCAGAATTACTCAAAAGATGATGCAAAGCATGCCCCATTTCATGAAAAAGAGTTTCTACATCGGAATGTTTCAATAGGGACGGAGTATCACCATTTGAAGGGGGAAAATTTGCCACGATAAATACTACAGGATAGACGATCTCACCCTTATCATTTCTATATCTGGTTAGCCATTCATTCATCCAGGCGCCGTCCCTTTTTCCTATACGGGCTTCCAGATCGAAATATAGCTTACCCACATATCTCCCATCTTTTCTGACATCGTAAACGATAACTTTTGGATGCCATGTCTCTTCTGTAATACTAATAAATTCTAATCCAAAAAATTCAGATACAAAATTGATTAGCCCCTCCACCGTTCTCTTCTGCTCAAAAAACCTTCTTATCTCATCCTCTTTTAACCCTAACTCTCTTCTACGAATCTGCTCCATAAGAAATGGGATATTGTAAGCTTTGAGATCTCCTAACCCAAGCATTTCCGATTCCTCTTTAAGCTTTTCCAGATCCTGTTTGAGATAAGGCTTCGTCTTCTCCCCGAGATTTTTGAGAAAATTTAGCACATTTTCAGGATCCTTTGCAGTTTTGGTTTGAAGGGAAAGATCAGCAAAACTCTTAAAACCCAACAGATTAGCCTTATCCTTCCTCAATTTCAATATCTCTTCGATCAAAGCAGAATTCTGTGGCGCCCTTTCAAAATAGGCTTTAAACATCTTTTCCCTTAGAGACTCATCAGTACAATACTTCATAAAAGTGCTATAGGACGGTGCCGTAAGATTAAAGTAATACTTCCCATCTTTACAATACGTATTAACATCCTCTTCAGGCATATCCCCTAAAATGGATCTATCATCAACGATCAACTCAAATTTTTTTGTATCGTTTAAGATATTTTGAAAGAAATCTGTGGAAAGTTTGCTCAATTGAAGGTTTATCTCTTTGATTCTACTGCGTTCATCCTGAGAAAGATGTACACCCTCTAATTCAAACTCTTTTAAGGTGATGTAATACAATCTATCTTTACTCTCATCCCTATTGTTATATTGAATATCCTTGATCTTGGAATAGATCGCTTTTGATTGATTAATTTCAGTGAAAAAATCTGTATAAAGCTCTAAACAATGATTAAAAAGATCCTGAGTTTCTGTTGAATTATTTACTGCGTTAAGGTGGCTGATCGGTGTAAACTCTTCATGTATTTTTGCAATGACAGACTGATACGGCAACATAAAACCTTCATATCCATCAGCATTTAGCAGAAGATTATCTAATTTCAGCCTAGAGTCTGATAGTAGTTTTTCAAAACGATCTTTTCTCCCTTCTGACGTCCACACACCCATTAAACCATCACTCACAGATCTTTTTTATCTCATCGTTGGTGAGACCTATCTCTTTCATCTTTAATATCTTATCAACGCTACATTTAGTACCATACTGCTTGGTAGAATCTTTTTTGTCAGCTTTTTCCATCTGATCCAGTACTTCGGCATCCTCATTATCTTCAGGAACAGAAAATAGCGTCATAAGGGCAGCAGCCAGTTCTTCAGCATCCTTCTTATCCTTTAATGTGAATCTGATGGCATTTCTACAGTCATTCTGGGAGAATACCTCAAAATTTATCTTCATATTTCTATCGTACACATTAGGAAGCTTGTACGTATAGCCATAACAATTTACGATAACATCCCCTTTTTTTACAGAAATCTGGTACTCTCCGCCTTTATCTAACAATTCCACATACCTATCTTTTCCAGAAACGATGTAGTATCTTACGAAATATTTTCCTAATTGATCATTTTTCCAGACAAAAGCTATCCTCCCCTGCTTTAAGTTCTGTATGGTTTTATAGTAGTAATAACCCTTTTCATTAAACTGTTTTGAAATATACTGCTCCAATATTGAAATGGCCTGTTTCTGATCCATCTTTTGAGGGATCGATATGGGAACCTCATGTTTACCACCACAACCAAAAAGAATAATTCCAAGTATAAGATAAACTAAAAACCTTTTCATACTATACCTCCATATATGATTACAAAAACTGATTGCATCATACCAAAAATAAAACCTAAAATAAAGCCCAAAATATTTATCCACTTAAATTGATCCGACATAAAAGAGAAAAGTAGCCCTTCCACCTGATAAAGGTTGAGAGTATTTATCCTATCCTCAACAATTTTTGGAATATTCAAACTCCTGATAACATTTGGGATATTCCTATCAAGCAACAGATTAATCTCACTACGTATCTTTTCGGCAATATTTTCATAACTATTCTCAGTCATACTTCTAAACATTAATGAAATATTTATCCCTGAGATTAAATCAACCAGGATCTTTTCTATAACATCTCTTCTTTCTATGATCGTACTATAAGATAAAAGTTTTCCCAAAAAATTTTTGATATCGATATCTAAAAGTGTCAGAACCTCATTGAAACTCTTTTGGCCGTTCTGCTCCATGAGATTTTTCAGGAAATTAAAAATAGTTTCCCCAAAAGCTTCACTTCGTAAATACCATTCAAAAGAAACCATAATGCGGTTTATAAAACTATGCACATTTTCAACCCCTAAAAAATCCACAAAATGACTGACCTGTTTATCCAACAAAATATTAAATTGGTTTGAGATCATCCCTTTGATATTCTCAAAGGTTGACTTATCTTCGGATATGGTATTTAGTATTTTAGGTAATTCATTATCCACAAGCTCTGCAATCTTATCATCACCTAGGAAAGCATTTAATACTCCCAACTTTAGCTGATCGAAAAACGAATCTCCAAAATAGTTGTTTTTCCAATCTATTATTTTACGCGTTATCTTGATTTTGAATATAGGATCATTAAATAGCTGTCTGACCTGATTTATCAGCTTTTCCGCCAATATAGGTGAAAGTTCATATATTTTATCGTTTAAGCTATCCGGCAATATCTCTTTTATTTTTTTCCCGGAATACAACCAGTCATATAGCTTTTCCTTCAAACTACTTACTACAATCTGCTGCCAGCTTCCATTTTCAATGGCGTTTACGTAGATCCTGCTATAGATCTCATTTATATCTATTTTCAAATCACCGATTTTTCTTTTCCCCAAAAAATCCGAAATCAAATCTATCAGATCTTTTAGAACCTCATTAAACTTACTCTTAAACTCTTCATTTTTTATGATTACATCCAGCGTAATTTTTATCAATTCTTCTACAGGTAGATTTAATTTCTTCAAAATATCATTTAAATAGATATTCCCCTCAGAGTTTAGTAATCTTTTTAACTCTTTTCTGATGAAATCGGACAACAAAGCCTGAAACTGTTCATCTTTTATCGACTTTATAATATCATCTTCTTTGATAAGTTCATTTCCCACAAGCTTTCCGATCTCTTTTGCCAATTTACTTCTATTTCTGGGGATAACCCCCTGCCATCCAAAGCTGTACCAACTCTTTTTGTGTGGACGAAAGAGCATCTTTATAGCCAGATAGTTTGTAAAATACCCAACAAAACCAGTTAAAAATGGTGTAAGGATAAGACTATAATGCAGCTGCAATGGCTATCCCTTCCCTGAGGCCAAAATCACTCACGATTAGTTGATCTTTTGAAAACCTATCCAGCAAAAACATAAGTATCAAAGATCCCGGAACGATCAGATCCTCCCTGCCAGGCTCAAGTCCTTTTATCATCTTTCTTTCTTCAATATTTTTTGAAGATATAAAAGATATCAATTCATTTAATCTCTTTTTTGTAATTATATAGCCGTTGACTCTTCTATAATCATAATTTTCCATCTGCATATCGATGGCGGCAAGTGTCGTGGGGGTGCCTGCTGTTGCTATGATGTTTTTGATTTCTATTGAAAAATTAAAATCAGAAAAGAAATCTGCAATATAGAGATTGACCCTATCCAGCAGATCTTCTGTAGATGGTTTTGAAAAATCAAACATGTCGGAAAGCTTCACAACACCAATTTTAAAACTTTTTGCGAAATCAAGATCCCTTCCACTCCAATAAATAAGCTCCGTGGATCCTCCACCTATGTCAACAATAAGAGATGGTTCATTACGAAAATTCAGACCCGACATAACCCCCAGAGCGGTTAATCTCCCCTCAGTTTCACCATCGATAATCTCTATCTGTATACCATGATCTCTGAGTAGTTCGGTAAAAATATGGCCGTTTTCAGCTTCCCTGACGGCGCTTGTGGCACAGCATTTAACCTTTAAAGGGTTATAAGATAGAGCCTCATAATAGAATTTGACAACCGAATCAAATGTTCTTTTTATGGCATCTTCCCGCAGCAAACCTGACTTGATGAAACCTTCTCCAAGCCTTGTAACTGATCTATTTTGATGAATGATACTTGAGATTTTGCCATCGATGACATCAGCAACTATCATCCTGACAGTGTTTGTTCCGATATCAATCCCAGCAGTAATCATCTTAATTGGAAGTCTTATAGTTCATTCTGGATATGATAAACTGCCATCCATTTTTCACATGTAAATCCACAAGCTGTTCGGCTCTATCTGGATCCCTATTGACAAAAGCATCCACAATGTTGGCATGCTCTTCCAATACCTTTTTTATCCTTCCTGCCTCTGTAAATGAGTATGCGGTAACCCTTTTAAACTGCTTGTTTAAACTCTCGATAAATTTTATCAACCTTGAATTGTTGCTATTCTCAATGAAGATGTTGTGAAATTCTGCGTTGAGTTTTATCAAATTTACTACATTTTTTGTTTCAGAATATTTAGCCATTCTTTCATTAATTTCCATCATCCTTTTTATGTCTGATTCAGAGATATTCTCCACCGCAAGCCTTGCCGCCAGAGATTCCAGTTTTGTCTTGATGACAAATATTTCATCCACATCCTTAGCAGTTATATCTGATACCACCGCCCCCCGACGAGGATAAATATCTATAAAACCTTCATTTTCTAACAGTCTCAGCGCTTCCCTTATGGGCGTTCTACTGATACCAAGCATTGCCGAAAGTTTGGGCTCCGTAAGTCTCTCCCCAGGCTTTAAATTCCCTTTCATAATATAATCCCTGAGTGTTTCAGCTATCTTTTCAGATAAAGGGGTATTGTCTATATTTATATCTTTCATTTTTTAGCTCCTTGGATTTTGGCTCTCAAATAGTTCCATCCACTTTCTATATGATTCCTAACAGCCTTTTCCACCTTCTCCGGATCCCTATCCTTAAAAGCTTCGATAATCCTGTTGTGTTCCATATAAGCTTCCCTTACTCTATCCACCTTTGAAACTAAGAAACTTCTAAATCTCTGAAAATTTTTATTAAGCCCTTCCAGAATCTCAATTAACTTATCATTTTGGGAATACTTAATAAAAAGGTTGTGGAAAGAGATATTATACTTTAAATACTCCTCCACGATGTTTTCACTCCCCTTAAACAGAGAAATAAATTTTTCATTCACATTGACAAGCCGTTCTATCTCTTTATCAGAGATTAGATTGACAGCCTGTCTTGCGGCAAGCCCCTCTAGGTTGGCTTTTATTGCATAGAGATTGTCGATATCCCTTATGGTCAATTCCTTTACCACAGCCCCTTTTCGGGGAACAATCTCAATGAAACCTTCGCTCTCCAACTGTCTTAAAGCTTCCCTGATTGGAGTCCTGCTTATGCCATAAATCTCAGCAAGCTTTGGTTCAATAAGCCTTTCACCATCGCTAAAAATACCTTTCACTATATCTGTCCTAATTCTATCAGCAATCCTCTCTCTAAGAGGTTTGCTATCCAACAACATATTACTACTCACAGCTTTCACCTAATAAAATAGTATTTTGTATACAGTATACTTTATTATATACAAAATAATCTTATAGTCAATGATTTTGTCAAATTGAAATGAGAACGAGATTAAAAGACTTTAATAAAGTGTCAAACCATCATAGGCACAGATGGTATTTTCAAATTCCATTTTAGAAAGCTCCCACATCTCATCAATCATAGAATCGGCATAGTCAGGGTTATGATGAAAAAGGATTATATTTTTTACATTTGCTTTTCTGGCAATGCGTATGGCCTCCTTGTATGTGGAATGCCCCCAGCCTATTTTTGGTGTACCATCAAACATACCATTGTAGTCGTCAGGCAGATAGGTAGTATCGTATAGCATATAATCAGCGTTACGGGCAAATTCAGCCAACCTATCATCAAATATTTCTGAATGTTCATAATCGGTGGCATATATTGCAGTATATCCATTTCTATTGATCTTGTATACCAGAGCACCATCCGGATGGTTCCCTTTCATAGAAGATACTTCAAGATCACCAAAATGATAAGATCTACTGTAATCTATGAAATTAACATTTATGTTGGCCTTGAGATTCTGGTATGAAACCGGGAAAAAAGGTGGTTTAAATAACTCCTTTAAGAAATCAGTGGGGGAATTGAAAATATCCTTATTTTCCACAAATATATTTACATTTGCCTTAGGATTGTACATCGACCTTAAAATAGGTAACCCAATTATATGATCCCAATGAAGATGACTAAAAAAAATATTATAGTTCTGAATAGATGAGTACTCAGGACTGTTTAAAGCCGTAATACCTGTGCCACAATCTAAAATGACGCATGAAAATTTGTCCACCGGGACATAGATGGAAGATGTATTACCCCCATACTTCGTGAAGTGTTCGCCGGAAACCGGAATCGTCCCTCTACAGCCTAATATCTTCAGCATCAAGTCACCTTTTTTATAAGCTCAACAACATTCCCTTTTTTATTGTAATTTATTTCGTCAAAATACATAGAAGCTATCAAAATACCTCTCCCGTGGAGCTTATAAAGATCTTCATCGGTATGCTCTTTCTTTATTTTCGAGGTATCAAAACCTTTACCTTTGTCCTTGATGGTTATCTTGAGGAGCTTTTGTGAGATAGCCACAAAAATATTCACTTTTCTATTTTTAAATTTACTATCCTGAAGTTTCTGATTTAATAAGTCGTAGTAGCTATCATTCTCTGTTGCAAAGAACTTCTCTTCACCGGTGATTTCAAGATTTCCATGCTCTATAGCATTTGTGATCATCTCTGACAAACCGATTCTTATCTTCTGGAGGTCTGATATCTTGAAAAAATATACAAAATCTTTTGTAAGATTATACACAATCTTATCAATAGAAAAGATATCGTTGCCTATTTCATAATGATACGATATCTTTTTCAATCTACAATTACTGCTTATGTTTGCAATTACTCCACCATTCATGGCAGAATCGATAAAACTTTTTATATGGATCAACTTAGCATTTTCGTCCAATATGTAATGTGGTGTATTGTAATCATCAGGATCCCCCACAAAAGCTATAGGTACCTTGACTTTTTGAAACAAATTGGAAAATCTGGCATCCGCAACGATAAAGCCATATTTTATATCGGAGGGATCGATATGCTCCCTGGACAGATCTATACTCTGAAACCCTTCCTCCTGACAGAAAGCTCCAATCTCACCAATTAATCCATCATTATCTGTTTTAAAATATATCGACTTCATGACATAAGTATACCAAATTATTTTAAAAAAATAAATAAATTTTTAAGTTAAATCTAATGGAAATTTTTCATGCGAAATCATTTGGTCTGCAGTTCATTTCTCACAAAAGATATAAATTGATTTAAGTTTTTTACCCCAAGTATCGTATCTGGCTCAAAATATTTGAATGTTTTTGCAATATCCGCAAGAATCTCAAGCTGAATCTGTGGATTATCACTAGGAGTGAGTATCAAAAAGATCAGATGGGCTAATGTACCATCTCTACTACCAAAATCTATTCCTACATTAGAAATTCCCACTGCAATAATAGGTTTCTCAAGCCCCGGAACCCTTCCGTGGGGAATAGCTATACCATTTCCAATCCCCGTTGGCATCAGCCTCTCCCTTTCGGTTACGATATATTTTATATTCTCAAAATCCAGATTATAAACATTAGAAATGACCTTACACAGCTGCTCTATAGCCTTTTCATCCGTATCAGCATTTAAATCTTTAATAAAAAGTTTGTCCGACAAATAATCGTAAAACTTATAATGATACCTTGTGGCAAATATCACTCTCAAAATGACAGGAGATGACAGAATTACAAACAATACAGATAAGACATAAGAAACAAAAATCTGTTCATTTACAATTTGTAGCGATAAAAGCATCGATATAAATATAATATCCGTAGCCCCTCTGATGGATAAACCATATCCAAAGCCATATGCCTCCCGTGTACTTTTATTAAAATACTTATAAGGAAAAAAGCCTGAAGTAACTGAAATTATTACACCAAGCACCACAAATAAAATTGTTAGCTTTAAATCTATCTGGTTGCTAAAGTTTAAATACAAGCCCAATGACCCAAAGTATATCGGGGAAAAAAATGAATTTACGATACTTTCTATTCTATAATGTATCTTATCCCTGAAATGCTCCGAATCGCTTATAATAAGACCTGATAGAAATGATCCAATTATGGCATGAGTCCCCAAAAATTCTGCAATTGTGGAGAATAGAAAACATAAAGAAAACACAAACGCTATTATCCCTTCTGGCCAGCTAAATTGAGATTGAATATAGGGTAAAATTTTATCCACAATCTTTCTGATTACAGTAAGAACCATTATTACAAAAAGGATAACCAAAAAAATATTTAAAAAGATGAAAAAGATATTTGTATCATGAAACTTTTTGAAAAAGATCAATATAACAGAAAAACCTATCCATACAACCATATCAATGAAAACAGCAGTACCCACAAGAGACATCCCCACATCTGTTCTGTAAAGATTTAGATCAGATAGAATCTTCACAAGAACTGGCAAAGCCGTTATGGCCAACATAAACCCCAGGGAGATAATAAAAAATGATTGTTCAATTTGATTGTAATTTATGTCAATAAGATAGTAAAAGACAAAAAAAGAAACCAACAGCGACACAACAATCTTTAAAGGGGCAGAAAATAGTATCACCTTCTGCTTGAGAATCGACCCCAGATCCGACTCCATCCCCGCCACAAGTAGCAGCATAACCACTCCAACCCCATTGAAAAGGTGTAAAAATTCTCTAAATAGATCCTGATTAAACGTTTTTTGATAAAATTCTGGGAAAAATATCCCCAACACTGTAGGCCCAAGGATAATTCCAGCAATAATCTCCCCCACAAGGGCACTGTTAAAAAACCTGCGGGTGATCTCACCCAAAAACTTTGCAGATAAAAGTATCAAAAATAGAGATAGAAAAAAATAACCGTAGCTATGTTCCATCGTCTGCTGTCCTAAATGCTACTTATCTTTAGCCACATACACACCAGTCCATTTCGTTTTATCTATACCGCTATTTGCAAGTTCTTCACATCTTTTCATATACACTTCAGAAGGTCCATCTTCATATTCCCTGAAGATCCTTTCAAACTTATACTTTGCCTCTGAAAACTCACCTTTTAGATAGTCGCTAAAGGCATCTGAAAAAAGATCTGTTATCTTTCTATTCGTCTCGGTATCTTCCATTAATTCATAAATAGCTATCGGCTCCGTCTTACCCTTCACCACCACAAGATCTACATTCCTGAAAATAAATGGCTCTGTCGTTTTTGATTTCGTTGATTCACTTACTATTATATGTGTCTTGTAGTACTTGTTTAGCCCTTCCAACCTTGATGCAAGATTGACAGAATCACCTATTGCTGTATAGTCAAACCTGATATCTGACCCTATATTCCCCACAGTTGCCTCACCGGTGTTTACTCCAATACCTATCTTCACAGGTGGCAACCCCTCAGACTGGAATTTTGTACTTAATTCTTCAACCTTCCTATACATCTCAAGAGCCGCACGGCAAGCTCTATCAGGGTGCTTTTCAATATCCACCGGGGCATTGAAAATCGCCATTATTGCATCACCAATATACTTATCCAGCATACCGCCATGTTCTATTATAATTTTAGTCAGTGGAGTATTGAGCTGATTAAGTATGTACACCACCTGCTCAGATTTTAATTTTTCAGAAAGTGTTGTAAATCCCCTAATATCGGTAAATATAACCGTTACTTCTCTATTTTCTCCCCCAAGCTTAAGCCTTTCGGGATCTTTTAGCATAATATCCACCACTTCTGGTGAAACGTATGTAGCAAAAGCTTTTTTGATCATCAACGACTTCTGATCAGTTATAAAAAATAGTAGCAACTCAGATATAATACTGGTAAAGAGTATAGAAAAGATATGATAAGATTCATTGAGCCATATATAGTATTTAATAAACATAAAATTAACAAAAACTAAATCCATAATGATAATAAGTATATAGACCATCAACCTAAGGGATATTCTTCTTATAAAGGTAACCCCAAATACCAAAACAGGCAAAATAATCATAAGAATTATATCTATAAGAGGCTTATCTGTTAAATAATCAGATTTTAGCATATTTGATACAAGGGTGTAGTGGAGGGATACCCCCGGGGTAACTGGATCTACAGGTGTGGGTCTAAGGTCATACACCCCCACCTCAGTTATACCAATTATAACGATCTTATCTTTAAAATACTCCTCTTTGATCTCACCATTTAAAACTTTATGGGCTGAAACATACTCCACATTGTCATAGTAATTCAACCTGATATAATTCCTATTTGATACCTTTATGTCACCCAATTTAAATTCTTTGAATCCCTTATCATTTAGTATCACCTCTATATCTTTGTTGAGGTAAAACCTCAATAGCTGAAATCCCATCGACGGGAATAGATTACCTTTGTAAATATAACCCATAGGGTAATTTCTGTACAATCCATCCAGATCAGGCTCTATTGAGAAAAAAGCACTCGCAAGGCCTGCGTCAGTGATTTCAGGGATATTCGCCTCTATAAACTGAAATTCCCTGACTTTTGTCATGTTAGATTCCATTTTTACTCTAAATATTGAAAACTCTGAAATCTTTTCTAAATTGGATTCATCTATATCCTGAGTGGCATTATCCCTGAAAAAAAATCCTAAGATGACATTCCCATTTTTTGCAATCGTCTCGGTTAGGGCTCTGTCGCTTTCTGGATTTGATGATTCGGAAAATACAATATCAAGCCCCACCACAGTAGCCTGGTTCAGTTTACCTATCAATCCAGCGATAACTTTTCTGTCCCACGGCCATCTTCCAAGCTTATTTATGCTCTCCTCATCCACATCCACCACAACTACTCTTTTATCAGGCTCATGCTTTATGTTTAAGATGGATCTTATTTTGAATTTTGAATCGGTTATATTATTTGATATCTTTTCCACCAGAGAAATTTTATATTTAAATACAGATGTTAAAATAACAATCACCCCAAAAGCCACCAACATTCGATAGATTAGAAATTTTTTCATAAAACCTCCAGAAACATCATATGTCCACTATCTTCATCACTTCATAATAAAGCTGATTTGTGGGTATTTTAAGAAATTCAGAGTAACGTCTTATATCCTCCCATTCAGGTGAATATTTCTTTACCCCATCGCCGGTTAAAATCTTTATTTTAAATCTGCATCCTAAATACTCCACCTCAGTAAAAGATTTATCAAGCTCATACCTACCAATATTGTAGAAGCGCACACCTCCTGTGGTAGTATGACGCAAGATTGTTTGAATCAGTAGATCCTTGTGTGATTCTTCTGCTATAACGGATAATTTGTAAGAAGGCCTGTTTTTTTTCATAAATATAGGGGTAAAAAATATATCGAGAGCCCCTTTGTCAAAAAGGATGTCAAAGGTATGTCCGAGATGCTCGGACGACATATCATCGATATTTGTTTCTATCATGACAAGCTTCTTCTTTGAATTATCATCCTTATACTTTATGACTCTAAGTAGATTTGGATAAGTGGGTGAAATGACCACAGGTTCTTCAAAGGTAAGCTGATTGGCTTTTTTAGTTAATTTACTACCGGAGATAAGTTGTTTTGTACCGGTGGAATAGTATATATCTTCCACCACTCCGGAAAAATTATAGGTCACCTCTGATACGTAATGCTTGATGATAGCCGCCCCCGTGGGCGTCGTGAGCTCCGTATTGATATTTAGCCTTTCAAATGGAAAATCTTTGAGAATCTCTATTGTGGCAGGTGCCGGAACCGGAATCATCCCATGTGCAGACTTTATCGTACCGCATCCAAATTTCGCAGGAGAGGAAAAAATAAAACCAGGATTTATACTATTTATGAGGTACGCCACCCCCACAATGTCTATTATGGAATCCATAGCCCCCACTTCATGGAAATGTATTTCATCTATGTCAACCCCGTGGATTTTAGATTCCGCCTCCGCAATCAATGTAAAGATTCTGAGAGCGTCACTTTTCACCTTTTCATCAAAAGAATAATCTTCTATAATCTCCCGGATCGTTTTAAAATTTCTACGAGGGAGTCTTTCTTTGCTAAAGTTTAATTTTAGCTGATAAGCTTTTATTCCATTTACATACTTTTTATTTAGTCCTATATTCACTGCAATACCAAATATATTAGAAAATATTTCCGACAGTTCGACACTTTTATCCTCTATTTGCAAAAGTGCCGCCATAGTCATATCGCCCGATATCCCTGAAATCATATCCAGATATAATCCACTCATAACAATATTTTACCTTATATGCCTATAAAAGTAAATATTTTATTGGACTAAAAACCTAAATTTTCTCTTACTTTTTTTTCCTTTTACATTGACAAATATAATTAATTCTATAGATTATTTGTTGACAATAGACATCTTTTTATGAATATTTAAGTAAAAATTTATCAGGAGCATACAATGCCTCATTTGACAAGTAATATCTTTGATGATTTGAAAGAAAAGATATCAGGGGATATCTTTACAGATAAATTAAGAAGATTGATGCACTCCACCGATGGCAGTATCTTTAAAGTGGAACCGATATGTGTCATCTACCCCAAGTCCAGAAAAGATGTGGTGGAGACAGTGGATTTCTGTAGAAAATATGGTTTTAGCGTCCACTCAAGGGGTGCTGGTAGTGGTCTTTGCGGATCTGCAATTGGGAAAGGGATTGTATTAGATTTTAGCAAATATATGAATAGATTAATTGAAATAGACTATGAAAACAGATACTTCCTTTGCGAACCTGGCTATCGATTTGGTGAACTGGAGGCATTACTTAAGGGGAAAGGTCTTTTTTTCCCACCAGACCCATCAAGTGGAGAGTATGCCACCTTCGGTGGAATGTATGGAACCAATGCCAGCGGTGCCCACTCCGTAAAATATGGGAATGTGGCTGATTATATCTTAGATGCAGAAATTGTATTAAGTACGGGGGAGATATACTCATTGAGCCAGATAGAAGAAGCAGATTTTGATGATCTACCTGCCCAATTTAAAGAGATATACAACCTTTATTTAGAAAACAAAGATGAGATAGAATCTTCTTATCCACATATAAGATATAATGTGGCTGGATACAACCTTAAAGGGTTAGTGGAAAATGGAAAGCTAAATATCAGAAAGCTCATTGCAGGATCTGAAGGCACCCTTGCGGTGGTTACGAAGCTGAAATTCAAGCTGGAGCCAAAACCGGAATTTGATAGTCTTGTGGTGGCATACTTCAACGATATAATCTCATCCGCAAAAGCTGTACAAAAGCTTATGCCACTTAAACCTGCCGGTATCGAAATTATGGACAAATCATTGTTGAAAATTGCAAAAGAATCGGATGATTCACTAAAAGATAAGATACCTCTGGGCATAGACAACGTACTACTTATTGAATTCGATTCAGGAAGCAAAGAGGAAGTGGAAGAAAAAGCGATAATGGCTAAAAAGATTTTAGAAGAGGAAAGACTTGCCAGCTCAAGCTTTATTGCCATCGAAGAAGAGGAGAAAAACAGATTCTGGGCTATTAGGAAAGCTGCCGTACCAATACTTTATAAACTGAAAGGTGAAAAAAAGATATTAGCCCTAATAGAGGATGCAGCGGTACCACTGGACAATCTTGTGCCTTATTTCGAAGGGACATACGATCTTTTAAATAAACATCAAGTGGATTTTGTCGTATATGGACATATAGCAAAAGGGCTCATGCACACAAGACCACTACTAAACATGAAAGACCCGGAAGATGTGGCAAAGCTCAAGGCCATAGCCGACGACTTTTTTGAGCTTATTCATTCCTTAGGTGGAGCGATATCCGGGGAACATGGGGATGGAAGGATTAGAAGCTGCTACATAGCAAAACAGTATTCCAATATTTACCCACTATTTTTAAAAGTCAAAGCACTCTTTGACCCACACAATATTTTAAATCCGGAGATAAAAACATATCACGATGAATACCAGGTGATGAAAAATCTGCGTTATGGGGAAAATTACAAAAGCTCAAATGTAATACAGCCCCTTTTAAAATGGAACGGGGAGTTCATCAGCGAAGTGGAAAAATGTCACGGCTGTTCCAAATGTACCACGGTCACCACCGCCACCCGTATGTGCCCGATATATAAATTTACACGGGATGAAGCGGCGGCACCCAAAGCAAAGGGAAATATACTGAGATATCTAATAAGTGGTGAAATTGATGATAGCTCTATATACGAATCAGCTTTTCAATACGTCATTGATCACTGCGTAAACTGCGGTAGCTGTTATAAAGAATGCCCTTCCAACGTAAATATACCCAAGCTAGCAATTGAAGCCAGAAGCCAGTACGCCAAAAAATTCGGTACATCACTAGAAAAAAAACTACTTGTAAACGCAGAGCTTGCCGGAAGATACACGAGAAAATTCTCATCCATCCTAAATGCTCCAATGAAATTAAAGCCTATTAGACTGTTAGCTGAAAAGATGGTGGGCATCTCTTCGGAGAGGGAACCTGTAATATTTCCCAAAAATTGTCTTTATGAAAGGGTAAAACGGTACGAAGGGGAAGGTGAAATAAAGGTATTATACTTTGCCGGATGTTATGCCTCATACATCAGGCCGGAGATTGGTGAAGCTGCCATAAAAGTTTTAAATTCCCTCGGGATGCAGGTGATCACTCCAAATCAACATTGCTGCGGTTTGCCGATGCTCTCCAAGGGTATGGTGAAAGATGCCGAAAATAAGATAAAGGAAAATCTGCAATCCTGGAAAAAATTAGTATACGATGTGGATTTCATCGTGGTTACATGCTCTTCCTGTGGGCTATCACTGCAGGAGGAATGGAGCTATCTATCATCAGACAGTATAATACCGGTGATAAAGCAGAAACTAATACATATCAGTGCACTGGTGAATAAATTTTCGGGTAAGGTCTCCTTTAAAGCCCCCACAAATCTGAAGATATCCTACCATATGCCCTGCCACCTCAAAGTACAAAAAGAAGCAGATTCATCCATTTTGATGCTTAAAAATATTGAAAATATCGAGGTGGAAAATTTAAATTCCCACTGTTGTGGTATGGCCGGTAGTTGGGGGATTTCGGCCCAAAATTACGACCTCAGTATAAAAATTGGAACACCGATGACAGAAAAGCTCAATAAATCAAACTCCCATTTAGGTGCCACAGATTGCCCCACATGTAGAATTCAGATGGAACATATGAGCTACAAAAAGATAAAACATCCCATCGAGATTTTAGCAGAGTGCATTGTGGAAAAATGAAGAGAACTACGTTTGTAAAAAATTTCTTTTACCTATTTTTCGTTTTGCTGGCTTCTAATATTGCCTTTGCCGAAATAGACAGCTACTATGTAGGGCTAAAGGCTTATCAGGATGGATTCTACGATGTATCTCTTATGAATCTTGAAGATTTTTTAAAAACAGACAATGCTTCAAAAGAAGCGATATTTGCAAAGTACCTATTATACAAAATCTATCTAAAACAGAACAATATTCAAAAAGCAAAAGAGTATTTCCAGATGATAAAAGATCTAAACGACGACAGATTCGATAATAAATCGATGTCTTTTGATGAAGTCTACCTTACCGCCATTGATAATTGCAGTAAAGCATACGCAATAATAGACCAGAAAAAGGATTATTCCCTTAATAAAGCCCTCATCGGTACAAAATGCGCCATTGACAATAGCACCAATATAGACATTCAAGAACTTCCTGACAGCCTTAAGTTTTCCTATATTATGCAGATAAATGACAAGGCATTGATAAAGAAGACGTTTGAAATGCTAAATCTAAAAAACTTAACCAACGAACAGATAAAGCAACTGAGTATAAAGCTCTACAAATACGAACTTATCACTGAATTCTGGAAAGCCTACGAAACTTATAGGGATAAAGATACCATAAACCTTGCAATCGAAAGGGTATGGAAGGTGGGTAAGTATGAAGATGTAATAAAAGGGTACAACTACAACAGACAACATGCACTTCTTCCGGAAACCTACTGTATGGTGCTGGATGCCCATTTTAAAACAAATAAAAAAGTAAACTATTCAATAATCGAAAAATGCTTTACAGCAAAAGATGAAAAATATTACAAAGCGCTCATACGAGCCTATAGCGTTAATAACGACATCCCCATGCTAAAAAATCTAATAAACAGTCTACCGGACAATCAGTCAAATATCCTCTGCGAACTCGGTTCATCCATAATAACTGCCAATCTTTTAGACAAAAAGAACTACAAGCGTTTAATAAATTGTGAAAATATAGATAATATCTCTAATGATCTTTTGCAACAGGGGCTTACATTCCATTTAATCCAGATTCATTTTGGCATGGAGAATCAAAAAAGCTATTACTACCTTGCATATGCCTATGGGCTTGAGGGAAAGAAAAAATTATTAAAAAAGTATTACGATAAAATAACGGTCAAAGATCTAAAAAATAACATATACAAGAGGTTTAAAAGGTATTTAAAATGATTAAGAAGGTATACATCAAAACTTTTGGCTGTCAGATGAATGAATACGATTCCCAGCGAATCTTATCTATATTTGAAGAATCCGGATACGACAGAACAGATGATCCAGAAGAGGCAGACTTTGCCGTAATCAATACCTGCAGTGTTAGAGAAAAACCCAAAGAAAAGGTAAAAAGTGAAATCGGAAGGTTAAAAAGATTTAAAAATTCAAATCCATACTTTAAAATAGCCATAGCAGGTTGTGTTGCTCAGGAGGATGGGGAAGCTATACTAAAAGAGAATAAAAGTGTTGATCTTGTTATAGGAACAGATGGGATTCCAAAGCTGTATGAAGCCATTTTTAGAGTGGAAAAAGGTGAACGCCTTGCCATTACGGAGTTTTACCATGATGATTTTACTGTACCTATTTTCAATAGGAATAGCTCTGTTTCAGCCTTTGTGACGATAATGAAAGGATGTGACAACTTTTGCAGCTACTGCATAGTGCCATACGTTAGAGGAAGAGAAAAAAGCAGACACTACAAAGAGATACTTGATGAAGTGAAATTTTTAGTGGACAATGGTGTAAGAGAGGTGACATTTTTAGGACAAAATGTCAATTCTTATGGAAAAACCCTTGACGAAAAGATTAATTTTACACAATTTCTATATATGGCTACACAAATTGTTGGTTTAAATAGAATAAGGTTTGTTACTTCTCATCCAAAAGATTTCAATAAAGATTTGGTGGATCTCGTTGCGTCAGAAAGTAAGATCTGCGAATATCTTCATTTACCACTTCAGGCGGGGTCAAACGATATTCTCAAAAAAATGAATAGAGGATATACTTTTGAAGAATATGAAGAGAAGATTTCTTATGCAAAAGAAAAAATAAAAGGTCTTGCCCTTTCATCGGATTTTATCGTGGGATTTCCGGGGGAAACAGATGAGGATTTTGAACAAACATTAAAAGCCGTAAATGAGATAGAGTATGAGACAATCTTTGCCTTCAAGTACTCCCCAAGACCAGGGACGAAGGCATCATCAATGCCGGATAATATCTCAGATGTAGAAAAAGCAAATAGACTGAAAAAGCTTCTCGATGCTCAACAGATCATAACGGACAAACTTTTAAAACGTCAGATCGGTGAGATTCAGGAAATTTTAGTTGAAGGGAAGAGTAAAAAGGATACAAATGTGTATTCTGGTAGAAATAGAAAAAACCGTATTGTAAACTTTACTTCTGAAAAATCATTACAGAATGGTGAAATTGTAAAAGTAAAAATCACTCAGGCGAAAAAGAACTCCCTTTTCGGCAATTTGGAGGTATCATGAGGCAGTTTAAAGTAAAATGCGTGATCAAAGACCCCTTTATATCATCCTACAAAGTGATATTGGAAAGTATTGATGATTCTATACTATTACCGTTGCCGGTGGGGCCTTTTGAAGCGGAGGCAATCTTTTATGTCTTATCATCTCTAAAAAAGCCTCGTCCTATGACGTATGATCTAATGGCAGACATACTAAGACAACTTGGGGATGTGACCGTTAACAGATTGTTTATCGATACATTTGACGACGGTATTTTTACCGCAAAGTTAGAGCTTAATCATTCTGGCAATACGTTAATCATAGATTGCCGTCCATCAGATGGAATAGCCATGAGTCTAAGGATGAATTATCCAATATTCATAGATGAACATGTGGTGCAGCGGAAGAAATGCATCTCCAAAAGCTGTCTGAATGAACATGAAAAGGCTCTTCTGGAGCAGATTTTAATGGATCAAGAAGTTACATATTTATAAGGTGGAATAATGAAGATATCTCTTCTACAGATGAGGGTGGAGGAAGACCCTTTTAAAAATCTTGAAAAAGTCGTTACTCTGACAGAATCTATAAAAGATTCTATAGTCATCTTGCCGGAGCTCTGGACAACTGGTTTCAACTATGAACATATCGAAAAAATGCCGCATAACCATCACCAGATCATAGCCAATCTTCCAGAGGGAAACACATATGTAGGATCAATCGTAAGATATCAGGATGGGAAGCGCTATAATTCTTTTTTCGTCAAAAACGACAAAGGATATGACTTCCCCTACGATAAAACCCATCTTTTCCCTCTGATGGACGAAGATAAACATTTTACTGCCGGAAAAAACCTATCTGCTTTCCGTTTAAATGGGGCAGTATGTGGATGTGCCATCTGCTTTGATCTCAGATATCCTGAGATCTTTAGAATATACTTTAAATCAGGAGTGGAAGTAGTTTTTTTACCTGCCCAATGGCCAGATTCGCGTAAAAATCATCTCGTTACCCTTGCCACCGCCAGAGCGATAGAAAACCAATCGTATTTTATCTATTCAAACGCAGTGGGGAAGATATGGGGTGAAGAGTTTGCAGGGGAATCAAGGGTGATATCCCCCACCGGGGAAACAGTTTTATCCATGGGGAAAACGATTGATGAAATATCCACCATTGATATTGATCTGAATATTGTAAAAGATTTCCGATCGAGGATACCGATAAAGTCATACCTGAGGCCAGACATTTATGGACAATAAAAAAATACTTGTAGGCGGTTTCCCTTTAAATACAATAGATCTATTAAAGTCGAACGTAACTTACGAATTTTCAGTATTGACATCTGAAGATGTAGACCTCGTAATAGCCGATATCCTCACAAAGGAGAGTTCTGTTGGGGATCCCCTTGACATAAAGGTTGTATTACTAAACGGTTTCAACAGAGAAGAGATATTCTCCTTCATCCAGATCTACAAAAGCCTGGGGCTACCAAAGGCTCTTTTTGCTATGATCACAACACATTCTATAAACTGGAAATTAAAAGATCTCATCTATCACCTAATACAGGAAGAAAAAGAATTAAAGAAGATCAATTAGATGCTTTTCAAACGAAGTAAAGAGATAAAACCTAAAGAGATCTCCTACGAAGAATTGATAAACCTGATGAAAGTTGACCATTGTCTTGTGGACTCCCGAGGAAGATCCTCTTATGCCAAATTCCACATAGATGGAGCCATAAATATTCCGGATGAAGAATTCACCGAACTCTCACACCTACTACCAGACTCCACAGATACACCTTTAGTCTTCTATTGTAAAAACGTATATTGCGTTTTATCCCCAAATTCCGCCCAGAAAGCGGTATCCCTTGGGTATAAAAATGTATATTTATACAAAGGTGGAGTAGAAGAATGGATTAAAAAAAAGAACATTGAACTACCCCAGATGAACGAACCTGGGAAGCTTACCAAGGAACAATTCATAGAGATATACAAAAGAAAAGATGATGAATATCTTATAATAGATGTTAACGATAGCTACGACTATAAAATAAAACATTTAAAGGGAGCTATAAACTATCCATACGGCTATATAATTACAAACTACAATAAGCTACCCAAAAATAAAAAACTGATATTCTACTGTGCATCCGGAACAAGGAGTGAAGATATATACTATTTTTTAAAAGAAAAAAATATTTTTAAAGATGGTGAAATCTTCTATTTAGGAGCTTCGGTAATTTTTAATGGGGACAAAGCAAAGATTGTTTGATTGCACCATGATAAATCTTGAAAAGATATAAAACTAAAAATTATTTCTGTTGTTATCACATTCATTTTTAGGCTATAATACAACTAGTGAGGTGATAATATGAAAAAAACGAAGATAGTGGCCACTCTGGGACCAGCTTCAAATGATGAAAATATGATAGTGAGTCTAATTAAAGAAGGGGTGGACATTTTCAGGCTAAACTTTTCTCATGGGGATCATTTCTCACATCTGGAAAACTTACAAAAGATAAGAAAACTTTCCGCCATCGCAGGAAAATTCATCGGAGTACTGCAGGATCTTGGTGGACCAAAGATAAGGCTTACAGAAGTAGAAGAGCCCTTTGATATTCATAGTGGAGAAAAGATATCTATTAAAAAAAGTCTGACAACATCCACGAGAGAACATCTCGCCATAAACCATCCTGAAATTTTAAAATCGATAAAAGTGGGTAGTAGAATATATATTGCCGATGGACTCATAAGGCTTGAGGTGGAAAAGATAACTGATGATCTTATTCATACTGTGGTATTAGTAGGGGGGAGAATCTCTTCCCGGAAGGGGGTTAATTTTCCAGATATTTCACTCGACATACCTGCAATCACTGATAAAGATAAAGAAGATGTACTTTTTGCAATTAAAAATGAATTTGAATTTATTGCCATCTCATTTGTAAAAAGAAAGGAAGATGTCTTAGAACTAAAAGAATTTATCCGTCAAAACGGTGGAGACATACCTATCATAGCCAAAATAGAGAAACATGAAGCGATAAAAGATATCGATGGGATAATAGAAGTATCAGATGGAATAATGGTAGCGAGGGGTGATTTAGGTGTGGAGATAGAATTAGAAAAAGTACCAGTCATTCAAAAGATGATAATACGTAAAGCAAATGAAAAAAATAAGCCGGTAATTACCGCAACACAGATGCTAAACTCAATGGTAAACCTTCCAAGACCAACACGAGCAGAGGTATCCGATGTGGCAAATGCGGTATTGGATGGCACAGATGCCGTTATGTTATCGGATGAAACAGCAGCGGGGAAGTACCCTTTAGAATCTGTAAGGGTGATGAAAAAAACAATTATTGAAGCAGAAAAAATATATGAATATCATAAAACAAGAAAGATCGAAGGTGGCTATGCAATCCCCTTTTCCGCTACGGAGCTCTCCAAATATACAGGAATCGATAAGCTGGTGGTATTTACCAGTACTGGCGCATCTGCAATAAGGACATCCTACTTCAGACCAAAAGCTGATATCATTGCAAACGTCACTGATATAAAAGTAGCCCGCAAACTTTCAATTGTCTGGGGTGTAACACCAAATATGCTCGTGATTAAATCGGATGATATCGATGGACTAATTTCCGATTTTTTAGAAAAAGCAACGGAAGATGGTATCTTAAAGAAAGGTGAAAAGATAATAGCCGTAATGGGATATCCGGCTGGAGTCCCTGGGAGCACAAATTTACTCAGAATAATTGAAGTATAAAATGGAGCTTAAACTATGGCATAACCTCAAATTTATTGCAAAATAATGAAATCTTTAAGGTCGAAAAATGGTGATACAGTAAGCATTAAGATATAAAGAAAATTAAAAATCTCTTTAATTGATGGTTTATCGTATCACTGCGTGTTTAGCTATTCCCACTTTTTAACAAAGTTTCCTCCGAAGAGTTTTTATCGAAAATCCAGGATGAAACGTTTTTGGTAGTCCATAAAAAATTGTTTATAAAAAATAGATAATACATAAAAAGCAAAGTTTAAATTTTACCTTGCCAGATGGTAACTTCCGGATCAGGCTAAGTATGATGAAAAAACAGCTGCTGATATAGATATGCCGGTAATCTATCATCTGTTTTACCTTGCGTAGGTAGGTATATCATATAAAGAAGATACTTTTGATTGAGTATTGGGAGCACTATTTAATAAGGCTTTTGAAGAATGTAGACAATATTTGATAAATGTTCAACGTTTAATGTTCTAAGTTCAATGTTCTAACATTTCAAAGTTCTAACGGTTCACGGTTTTTGATTTTCGGTTCCCGGTTTAGGCTCCAACGTTCAAACATTACTCACACAAAGTCAGGCCAGTGATTCCGACAGTACCCTTTTTTATATTCCATTTTTCAATAACTTGCAACTGCTGTCCCCCCATTTTTGCATCCATAAACCATAAATAGGGGAAAACCTACATGTTTGCCCATAAATGCATTATTTTAGCATACACACAGTCCTGCCCCCTACTTTCCTTAATTTTCATCCTATCCAACTCAGATATCTTATAAATTTATCTGGAAATTTCATGAGACAAAAAAACAATTAATATGGAGGCGGCGGGAATCGAACCCGCGTCCGAAGAACTTTCGACATAAAGGACTACATGCTTATCCTGTGATTGGTTGTCCTAAGCTTAGAGCCCACAGGCAGGCTTAAGCTTTGCAAGCCTTTTTAATCTCGTCCGATACTTAAAGGCGTCATATCAGACCAGCCTGCTTTCTGGCGCCCTTCTGACAGTCACAGGCAAACCATCAGAGAGCGTCGCTGACTAAGCAGCAGCGAGAGCGTATTCGTCGTTTGCAGTTACTTTAGCCGGATTTTTACGAGATTCCGAACTCGGCATGCCCTTCACGCCTACGGCTTCCCCGTCGAAACCTTAGCGCCCCCCTTATAAGGGTGGTTTACACATAAGAATATATATTTTTCCCAAAAAATGTAAATAGGTAATTTATTTCCGGAAAAGTTGGCATCCCACTTGATAAAAAGTAGTAAAAACGTCTTAAGGAGGCATGTATGAAAAAAAAGTTAGGGCTAACAAACATAAAGATCTTATCACTTTTAATTGCTTCTACTATAATCTTTTCCGGGTGTGCATCAAAAGTGGAAACAAATGTCCCAACTGCAGACTATAAAAAAGAGATTGAAGAATATCATAAAAGAACTGCCCCCAAAGCCCCCACAGCATCATTATGGACAGATATTGGAAATAGCAGCGCCCTATTTTTGGATTACAAAGGTAGAACCATAGGTGATATAGTCATAGTAAAAATTGTGGAATCATCTTCCGCCACCAATTCAAACAGCACATCTGCATCCAAGACCTCATCATACGATATGGGACTTACAAACCTTCTGGGATTACCCACAAATTTAGGTGTTAAAAACTTCCTTGGAACTGGCAACCCACTTGATCCCACTGTAAAAGAAAGTACAAAAAATAGTTTCACCGGCCAGGGGAAAAAACAGAAGTCCGACCAGGTAAAAGCCACAATGGCAGCAAGAGTCGTGGATGTATTACCTTCCGGTAATCTTGTGATAGAAGGGCAGAGGGAGATCATTGTTGATCAAGAAAAACAGGTAATCACTGTAAAAGGTATAATAAGACAAAAAGATATAGACGCAGACAATCAGGTATTATCCACTGCCATTGCTGATGCACAAATTAGCTACAGTGGCAAAGGTATAATTTCAGATTCCAATAAAAAAGGATGGTTGAGCAACATAATAGATTGGGTATGGCCATTTTAATGTCTGAGGAGGTAGGTTATGTTTAGATGGATAACTGTAATACTTTTGATAGCTATAAACAGTTTTGCCGGGACAAAGATCAGAGATCTTGCAAAAGTAGATGGCATTAGAGACAACCAGCTTGTTGGTTATGGCCTGGTGGTAGGATTAAATGGCACTGGAGACAAATCAGGGACTGAATTTACCATCCAATCCCTTACAAATATGTTGGATAGAATGGGTATCGCCGTAGATAAGAAAAAGGTAAAGGTGAAAAATGTTGCCGCAGTAGTAGTCACAGCAAAACTCCCACCTTTTGCAAAACCTGGTACCAAAGTAGACGTTGTTGTATCTTCAATTGGTGATGCCAAAAGTCTCGAAGGGGGAACTCTGATACTTACCCCACTTGCTGCCCCAAATGGTCAGTTTTACGCTTCTGCACAGGGCCCCATATCCGTTGGTGGTATGAATGTTCAGGCGGCAGGAGCAGGTGCAGTAAAAAATCACCCCACCGTTGGGAGAATCCCTAATGGAGCAATAATTGAGAAGGAGATAAATTTCAATATGACAGAAGATATTCTGAGGATAAGCTTTAAAGATGTAAGTATTTCTAATGTGGTTAGGGCTAAGCAGGTCATAAATAGAATATTTAAAGACAAAGCAACGATTGTAAACCCAACAACAATTGAAGTCAAAATCCCAGATGCATACAAGGATAGGTTTTACGAATTTATGGATGCGATATTAAATCTTGAAATAGAGACAGAAACTTTTGCAAAAGTTATCGTTGATGAAAGAACTGGCACCATAGTCATGGGATCAGACGTAAGAGTAAATACGGTGGCAGTATCCCACGGTAATTTAACCATAAAAATCACCAGCACAGAACAGGTAAGCCAGCCAAACCCCCTTTCAAAAGGGGAAACAACAGTCACAAAACAAACCGATATAAAGGTTGAAGAGGACAAAGCAAAGCTTATGGTATTACCTGAAGGGGTAAGAATAAGCGACCTTGTAAAAAGCCTCAACGCAATAGGGGTAACCCCAAGAGATCTCATTGCAATCCTGCAGGCGATAAAATCAGCAGGGGCACTACAGGGAGATCTGGAAGTAATTTAGGGGGGATATATGAACAGTGTCAATACTCAAAACGTTATAAACGAAAAAGTGAAATTGCAGGTAAGAAATTTTATGAACATGGATAGGGAAAAACAACTCAAACAAGCCTGTGAAGATTTTGAAGCACTATTCTATGATATGGTTATGAAATCAGCCAGAAAAACGGTATCAAACGACGGTATTATCAAGCGAAGTTTTGGTGAAGATGTTTTTACAGAAATGTTAGATTCAAAATTTTCTGAAGAGATAGCAAAAAGTACAAAAGGTGGATTAAAAGATATCCTCTTTAACCAGCTTAAAGCTACACTCCACCAAAACTATAATCAGAATATGAAAAACAACGTTGGGAAAAATTATCCCGGTATTATGGCATAGATGTTGCTATTTAAATATTAAAGAGGTCGGAAAAGATATTGAAAAATATCCTAAAGTAGTGTAAATTTTGGTCGATATGTTGTCTAAGAAGTAGAAGGAGACGGTCATGAGAGTAGATGAAAAATATATATCTCAATACGATAAGATATCCAATATGAAGAAAAATAGTTCTGAAAATGCAAAAAGTGGTGATGTTTTAAAAGAAAAATCACCTTCCGTGGCCAAGTCACAGGTCTCTTCTCTCATCGACAGAGTCAAGTCTACTCCTGATGTAAGAAAAGACATGGTCGACCAAATCCGCAATCAGATAGAAGCCGGTACCTATACCATTTCAGGTAAAAAGGTGGCGGAAAAGATTGTAGGCGCTGCGATAAACAACCTCTTTTAAAAACAGTTAAAACATAAAACTGATATTACGGAGGTAGTTATGGAAACAATCCAGAGCCTTATAGGTGTGCTTAAACAACAAATAGAGCTGTATCAATCTATTTATGAACTTTTAAAAGAAGAAAAGAGCTATATCTCCAAATGGCAGATAGATAAAACCCTTGAGACAGTCAAGAAAAAAGAAACCCTTCTTTACAAAGAGAAAATACTTGATGAATCAAGGGATAGAATAGCCAAAAATATTCAAAAAAGACTTAATCTTAAAAATGCATCCTTAAGTGAACTGGTGGATGCCATTGATGACTCATCCCTTAAAGAGGAGCTAATAAGCTTGAGAAAAGAGATTCTCGATATAACAAACAAAATATACTCTGAGAACATGGCGATAAAAATTCTTTATCATACAAATTTACAACTCATAAGGGATTTCTTCGAACAGATTGGCATGCTTGGTAGCAGCTCTTACGATAGTTTTGGTGTGACCCAAACAAAACCTAAAGGTGTGGTTAGAACAGCTTGATAAGGTTTTACACAATTTAGGAGAATCGTATGGCCAATATATTTGGAATTTTACATACAGGGGTTTCAGGGCTTTATGTGGCACAGTCAGGGATAGATGTGACCGGCCACAATATTGCTAATTTAAACACTGAAGGTTATTCCCGTCAGAGGGTTATAATTACCACAGAATCCCCATTAAACGTTCATCCGGGGCCATTTGGAAGAGGAGCAAAACTCGATGCGGTAGTAAGAACATATGACGATGTCCTTGCAAAAACACTTAGAAATGAGACAAGCTCTTTCAACTATTGGGATAATTTAAAAACATCAATGGATAACATAAAAATCTATTTTAACGAACTGGAATCAGGATCCGGTCTTGGGGATGATCTCAAAGAATATTTCAATGCCTGGTCTGACCTATCAAATACTGCACCAGATAATTCAGATGAATCATACGTCAAAAGAAGGACTTTAATCGAAAAGGCAACCACCCTCACGATGAAAATAAGAGAAAGCTACAACAATCTGGAAGGTATCAGACGCCAGAATGACCAAAACATCAAAACTAAAATAGAAAAAATAAATGATTTAGCCAAAAATATAGCCTTCCTTAACTATCAGATTGCCAAATCAGAATCAGGTGGAGATATAGCCAACGACCTCAGAGATAAAAGGGATAAGCTTTTAGATGATTTGAGCAAAGAGGTAAATTTTGTATCATCTGAGCAAAGTAACGGCCAGATTTCAGTTTTTATTGGTGGAATAGCAATAGTGGACTCTTCCGAATCAAATAAACTTTATGCAGTGGAAAACCCTAAAAACAACGACCATTTCGATATCTACTGGGGTTCAGGTGGTATTGATAAACCACAGGTAAATATTACAGATAAGATAATCGGTGGATCTATTTATGGGGAGATAAAAACTAGGGACAGCTACATCGGCAAATACACTGCACAACTGAATGAATTGGCATCTACACTGATCGTTTCCACAAACCAACTTCATAGTATAGGTCAAGGGCTTAAAAGGTTTGATCAGATCTCATCCAACAACGGCGTAATAAACCCATCTTATAAATTCAACGAAGATTCCGGAAAATTTAATTATCCCATAAATAAAGGAACCTTCAGAATAGCATTATACAACAGCAATAATCAGGTGGAAAACTACTACGACATAGATGTGGATCCAGAAAAAGATTCATTAAATTCAATAATTTTAAAAATCTCTTCCGCCGATGCTGACCCCAGCGGAGGAAAAATTCAGGCTTTTTTATCAGAAAATAACACTATAAAAATAACCGTCGCCGAGGGCTACACATTTACCTTCAAAGAGGATACATCTAACTTCCTCGTGGCTTCCGGATTAAACTCTTTCTTCAAAGGTACATCTGCAAAAGATATAGATTTAAGTTCATTGGTAAAAGATGATTCAGGTTTTATAGCCACTTCTCTTACAGGTGAGCCAGGTGATAACCAGAATGCATTGAATATTTCAAACATAAAATACAAACCACTCAGCAATAACGTTACTATAGATGAATTTTATACTACTTTTGTATCCCTTATAGGAAGTGATAAGGCCCAGGTGGACACATTCTACGACACAAAGAAAAACGTTGTACAGGAATTAAAACTAAAATTGGACCAGATTCAGGGTGTCTCAATGGACGAAGAATATACAAATCTGATAAAATTCCAGAAAGCTTACGAGGCTAATGCCAGGTTTATAACTGCGGTTGATCAGATGATAGATAAACTTATCAATGGTACAGGACTTGCTGGTAGATAAGAGGTGAACTATGAGAGTTACCTTTAACATGCTTTCATTAAAATATCTGAATAATTTAGGCAATAGCCTTGAAAAGGTAACAATTGCAAATGACAAAGTAACGAAAGGGAGAAATCTCATAAATCCTGAAAATGACGTCGTGTTTTACGCTTCCGCAATAAATGTGCAACGCACCATAGATGAAGGTCAACAATTTTCCAGGAATGCAGAAAATGCCATCAGCTGGCTATCGAATTACGATAATGAACTACAAAGGGCTTTTGATATAATAAGAAATGCAAAAAGTGAGTATGCTGTAGCCGGAGCAAATGACAGCCAGAATGCCACAAGCCGAAAAGCCCTGGCTGGAGATGTGGCAAATATGCTTCAATCACTCATCGATGTTGGAAATGCAAACTATTTCGGTAGATACTTTTTTGCGGGATATAAAACCGATACAAAACCTTTTGCTGCGGATAGTAGAGCCATCAGTGCAGTAAAAATAAATGGCAATGTAAATGGCGCAGATGTCATAAAAAGAGATGTTTTTGCCGATCTTCCGGAGTTAAAGGAGGGAAGTTACTCTGTATCGGTAATTTCTATGGGGGATTATGCGGAGATATCTCTAAAAAATGCTAATGGAGAAAACGTAATTATCGATTCAAATGGTTCAGATGAATCAGCAAAAAACGGTAATTTTGCTGGAACCAGTATCAAGATTAAGTATAAACCTGGAGAAGTTGTAAATTTAGGTGTTGGTGTGGCAGTAAAACTACCTGAAGTTAATAGCTCTTTTAATGCCACCTTCTATTACAAACCGGGAGATGACATTAATTACTTTGGTGATGACGGCCAGATTACCACAAAAATTGGTTACCAGCAGGACGTTACCATAAACTTCACAGGGAAAGAGGTTTTTACTGAAGTTGAAAGAATACTTAAGGGAACACGTTTTAATACAATAAAAGGTCTTGCAATTACCGAAACTACAAAATTTAGTGAGATTCAGGACGCCAACGTTTCATTGGCAGATAGTATCGAAATATCAGGTACAGATCACAACGGATTAAAAATTGGTACAGCCAAAATCACTGGTGTGGATAATGTTGACCTCAATTTTACAAAATATAATTCCGCCCAGAGAACCCTATCAATAGTTTATGCTAATCGCAATTATTCTGTTACGTTAGATTCGAGAAGCTATACTGATTTGAATGACGTAATATTTTCTATAAATAGAGAATTAGAAAGTCAGGGGCTTGGGGAAGAGATTAAAGCAGTGATGGATGGTGACAAAATTATGCTTGCCACCACAAGGGCTGGAAACGCTGTTAAACTCAAAATAACAGCATCAGACGGTAACCCTTTTGGAATGGCAATTGGATCCATCGAAGCCTCAGGTAAAGATACCACCTTTGACTTCGGTTATGATAATTTTAGCGATTCACTTTCTGTATCATTTACTTCAGTGGTTACCACATCTGCCATTACGGTAAATCTGGACAACCACCAGATATCGATTCCTGCCTCTGCGGGCAGAACATTGACGGATGTTGCCAATCAACTTAATAATCAGTTGCCATCAGACATAAAGTTTCTTTATAATTTCAAAGTTGATGGTGGAAACCTGGTAGCTGAAAAGCTAAATATGAACTTTTCCAATAATACGATCCTCACGGTAAGACTCGACGATGGTACAAACAATGTCTATAAATCCGCCACCCCCCGCAACAATGGATACCCATATGCACCTGAGAAAAATATTTCAGATCTATTGAAATTTATCGAAGATCTTTACGATAATACGGTGGATGCAAAATTAAACAATGGATACTTGGAAGTGGCCGACAAAAGGGGTGGAACCAGCAGACTTTCCATCAAGCTTATCCCGAGTAATTCCGGTATAGGATACCCCGAAGTTGATCAGAATGTCGTTCTACAGGGGAGGTACAATGGTGGTCTGGATGACGACTGGTATATTTCAACCTTCACAGCTCCCGGAACAATTACAGTAAAAGATAAAAATGGAATTACTATAAAAGATATTACCATAGATCCATCAACCTACAAAGGGGAACCAATAGATCTTGGCTATGGTGTAAATATAATTTTACCGGATATATCCATTCCATCATCCTTTAAAGTCAGCTTAAAAGCATCTTCAAGCCTTAGTTTTGGTGATATGAACATCGTCCAGGAAGGGAAAAACGTCAATACTTTTAGATCATTGAAAAACCTTTACAACGCCCTCAACCTCAACATCCCAAAAGAGGGTATAGGTGCCCCTTCCGCATGGAGGGATGAAAACTTTATATCCACATTAAAACCTTACCTTGGCGGCACTTTCAGAGGAAATTACAACGATGAGTGGAAATATGAGGTACTAAGCCAGGATCAAAAAACATCATTCTATCTACAAAAAGAGCTCACCACATCCACCAAAAATACTATAGATGCCACTACCCAAGCTTCTTTTGATATATTAGTAAAAGGTGCAGATAATAGTATGACAAGGGTAACCTTCTCAAATGTGAATATTAGCAACATCGTAAATGTGATAAACACCGATACCACATTGGCCAACCTTGGCGTAAAAGCGGAATTGGTGGACAACCGGCTCGTTTTGAGATCAGGTTCTGGGCTTCAGGAGATAGAGATAAACCCATCAGATTCAGCTTCAGCCACTGCTTTAGGTCTACAGCAAAACATCGTTTACAGTAAAACCACACCCAATCTAAACCTTGCAAATAGCACAGATCTCCAGCGCACTCTACAATTTAGTTACTACGATGGTACAAATTGGAATAACGCAGATATAACTGTACAAAAAAGAGACTACACCTCCCTGGATGATCTGATTTCAGAAATAAACAATAAAATAACTGCTTTAACTCCAACCCCTTCAATAGTTGCCCAAAATTTAGATAATCAGCTTGTTTTTAATTACACCGGATTAAACAATATGATCGTTTCAGGTGATCATCAAGGTACCCTCGGATTTTTCAAAAAAGGTGATGAAATAAAGATTAAAATAACCAATTCAAAAGGTGACTTGGTAAACGAACTTAAATTTGATACTGCAAATCAAACCAAATTTGTGGCTGACGGGGTAAAATTGTCTTTCGATGCCGGTACCGCTTATGCCACTGACTCTTTTACATCAACGGTAGGATCAGGAATAAACTACGAAATAGGGATACTGGATAAAGCAGAAAATCAGATTAATGAAAAACTCACAATGGCCGGTACTAGAAAAAATAGAGCTGATGCAGTAGTAAATTTTCAAGCAACCGTCAAAACGGTTGCAGAAGATATAAAATCCAAATACCTTGGTTCAAGAGGCGAGGATGCCACAAAAGCGATTACAGAGTTTCAGCTGGCCCAACAGGCATACCAGGCAGCCCTTGCCACAGCATCTAAAATAATGCAACTCTCAATATTAGATTACATAAGATAGGAGGCCATATATGGAAGCAAAAGCTAATGCAAAAAGAAAACAGATGGAGAAAAAGGTTTTATACTCTTTAAAGTATGGAAAACTTGAGTTTACAGATGGCGATATCTTTTACATGACATCTCCACTTTTGGGATTCGCCCATTTGAGCGACTTTCTTTTGATCTCGTCAGAAGAACACCTCCCTTTCTACGTTTTTCATTCTTCTGAAGATCCCACAGTATCTTTTGTCATAATAGACATAAAATCTTTTTTCCCTGACTATGCACCAGAAATCCATAAAAGAGACTTGAAGATACTCCAGGCAAAATCCAGAGATGATCTTGTACTCTTTGGCATTGTGGTTGTTCCTGCAAACCCAAAAGATGCCACCGTCAATCTGAAAGCTCCCCTTGCAATAAATGTACAAAAAAAACTTGCAAAACAGATAATTTTGGAGGATGATAGATACCAGATAAAAACACCACTCTTCAAGGAATAGTATATGCTTGTACTCACCCGCAAGATAGGGGAAAGTTTAATAATAGGCGATGATATTGAGATAAAGATAGTGGACGTAAATCAAAAATCTGTAAAGATCGGAATAGAGGCACCCAAGTCTGTCTCTGTCTACCGAAAAGAGATTTACGAAGCTATAAAACAGGAGAATATTGAAGCTACAGCCCAGGAGAATATCGTTTCTCTTATCGACTATTTGAAAAAGAATAAAGGCTAAACTTTTAATACAGTTAGCCAAAATATAAATGAAAATATAGCCATAAGAGTGCTTAGCATTATAGCTCCGCTGGAAAGCTCTTTATCTCCACCCATCATATCCGCCAGAACAAAGTTCACCGTTGCAGGTGGGGAGGCAAGCATTACTATTAAAACCTTGGAAACGATATCCAATTTAATATTAAAAAGATAAATATAAGACAGTGCCACAAATGGAAGGACAAAAAGTTTTATAATTACAACCATCAAAAGGTAAAATTTATTCCCCCTTATATAGTTAAAATTTATCGTTGCTCCAATACCGATTAGTGCCAGAGGGAGAGCTACTTTACTGACTATATCAATCGACCTTGTAATAAATACTGGTAGTTCTACCTTAAAATATGAAAATATTAAACCTAAAATACAGGAAAAAGCGATGGGATTGATAAGTGTAGACTGGATAAAAAACATGAGTTTACTCTTATCACTCTTTTTCCCTATACTAAGTGCAACCACTGATAAAAGATTCACAAACGGAACGATAACCGCCATCAATATGCTACCTATCGATAACCCCTCTTTCCCGAAAGCATAAAAAGATATCGGAAGCCCCATGTAAGCATAGTTTGCCCTAAAATTATTCATAGCAAAGGTTCCAAGGCTGTATTGGGGCATTTTTAAAACTTTACCAAATAGAAAGCTGAATATAAAAATTGTAAAAATAGAAGCAACCATCACAATAATTATAAGCAGATAACTTTCAGCATTGATTGCTGTCTTTGATATTTCATAAAATAGCAGTAAAGGCAAAAAAAAGTTGAATATCAGTTTATTATTACTTTTAACATAAACATCGTCGATATACCCAAATCGTTTCAAAAAATAACCAAAAAATACGACAACAAATATTGGTAAAACTAATAAAGAGGTATTGAGCATTCTTTAAATTGGGGGAGTTAATACTCCCCCTAAAAATTTATAATTAGTCAAGATCTACTTTTATATCCCAGTTTTTGATTCTCATTGTACCGTTTCTTTCAAGGTTAAGCTGCATCTTGAAGCAACGGTCGAAAAGCTGAGGCTCATGGCCTACACCTTTTCTAAAACACTCCCTTTCAGCCATTTCAAGGTATTCCATCAGGATAGGTTTATACTCTGGATGAGCACACTTCTTGATGATTTCACGAGCTCTGTCTTTTGGTGCAAGACCTCTTAAATCTGCAAGACCCTGTTCTGTAACTAAGACATCAATGTCATGCTCAGTATGGTCTATATGAGGTGCTTTTGGAACAACACACGTAATACCGATAGGATCTGTCTTACTTGGGCGGACAGATGGTGTATGCATAATTGAAAGATAACCATTTCTCAAGAAGTCACCAGAACCACCAATACCGTTAATCATTCTTGTACCACCCACAAGAGTAGAGTTTGCATGTCCATATATATCAAATTCCACTGGAGTATTCATAGCGATAGCACCAAGTCTTCTGATAACCTCAGGAGAGTTGGAAATGGAAAGTGGTCTCAAAGTTATTCTTGATGCATAAAAATCCATTTTTTCGAAAAATCTTGGGAATCCTGGATCTTCAGAAAGAGAAAGTGAGCATGCTGATGCAAAATCCAGTTTACCAGAATCGAAGAGATCAAGCATAGTATCCTGAAGAACTTCAGTATAAACGGAAAGATTGTAGAAATGCCCCTTCACAAGGCCACCCACAACAGCATTTGCAATGGAACCAACGCCGGACTGAAGCGGGAGAAGGTTCTTAGGCAATCTACCTTTTTTAACCTCAAAGTCAAAGAAATCAAGGATGTGAGCTGCAATTGTATCGGAAGTATCATCAAGCTCAGAAAATGCTCTACCTTTATCTCTGAGTTTAGACTCAACTATAGCTATAATTTTATTTGGATCACAAGGAACATAAGTTGTCCCCACTCTATCATTGGCTTTGGTAATTGGAATTATCTGCCTCTTAGGTGGATGATTCAGAACCATTATATCGTGCATACCTTCAAAAGAAGGCTCACCAGTGTTAACCTCAACAATAATTTTATCACAAATCATCAAAATTTCAGGAATAACTGCGCATGATGAGGTGGGCACAAGTCCACCATCCTCAGTAATTGCAGACACCTCGATAATACCCAGATCAAGCTTCCCTGTTTCAGTGTCTTTTGTGTAGAAACCATAGCCCAGATCCTGAGCAAAAAGAGAAAGGTGTTTATCACCCATTCTAATTCTACCTTCGTTAATCCCCTTTTGAATATTTTTACCTGTTTGATAAGGCCATCTTCTATCGATCATATCCAGAGCAGCCCATCTGTCTTCCGTTTCAACACCAACAGAAGCACCTATAAAAAGGTTAAACTTCCACTTACCCTGCAGATTATTCTTCTCAACGTAGTCCGCAAGAGCTATTGGTACTACTTTTGGATAACCAGCAGGAGTAAACCCTGACCAACCAAGATTCATCCCTGGCTTAAAAAACTGAATTGTGTCTTCAGGCTTCATAACTTTTGAAAGAAGACTTTTCATCCTTACTCTGGATTCAAGTGTACCGTAATCTGACATATATTCCTCCTAAACTTTCCGCTCAAAGCGGTTTTTTATTAATGTAAAAACATTTTTTTGCATCATTAAGACTCGGGATCTGCTCCCTTACGGCCGAAATCTTAGAAATATCTAGCTCCGCAGAAGCCATAGAGCTCTCCTCACCCAAAGAAAAAAGCTGCTCCCCCCATGGATCATAAGCAGCTGAATAACCACATTTTAAAACCTTTTCTCTCCTAACAACCGATGAGGAGGAACACCCCACAACAAATGCCTGATTCTCAATGGCCCTTGCCTTTAATAGGGTCAACCAGTGGGAGGATTTTGCCGCAGGCCATATGGCTGGCACAAGGAACACCTCTGCGCCTTTGTAAGCCCCAATTCTAAAAATCTCTGGAAACCTTATCTCATAGCAAGTGGCAACTGCAAATTTAAAACCTTTATATTCAAATACTGTTATGTCGTTGTCAGAAGCTTTAAAATATTCATCTTCCCTCTGTGGTGAAAACAAAAACTGCTTCCTATATTTAGCTAAAATCCCATTTTCTCCAACAACATACACCGTGTTATAAAGGTCATTCCCTTCTATTTCCGGCATAGAAGATACAATAATTTTCCCTTTCCCGTTTGATTTTAGAATATCTATAATTCCGTTGGTTTCCTGGGCATACCTTTTCATATTTTGATAATCAAACCCGCAAAACCACATCTCTGGCAAAACAACCACATCCTCATTACAAGACACTATTCTATTGATAAAATTACTAGTATTGCTCCGGATATCACCAGTATAAATTATATTCTGTATACACGTAACTTTCATATTCACAACCCTATACTCTTTTTAAAACATTATTTTTAAAAAGTCAAGCACTAAATATAAAGAATTAGTATAGATTTTTTCTATTAATTAAATTAATTTTTTATTATTGAAAATACTGATGATTTTTATTATAAAAAGATATTGTTTTAAAAGGGGGTTTTATGAGTAAAGTAACCGTAAGTTATCTTAAAGGGGATATAACAGAGCTTTTTACAGATGCAATAGTTAATCCAGCTAATAGCTCTTTAAAGCTTGGGGGAGGCGTCGCAGGTGCTATAGCAAAAAAAGGTGGTAAACAGATTCAGGATGAATGTGATAAAATCGGCCATTGCCCCGTTGGTGAAGCAGTTATTACATCTGGTGGCAACCTCAAAGCAAAATATGTCATTCATGCCGTAGGTCCAAGATATAAAATAGACAACCCTTCTGATAAATTACTTTATAACGCCGTTTTCAACGCTCTTAAATTAGCTGAAAATAATAGACTAAAGTCTATAGCCCTACCAGCCATCTCCACTGGGATCTTTGGCTATCCTAAAAAAGAGGCCGCAGAAATAATCACCAGGGCAGTCAGGGATTTTATAAACACCAATCCTCAATACCTTGAAGATATTATACTTTGTCTTTTTGACGATGAGGATTATAAAATATTTGTCAGCTTTTCAGAACATGATCACAACTGATATAAATTCATTAATTTTTTTTCTATTTCTTGCTATATTTATCACCTACACTCTATTTAAGAATAGTGTATCAATGGAAAGTTCTGAATGGACACTATACGGTCGTAAACTCAATTTTTATCATGTAGCATTTCTGATAGTTGGTACATTAGTGGGGGGAGCATCCACAATAGGTACCACCCAGATGGCCTACGAATATGGTGCTCCGTCACTTATATTTACCTTTTCAAGTGCCTTTGCTTGCCTGATACTTGGTATATTCTTCTCTTATAAATTGAGGGAATCAGAAAGTATTACGGTAATAGAACTCATTGGGAAGAGATTTGGTGAACATACCAGAAAATACTTATCTTTTTTTGCACTTGCTGGTATATTCTTGCAAACTGTAGCCCAAATGATAGCAGCATCCTCAATAATCAGGGCAAATATAAAAGTTTCTTTTGAAGCATCTATTGTGATTACATCTTTTTTTATCTTCTTTTTCATAATACTATTCGGGATAAAAGGGGCATCATTTTTAGGACAATATAAATTCTATATGCTGTATATGATCTTAGCATTCTCTTTAATCATTATTTTTAAAAATGGTTTTTATTTTATTCAACAAAATTTAAAAGAATATGGATTCGCAAGGGGATTAAAAGACACTATTTCAACAATTTTAGGCGTGTTATCCACCCAGACATACCTACAGGCTATTTTTGCGGCAAAAGATGTAAAACACGCAAGAAATGGTTCACTACTTGCAGCATTAATTATACCACCGGTGGGATTGGGGTTTTATTTGATAGGTCTATATATGAAAAATATCAAACCAGACATTCCAATAACATCAGATGTACTTGCCATTTTCATCCAGACATATATCCCTTTTGGTATATCTTCCATTTTTCTCGTCTTTATATTTATTATATCGATAGGAACAGCATCTGGACTCTTCTTGGGTACACTTACTATGCTTTTTGAAGATCATATAAAGATATACTATAAAAGAGTAAGTGATAACCCTATCTTTTTTTACAGGATAACCGGACTTATCTTAATTATAATTTCATCAATGATAACTCTAAATGTAAAAAGTAGTATATTAGAATGGAGTTTTTTATCCATGGGACTTAGAGGAACATCGATATTTCTTCCCCTTATCATAATAATCTTCAATTTAAGATATGGTAAAAGGACTTCATTTTTTATTTACACACTTCCGATTTTATACGTTATCTATACAGTAATTACAAAACTAATAGCTTAATCAGATGGAGCTTTTTTAGTTAATGATGAATTAATTATTCACATTATCATCCACAACCACTACTTTTATCGATTTGTCCTGAAGATAATCCCCCAGCTTCTTATCCGAATTACCGATATGGTCTAAATACCACTTCATAAGCTTTATATTTAACTTTAACACATTTTCGTAGTCATCTCTATTCCTAACAAAAGTCCTTTTCATATTTTCCACAAAATCGATCATATCGTTGTGTTGTTGTTTATGTTCTTCCAAAAAGGGATAATTTGTTTGTTCCATAAATTTCTCTTCTGTCCTGAAATGTATCTTAACATATAGATCCAAAAACTTTAATACATCCAATATGGCCTCATTACCTTCTCCATTCAACATGGCGTTATGAAATTTATTTGTAATGTTTATAAGGGTCTTGTGCTGTTCATCAATTTGGGTGTTCCCCACACTTAATTCATCTTTCCATTCTATTTTCATATCAATACTCCATCAAATAAAGTGGTCCATTTAAGGCTTTAACCTCTTTAATGGAGGTTCTCGTCTCTTCAATTAATTTTCGTAAAAATGTTTTTTCATCTTTTGGGATAAAAAGCTCAGCATCCGGAGTATTTTTATCCTTTTTCATATCCTCATAAGCATCTTCATAGCTTCCCAACTTATCGACTAGTTTAAGATTTTTGGCTTCCCTACCGGTAATTATTCTTCCGTCTGCATATTTAAGCAGTTCCTCTTTATTCAGAAAAGTTCTTTTGCTTAGTATATCTTCTATAAACTGGTTGTACACATCATCCACAGACTGCTTAAGGATAGACTTTTCTTCTTCTGTCATGCTTCTGGTGGTACTACCTATGTCTTTAAATTTTCCGCTCTTGATGGTCTCTGTCCTAACACCAAGTTTATCGTATATTTTAGATAAGTCTGTAAACTTCATTATAACACCAATACTCCCAGTAATAGTTCCCGGCATAGCATAAATTCTATCACAGGCTGACGCCACATAATAACCACCGGAAGCGGCCACTGTAGACATAGAAGCATAAACCGGTTTGCTCATTTTTTTAATAAATCTATATATCTCCTGACTTGGGGCAACTGCACCCCCTGGAGAATTTATCCTTAAAATGATCCCAATTACATTGCTATCTTTTTCATATTTTTTAAGTTTTTCAATAAGGGTATCAGATTCCAGTATAATCCCTTCAAGGTCAAGTAAAACTATCAGCTTTTTATTTATCACTGGATTTTTGTAATTTAAAAGATATACTGATCTACCAACAAAGCCAGCTATCAACAAAATAATAAGAAACTTGAAAAGAAATTTTATAATTTTCATAACATAACACCTTTGGCAAACATTCTCATTCTTATTATATTATAGATTAAAGCAATTTTAAGTCAATCAATTTGTTTAAACTTTTATATTTAATAAATTTTAAATGCAAATTTTCAATTGACATATACAACTGAACAATATTATAAAGTCAGAAATACTTTTAAGAGAGGAGATAATCTATGTCAAATGAAACCACAACACAATTTGCGGTGGGACACACCTGGTTTCCAGCTATGTCCTACAATACATATTTAGTGAAACCTGAGGAGCAGGATAAATTTAAACCTGGCATCACCCTCGACACAGTTGTACAGGAAACCGCCCACATAAGCAAATTAGATGATGGAAAACATCTTTACAGATATGCTATGGAATTTAAATTTAGAGCCGTTAATCCTATGGAAGATAAAAACTATCTGGTTTTTGATGCCGCAGGATTAATCAGAGGGGATATCATCATGGATGATGAACATGATCTGGAACTCCTTAAAAATTTTATTAAAGCAAACCAGAATATTATAGCTTACCCATATATAAGAACAAATGTCGATGGGATGCTCAATAAAGCAGGCCTTCCATCATTATCAATGATAATTTTTTACTAAACAGTTTCTTTTAAGGGTTGTGATCTTTATCATAACCCTTAAAAATCTTAGACCTCGTTCCAGGGTCTCTCCCCTTTTTCAAGAAAATCCTTTATACTCCTGATGCATAGATCTGCCATGTTGTACCTTGTTTCTTCCGTGGCACTGCCTATATGGGGTAATAGAACAACATTCTCCAGATCCATCAGCTCTGGATATATCTCCGGCTCATTCTCATAAACATCAAGCCCTGCACCCCTTATAAGATGATTTTTCAACGCAAAAGCCAGATCAGATTCCTTCACAATAGGTCCTCTGCCTATATTTATAAAGATAGCATCCCTCTTCATCTTTTTAAAAGTATCTATTGTAAAGGTATATCTTGTTGATTCATTTAGAGGGGCTGTAACCACAATAAAATCAGAAGTGGATACAAATTCTTCAAAAGGTAGGTACTTAGCGTTAGTCAGCAACTCCCCTTCAAATTTTCTACTCCTACCTGTATACACTATATCCATTTCAAAACCTCTGCAACACCTTGCAAAAGCCTGCCCTATTCGACCAAATCCAAAAATCCCCACTCTTTTCCTAAAAAGATCTGTACCCAAAAAAAGATTCGGAGTCCACCCTTTAAATCTACCTTCACGGATAAATCTATCAGCCTCCACCAACCTTCTGGCAACAGAGATCATGAGTGCAAAAGCTAATTCGGCAGTTGTCTCCGTCAAAATATGTGGTGTATTACACACAACGATCCCTTTTTCTTTTGCATAAACAACGTCGATATTGTTAAATCCCACAGCGTAGTTCACTATAATCTTAAGCTTTTTCGCATTATCTATAAGCTCTTTATCAATTTTATCCGAAAGCATCGAAACGATGGCAACCGCATCGGAGGTTTGCATCAGTAATTCTTCCCTATCCAACTGCATATCTTTATCGTTGTAAAAAATGTTGTATCCACTCAGTTTTTCAACAACTGGATATTGTAATTTTTGCGTAACCACGATCTTGTCCACATCAGACCTCTAAATAATTTAGTTTAAAAAATACAAAGATAAACTACTTTTTATAGTTTTTCCTTTTAAACAGATCTGTCCTTTTGGATATAATTCTATCTATAAAAAGTACACCGTCTAAGTGATCTATCTCATGCTGAATAAGGATAGCCTCAAAACCTTCCGTTTCAAAAACCTTTTGTTCTCCATTTTCGTCAAGAAATTGAACTAATATTTTTTCAGCCCTCGTAACATTGCCGGTGTAATCGGGTACACTCATACACCCTTCCCTGAATTGCGTCAAACCTTCCCATTTTATAATCTCAGGGTTTATCATAACGTTAGGTCCATGGTGCTCTTTACACTTTGGATTTTTAGACGGATCCACCACGATAACCCTTATTAATTCCCCAATCTGAGGCGCAGCAATACCAACGGAATGCCCTGCATCTTCCATAGTATCTTTGAGATCTGTAATCACAGATCTTACATAATCATCAATCTCCCGAACCTCCTCGGAAATCTCTTTTAGCTTTGGATTTGGATATGTCAAAACCTCTCTTACGGCCATATTAAAACTCGAATGTCTCTATCGATTTTACAGATATATCTATACCCATACCCCTCGCAATCTCCTTCAACTTCTCTACCCAATCACCATCAGATCCTTTTGGTACAACAACCTCTAATATCATTATGTATATAGGTTTATCCTTTTTACCAGCAACTTTAGTTTGAAGATCCACAATATTTATCTTTCTATCCGACAGAAACTTAGACACATTATATACAATACCTGCCTTATCTGCGCCATAAACAGATATCGAGTAACTTTCCCCCTCAGTTTCAGGCACATCACGATCTATCCTCTTTGCGCTGATAGTCATATAATCAAGTGGAGAAAATAGTTTCTGAATGGTTGCTTCATCGATATCCTCTCTTGTGCTTACTATTAAAATCATAGCAAATATACCCCTAAGTAGCGTAGAGCTGGAATCCTCTATATTGAAACCTTTTTCGTAAAGAATCTTCGTAACATCCGCCACAATCCCAGGCCGATCCTCTGAAACAAACGTCAGTGCATAAAATCTTCTATCCATATCTTGCCTCCAAAGAGGTGTTATTTATAAACATCTCTATCACTTTATTTGGGTCTATTCCATACTTTTTTGCATCCAGAGCTGTTAATATAGTTTTATAATGCTTTTTAGTCAACAGATTGTATTCATTTAAATCAAAAAGGTAAGGTTGACATTGCATCTGATTTTTATCAGTCACAACTATCACAAGAGGATATTGTGGCTCTTTGTGATTTTCTTTGAAAACAACCGCTATCTCCCCGGTGTCAAGCAATACAACTGTTCCTGACGGATATCCTCCAAGAATCTCTATAAACATCTTAAGAAGTACATTATTAAACTGAATACCAGAGCTCCTCAGCATCTCGGATATGGCCTTTGGGGCTGAGGAACCATTTTTGTATGCCTTGTCACTGGTAATAGCATCATAAACATCGGATACGGAGGTAATTTTTGCATATCTTGGGATAGCAGACTCTTTTAAACCAAATGGATAACCACTTCCATCCGCCTTTTCGTGGTGAAAAAGTACACACTCCAAAACCGGCTTGGGAAATCTCCCCTTTAACATCTCATAACCATATTCCGGGTGCTTTTTTACAATGGCAAACTCCTCATCTGTAAGCTTACCAGGCTTTTTTAACACACTTTCCGGGATCTTTGCTTTACCTATATCATGAAGCAAACCACCAATACCTACCATTTTCATCTGCTCAATATCAAGCCCTAACTTGCGCCCTAGAGCCATATTAAGAATGGACACATTCATGGCATGGCTTACTTCGTAATCATCACTATTTTTTTTTCTGGTAACACTTGCCACAAGCGTAGGATTTTTGAAACAATCCTCCAGAAATTGATCAATCACCAGTGTGATGTCCTCCATGGAAATAGAATTACCTTTTCTGATGTCTTTTAAAATCTCCTGAACAATCTCTACACTATTTTTATGAATCCTCTGAATATGACTGACCTCTTCTATAGTGGCGGAATACTTCTTTATATCTGCGGTGTTATTCAATACCTCCTCTTCCGCTGTGGCTTCAAAGTTTGAAGAACGATTTTCTTCCTGATCTACAGAGATATATACCTTTGATACACCATAATTTTTTAAAATTTTTATAATATCATCAGATTCGAGTGGTTTCCCAAATAAAGGCAAATTCAACCACTCTTTATCACATTTTAAGATTGTCATCCCTGCTTTTATTTCATTAATAGGTATAGCTTTTAACATTAAACCCCCTATCCTATGAGCTATATAACTACAAGCTCCCCCAATGGTCTCTTGACATATATCTTTCTTGTATTATTATAATAGAAAAATAATAAAAATCAAAAGGAATTTTATGTTTGATCTTTTTACAGACAGAACAAGGCGTGCAATCCTCTATTCGAGAGACGAAGCGGAAAAGCTCGCCAATGGAACAATCGATACAGAGCATATCCTTCTTGGGATACTTCGTGAAAAATCAGGACACATATCCACCCTCTTTGAGACCTTTAACGTAGATATAAACACAATGATTCAGGATATAAAGCAAAACTGCGCAAAGACAGATACATTTTTTCTTAAAGGGAGCATGCCTTTTAGTGCTAATGCCAAAAGAGCAATGGAGTTTGCATTAGAGGAAGCAAGACTGTTGGGGGAAAAGTTTGTACAACCAGAACATATCCTGTTGGGTCTAATCAAGGAGAAAAGGGGTAAGGCATCCCAGATACTCACAAAATACGGCTTTGATCTGTATACATTGCGGGAAGAATTACAACGGTTGAAAGTACAAACCAATAAATCGAAAACCGAAACCCCAAATATAGATTATTTTTGTAAAGATCTTACAAAGCTTGCTACAGAAAATAAATTAGACCCCGTCATTGAAAGGGATTCTGAGATAGATAGGTTAATAGAGATCCTTTGCAGAAGGACTAAAAACAATGCAATCCTCATTGGTGAACCCGGAACAGGGAAAACTGCCATTGTGGAAGGTCTTGCAATAAAGATCGCAAATGCTGAAGTGCCCCTCTCTCTTAGGAATAAAAGGATCATCAGTATGGAGTTTGGTACTATTGTGGCTGGTACAAAATACAGAGGACAATTTGAGGAAAGGATGCAGGTTTTGCTCAAAGAGGTTGAAAATAGTGGTGATATAATTGTTTTCATTGATGAAATACATACTATGGTGGGGGCCGGAGACTCTGAAGGGGGAGTGGATGCGGCTAATATTTTAAAACCATATCTATCAAAAGGCTTGTTTCAGTGCATAGGCGCCACAACCATAAAAGAGTATAGAAAATATATAGAAAAAGATTCCGCCCTTGAAAGGAGATTTCAAACAATTTTGGTGGAGCCCCCCACCCCACAGCAGACAAAAAAGATACTCCTTGGGCTAAAAAATAGATACGAACAATACCATAAGGTCTTTATAACTGATGAAATAGTAGATAAAATAATCCATCTGTCCGAGAGATATATTACAGATCGATATCAGCCGGATAAGTCGATAGATATTTTAGATGAAGCCTCATCCCATGTAAAGCTTAAGAATGAACAATTCCCTGAAGAGCTGAAAAACTTAAAAGATAAACTAAATAGCCTCCTGATGAAGAAAAAACTTCTCATTAATGCTGAAAATTATGTCAATGCGGAAAGGATTACCACAGAAATTGAATCCCTGGGGGAACTTTATAGAAAAAGATACTCCGCATGGTTAAACCGCAGTAAAAATAGCTACTCAGAGATAACAATATCAGACATAAATGAAATTGTATCAAAAATTTCAAGGATAAATATCTCAAACGTCACTTCATCAGATATTCAAAAAGCACTGATGCTAAAAAGCAAGCTTGAATCTGAGGTGATTGGTCAATCAGAAGCGATAGAAGTAGTTGCAAAAGCTATTAAAAAAGGTGTGGCTGGTTTACACGATGGGAAAAAACCGATTGCAAATTTCCTCTTTCTGGGGCCAACAGGTGTTGGTAAAACGGAGCTTGCAAAGCAGCTTGCTTTAAATTTCTTTGGTAAAGAAGATTTTTTAATAAGAGTGGATATGAGTGAATTTATGGAAAAGCACTCAGTTTCAAAACTCCTAGGATCTCCTCCAGGTTATGTTGGATATGATGATGGAGGGAAGCTGACAGAAATGATCCGTAGAAAGCCTTACAGTGTGGTTTTATTTGATGAAATAGAGAAGGCTGACCCTGAGGTATTGAATATATTGTTACAAATAATGGATGAAGGTTTCATAACCGATTCATACGGTAGAAGATGCTCCTTTAAAAACGCCATAATCATCATGACTTCAAACCTTGGAACGAAATCTTTTCTTGGTAGAAAAAAACTTGGATTTAATGAAATAGAGAATAATAATATAGATTACGAAACCTTCTGCCAGTATGCCCACAAAGAGATAAAAGAGTTTTTTAGACCGGAATTCTTAAACAGAATCGATAATATAGTGGTATTTAAACCACTTGGTCAGGATGATCTTATGAAAATTATTGACAAGTATATTAAAGAAATAAACGATCTATTGTCCAAAAATGGGAAGTATCTCAACGTCAGTGAAAATGTGAAAAAATTTATCTTAAGTCAGGAATACGATTATAGCTATGGGGCAAGACCATTGAGACGCCTCATATCTAAGTTTATCGAAGATCCTTTAAGTGAACTATTATTGGATGGGAAGTTTCACAAACGGAAAAATATCTCTGTAATTCTCAAAAATAATAGTGTCCATTTTAGATAATAAAGAGGTTTTTTTATGAAAATGTTATGTTTCGGAGCCGGTGCAGTTGGATCTTTATTCTGCGGGCTCATGGCAAATAAAGGTTATAATATCGATTTTATAGCAAGAGGTGAACACCTAAAAAGATTACAGGATAAGGGGAGTTTAACTATAAATAGTTATAGATACGGTCATATAATAGTTCCCGTCAAAGCCTATGACATACCCCAATCCCAATATGATATAGTTTTCATAGCTGTAAAATCTCAGGATACAGCTAATGCCTGTGCATCGATCAAAGATTTTATCAAGCCAGAATCTATAATAATTTCTATGCAAAATGGAATAGACAACCCCTCCACCATCGCTTCATTACTGCCAGATCACAAAGTCGTGGCCGCATCCGTTTTTGTGGGATCATCTGTAGACAGCCCCGGAGAGGTAACCCATTCAGCCGATGGCCGTATAATACTTGGTGCCTATACTAGTAACGTTTTAGAGTCTGATTTAAAGCTTATAAAAATGATATTTGACCGTATAGATGTCCCCTGCGCTATATCAGATGACATAAAACTTGTAATGTGGAAAAAACTCCTCTGGAATCTTATTTTCAACCCTCTTTCCGCACTTCTGGAGGCCACCTGCGGCAAATTAGTGGAAAATGATCATAGTAGATATATCATGGAAAAGATGCTTGTGGAAGGTTGCCTTGCTGCAAAGAAAGATGGTGTTGAGATCCCACAGGATTATCTGGAAAAAATCATGGATGTAAAGGGTAACCTATACAATTACAAAACCAGTATGCTGCAGGATATACAAAAGCTAAAAATACCTGAAGTGGATGGGATAATGTTGCCAGTAATAAATAGATTAAAAGATACAAACCCCGCCCCATATACTGAAACGATATACAAACTTTTGAAGTATAAATATGGTAAAAAATATATCTATACCCCAAAACTTACTGTGGATATGATAGTCTGCAACTCTAAAAATGAGATCCTCCTGATAGAAAGGAAAAACCCACCCTACGGCTGGGCAATTCCTGGTGGATTTGTAGACTATGGAGAAACTGTAGAAAATGCCGCCAAAAGGGAGCTGGAAGAGGAAACAGGGATAGCTGTGAATAAATTTGAAATGCTTGGGGTCTATTCCGATCCTGGAAGAGACAGTAGATTTCACACAGTAAGTATTGTTTACTACACCTTTTCTGATGATGATCCAAAAGCTGCTGATGATGCTAAAGATGCAAAATTTTTTAATATAGATAAATTACCAGAAGATATAGCATTCGACCATAAAAAGATAATAGAAGATTTTAAAAATATTCTAAAGAATAGGGGATGGAATGGATTTAAATCTTAAAGATAAAGTAATATTAGTTGCTGCTTCCAGTAGAGGGATAGGCTTCGGTATTGCTCAGGAAACCGCAAAGGAAGGAGCTATCCTTTCAATTGCAAGTCGAAACAGATCTGAAATTGATAAAGCAGCCCAACAATTAAAACAACACACCGAAGTGTCTGCGTTTGTGATGGATGCATCTGATCCTGTTTCAATTAAAAATTGGATTAACGAAACTTATAAAAAATATAATCGCATAGACGGACTTGTGATAAATGCTGGTGGACCCAAAGCAGGTTTTTTTGAAGATCTTTCTGAAGAAGACTGGCTCAATGCCTACAATCTCACCCTTATGAGTGCAGTTAGAATGATAAGGGAGGTTCTACCTTATATGAAGAAAAATAACAGCGGCAGTATCGTTACCATCACCTCCACATCTATAAAAGAGCCTATAGATATTCTTCTATTATCAAATGTTTTCAGATCCGGCGTACAGAGTCTTATAAAATCTCTATCGATAACTCACGGTCAATTCAATATCAGGTTTAACAATGTAGCCCCCGGTAGGATATATACTGATAGAGTAAAAGCTCTTGATGAGATAAATGCTAAAAATAAGGGGATCTCCATTGAAGCCCAAAGATCATCAGAGGAAAGCGCTATCCCACTTCTTAGATATGGAACTACAGAAGAGATTGGCAAAGTAGTTACTTTTCTATTATCTGATGCATCGTCGTATATCACCGGAAGCACAATTTTTGTGGATGGTGGTAAAGTAAAATCCCTTTAAAATGTGGCTTAAAAAGAGATTTTATACCATGTTTTTTTGCAAACATCACATAATCTTCACTAGTAGTTTCAATAATCTTTTCATACTTCAAGCTGTTATTACTTTTATCCGGAATGTAGCTAAAAAGAGACTGCTTTATACTTAACTTGAGTTCTTTATCCATACTCTTTGAAACAACAAACGGAAAATTTAAAATAGGATCACTTTCGTAAATAACCTTGAGATCCTTCCTGACATTAAGATAAATATCTTCATTTAACACGTCCAATCTTGTAACACCCACATCAGCCTTTCCATTCAACACAGATATAAGAACATAGGCTGTTTTCCCCACAAAAGAGATAAAATTGTCCCTCTGTATATCTATACCCATAGACTGAAGGTTATATTTTAAAAAGAGATAACCTCCAAAGCTATGCTCCCCCACAGCTGCTATCTTAATACCTTTGAGTTTATTAAGACTATCTATTTTAGAATCATGTCGAACAATCACTGCCCCCTTAAAGGGTGGGTATCCCGCAGCTATTACCTCCAACGGAACCTTATTTGTAACCAACTTAACTATACAGCTAACGCATGGGACAAATATATCATATTCAAGATTACTAGCTTTGTTCATATATTCTTCATAGGTAGTAGCAGTATAGATTTTTACCTTGCAACCTAAGTCTTTTGATATCTTTTCAGCAATATGTGAGTAATCAGTTACCACCTTTTGGGGATTGGAATATGGAAACACCCCCATTTTAAGTACAACTCAGCAAAAACTGAAAAATTAACTAAAAAGAAAAAATAATCTACCCATATCAGCCTCCTAAATAAATTATACAAAAATTATTCACAATTTTTATATAATTTCTTATCCGATTCTGTCACATCATTGTAGGAAGATATGTAAAAATTGATGCATTTAGAGGATACAATCTTAGCATAATTTACTTTTGTATCGATAATTAGATTAGATTCATTGTCATAGATTCTATACCCTTTTGCATAAGGCACCGCCTCCCAGCTTAAAAAGATCTTATCCTCATCTCTTATAAATTTTATCTTTTCTGGCGGCGTTAAAAAGTATATCTTAGGATTACTGAAAATGATCTTTTTTTCTACCCCAGTATTGTTATACTGATCATATGGTATAATTACGATCTCATTCTGTTCCTTTTCCTCAAGCAAAATCGTCACATTGTCCCCACTAAATCTACCAAGATCTTTGCCATTTAGCTTTACTATAAATCCTCTTGGCACTCTATCAAACTGTAGCGATATCAGAGCTTCACCATTTGGATTTGGCATAATGACAAAACTTTTTATACTTATAGGGCGGGAAAAGAGGATGCTTTTAGGTCTAAAAATAGATTCCACCCCGATATTTTCATCCATATTTGTAAATCTATACACATAGCTATGGGATTCTATGACGTTTTTGTCAACAAATTCCTCTTCAGGCTTTAATTTTATCAAAAATTTAAAGTCTTCAGCACACCTCAAGTCATCAATTGATGACTTTTCTATAAATAAAACATATTTCTCATTATTTTTTATGTATATCCCATCATCAGTATTTTTAAGGATAACGTTCTGTGGGGCAGGGATGATGATAGAATCCTTAGGTTTTGGGTCTAACTTTTTTCCACAACCCATTATCGATATTGCAATGTACAGCAAAAAAACAGTTTTAAGAAACTTAATCATAAAAACCATCCATCATAAATCTATGTAAATTAATTTTTGAAAAATTAACTCCCTTCTGACAGCTTTTTCTTACATTTTTTGCAAAAATATGCAACACCTTTCTGTATACGGTTATGCCTAGTGGCTGTCAGTAGATGTTCACCACAATCACAAATGTATTTGTATCTCTTATAATTTTTCACTTTAGTTGTTGGAAGACTATGGTAAATCTCAGGTACACCACCTATAGAGATACATATATCTTTCCATTCCTTACCATGAGGTTTTACCCTACCTCCATACAATTTATAAGTAATATGATGAGCCACCTCATGACATAAAATATTATTTATCATATCATCCGGATATCTTTGTATAAGATCTTTATTAAGATTGATTAAACCTCTTTTTGGGTAATACTTACCGGCGGCAATACCTTTTAGTTCGCACTTGATTGTTACCCCAGTCAAATCCACACCAAATATTTCAACTGACCTACTGTTTAATGCCAATAATTTACTGTATAATCTTTTTTTAATCTCATACATCTTTAATAATTTTCAAAGCTTCCTTAAACTCTTCTGTCCCACCCTTTTCCAGCAATTGAAAAATTAAAGTTTCTGTATTGGTGAGTATCCCCCCAGCAATTTTGAGATATTCAAGGGCATTTTTCCAGCAGTGTTTCTTTATGGATAATACCGCATCCTCCACAACAAAAACATTATAGTCAGCATCCAGCAGATCAAGAGCTGTCTGCAATACACAGACATGAGCCTCCATACCAATAACAAATATATTTTTACACTCACATAGATAATCAGTGAATCCGGGCTCTCTGTATGCAGAAAAATGGATCTTTTCAAAATATCCCTCACCTAAGATATCCCGCAATTCTTTAACAGTATCCCCCAGACCTTTTGTATAGTGTTGTGTGATAAAATAAGGTAGATTGATAAGCTTTGCAAATTTAGCCAGTTTTATCATATTTGAAAGTTTCTCTCTATATATATCTGGATTCATAGCCTTAACCAGATTTTCCTGTACATCAATAATGATAAGCCCAGAATTCTCCCTTTTAGGCATAAACATGCTACCCTCCTATTTCTCTTAGAATTTCTATGATCCTCTTTCTGTCATAAGGCTTACTGAGAACATCGATAAAACCATAACTCTTATAATTTCCCATAATATCACTGTCGGTGTATCCACTCATAACAACAGCTTTTACGTCGGGGTCGATTATTTTTAACTTCTCTATTGTATACTTAGCACCTTTACCAATCGGCACAGTAATATCCAGAAATACAATGTCAAATTTTTTATCCCTCTCAAGATGTTCTTTATATATTTTCAAAGCTTCATCACCATCCTCAGCCATGAAAACCTCACATCCCAAACCTTCAAATACCATACCCAATGAATCTCTTACAAAGTATTCGTCATCCATTATCAGTATCTTATGACAGAATCTATCTGCCTCCACTTCTTTATCTACTTTTACAGTTTCTATACCACATTTATCTGATGCAGGTAAATTTATTGTAAAAGTAGTCCCTTTACCCCTTACACTTTCAACGCTAATCCTACCATCATGTTTTTCCACAATTGTTTTTACGATATAAAGCCCCAATCCACTTCCATACTGTTTGGTTGTAAAAAAAGGTTGGAATATATTGTCTATTACATCCTCAGGGATACCCGGTCCTGTATCTTTAACGGTTATCTTAATTGATGGCTTTTCATGAATGAGAAAAGAGTCATCAATTTCTATACCTATATTGATTTCCCCACCTTCAGGCATTGCCTGCTTTGCATTTATTAAAAGATTATGAAATATCTGAGCCACAAGGTTCTGATCAACAAGTCCATAGCACAAATAATCAGTCTTTTTTATTTCATATTTTATATTTGTGCCGCTTAATACAAATCTTGCAGTTTCAGATATCAGACTAAAAAGATCCGTTCCCACAAGGGTCATATGTTCCCCACCCTTTGATAATACCAGCAGCTTATTGGCAAGAAATTTACCTGTTCCACAAAGTGTTATGACGTTGTTAGCAAATTCAACCACCTTTTCATTTTCCCCAAAGTTCATCTTAGCCACAAGCATATAATTATTAATAGCTGATAAGATATTGTTAAAATCATGGGCGATACCACCCGCCACAAGCCCAATCGTCTCTATCTGCTCTTTTCTGATCATCTCTTTTTTGAATTTCTCTTTCTCCGTATCATCCCGAAATACTAAGATAGCCCCTTTAACTTCCCCATTTACAATTATAGGTGCTGCAGAATCTGATATTATCTTTCTATTTCCATTTTTATCAGTTAACACAGTCTTATTTGCAAGACCAACGATTTTCCCCTCTCTCAAAGCCCTCCCAACTGGATTTTCCACCTGCACTCCTGTAATCTCATTATTTATTTTAAATATTTCCACCAGCGGTTTTCCAACCGACTCATTATTTTTATATCCGGTGATTTTTTCAGCTACCTGATTCATCATCTCTACTTTACCATTATTATCTGTAACTATAACACCATCACCAATACTCATAAGGGTAATGAACAATTCATCTTTCAGCCTTTTTATTTTTAAAAATGATTCATAAATATTTTTAGCAAGTATTCTTAATTCATTATCCGGAAAATCTTTTTCATCAAAATTAAGATTCTCTGATTTTGAAGCTTCTTCTGAAAATCTTTTAAGAGCAATAATAGGATTAGACAGATATTTTGATAGATATTTAGCAATAAGATATAAAATGAGAAGATAAACAACAAAGATCATGCCAGTCTGAAGGTAAATCTTTCGCATCTCTTTTCTCAAAAGATCTGTATTTACTTTGACACCGTAAATAAGTTCGTCATTTAGATCTTTTATTATATTAATGTAATTTCGTTCGATCGACCCTGTTTCTGTTGGCAATGGATAATAACCTGAAACGTTCTTCCCACCACTTTCCAAAAATCCCAACCCTTTTAAATTTATCCTTTTGACATATATGGATGGATCTGAATCGTATATCACATTACCCATCTTATCCACAACAAAATATTCAAACTCGCTGTTTGAGTAGCAAACCATGTCCAGAATCTTTCTGATGGATAATCTAAAAACTACTCTATTACCATCAGCCAGATCTTTGTCAAACCTAATCATTACCTCCATATCGTCCACATGATATCTATGGTTATCAATATTTAATGGTTTACCCCGATCTACACGATAAAATTTAGATTCCCCATCAATAACTTTACCATTTTTATCCACGATATATATATCATAAAGTTCCTTCACTCTATAGATAAAATATTTTAGATCGTCCTGTATTGAACCATATCTATGAATTGAATGATCGATTCTTTGTGCGATTCTTCCATCAAAAAATTCTATTTCATCTTCAAGTTTATTATTCATCATTTCTACTTGCCTATGGGCTATCTCATTGATATTCTGATAAACATGTTCCATCATCAAAATTCCGAAAACCATCAGCAATAAAACAACTGGGGCTATACTATAAATAAACAGTTTGTAGAATATATCTGTGGTAATCCTTTTCATTCCACAATCCTATCAGCATAACCGAAGTAAGATTTATTAAATTTCATCTTTGTGTTGGTTATACTTTTTCTATTCAAGTATAATTCCATCTTATCAGGTCTTAATATAGGTAAATTTTTAGGTTCGATCCCCTTTAAAGTTAGGAATAGGTAATATGAAGCTTGAACTCCATCATTGTAAAAAGATTGGGAATAAGCAAGTGTAGCACCTTTTTGAACCAGATAGGTGTCTATAGCCATAATGGGAATTCTATTTCTATCTGCAAAATCACGAATCTTACTAAAATATTTTACAGAGTATGGGGAAGGCGCCATAAAAACACCGGTGTTTTCTGAAACCAGCTTTTGTGCATCATCTATCGATTTTTCATCAATTAAAGGTAAAAGGTATAGTTCTAACCCGATATTCCCTGCAATATCCTTATATTGGGCAAGATGTTTCTCAAGAAATTTCTCATTAGGACCGTAGAATATTATCACCCTCTTAAGTTCAGGAAATGCATCTTTGAATATCTCCATCCTTTTAGCTAAAGTTACAAACGCTAACCTTGATACCCCCACAAAGTTTGTCCCACTCGATTTTTCATCCATAGTCAAACCACTTTCCAGCGGGGATGCCACCTGAGTAAAGATAACATAAAAACCATATTTATCGTTTAACTCTTTTATTTTTTGATTAACTGGGGTCGTTGTGGCTAAAATTATCTTTATACTTTTCTGATGAAACAATTCAAGTGCCGGCTCCACCTTAGTCAAATCACCATCTATATTAACCACCTGAAATTCAACATCCAAATAGTTATATTTTTTTACACCATCGCTAAATCCCCTGAAACTATCCTCAAATTCCTTTGAAAATATTATAACGCCTACTTTCTTTTGTGGGTATGATCTTGACTCTGAATTATTCTTAAATATGAAAAATAACGCCAGAAAGAACAATACAAATGTTATTACTATTAAGAATGTTTTCATCCTTTTCATACTTATATTCTAAAATGGAAATTTTTTTTGTCAACAGAATCTACCCCTCATCACCACATTTTTGGTGCATCTAAGTAAAAATTCGATTTATTTAACAACAAATAGCACAGAGAATCACAGAGAGTTTTTTTATTGTATATTTTTAAGACCCAAATATCTTTGCCTGTTTATATCTTTGCGCTTTAACTAATTAAACAGGACTTTTTATGCTTTATCTTTTAATCCAGCAGGTTTGGAGATATATCAATCCTGGCATCTTTTTTTAATCTATCTATGTAGCTATTGTAAGCCTCTGTTTGTTTTAGATTGATGAGGTACTGAGCTATGGTATTTCTCTGCTCCGGAAGCTTATCATCAGAAGCTGGTATAAAGTTTTTCACATATATCACATAATAGCTGTTGCCATGCTGAATAGATTTCCTCACCATAGATGGTGCTTTTGTTGTAAAAATTGCTTCCGTCATGGTACTATTCACCCCTATATTGGGTATTGGATCTATCCTTTTAAATGCTGCCACATCCTGTGGAGCAAGATTTAGAAATTTAGCAGCCTCATTAATACTTGATTTGTCTGCCGCCTCGTCAGCCTTCTTCTTTGCTATGATGGAGGATTGCTTTTGTATGTATGATTTTATAACCTTGTCTTTAATCTTCTCCAGTGGAGGCACTGTGGGTGCTATCTTGTCTGCAACTTCAAACAGATAATATTTCCCATTTATCAGAAATAGCGGGCTTAATTCTGTTTTGTCCATTTTTAAAAGCTCATTTTTTATATCCTGTGGAATAAAAATATTGTTAACCCCTTCAGACAGATAGCCTATCTCTTTAATTTCAAGTGCCTTAGGATTTTTCGCAATATAACCAGACAGATTGCCAAAGCTCTGTATTTCTTTATATTTTGTCTGTACAGTCTGTTTAAACTGTGCCATAATTTTATCTTTGAGTATTGTCGCTCTTATCTGATCCCTCACCTCTTGAAATGTGTACTCTTTTTTAGGAAGATATTTTTCGTTTTTGATTATATGATATCCAAATGATGTCTTCACCGGCTTACTTATCTCACCCTCTTTAAGGCTAAACAATGAATCTTCAAACTCTTTTATCATCATCCCCCTTTTTATAAAGCCAAGATCCCCACCATTATTTTTGGATATATCATCAGAATACTGTTTTGCAAGTTCTTCAAATTTCCCTCCAGACCTGGCTTTTTTGTAAATCTCTTCAGCTTTTTTCAGTGCTTTTTCCACAGATGAGTTGTCCTGGAAGTTATCAATTTTTATAAGTATATGCCTTGCTTTTATCTGCTCATCCTGTTTAAATTTTTCCTTATTCTTTAGATAATAGCTCTGAAGCTCCTGCTCAGATATATTGTCATCAATTTTTACATTGTCAGGCGTAAATTCTACATATTTTAACTTCACTTTTACTGGCTCTAAAAATTCATTTTTATTTTCAAGATAATATTTCTCAATGGTTTTGTCATCAAATTTTACATCTTTTTCAAAATCTTCTGGAGAAACTTTTATGTAAGATATCTCAGCCGCTTTATTTCTCATTCTGTACTCTTTTAAAATCTCCTGATCATTTACATATATGGATGTGGCAATTAAACCTTTGATCTTGTTTAAAAGCAAATTCACTCTAATATCATTTTCAAAAGCATCAGGTGTGATATGATTTAATCTAAGTACCTCCAGATATCTGTTTTTGTCAAACTGACCGTTTACCTGGAAAGCCGGCACCTTTTTGATCTCCTCCAATATTTCAGCATCTGTAACAGGCAGTTTCAGTCTGTTTGCCTCATCCAGAAGTAGATATTTGGATATTATCTCTTCAATAACCTGTCTTGAAAGTATTTTTTGGTCTATGTTACTTCCAAAAAGCTGCCTGTATGTGTTTGAAATATTTTCATAAGTTGTCTTATACTCATTGAAGCTCACAACATGATCATTTATTTTAAGTGCATAAGTTTTCTGATTTCCTTTGCCACCAACTCCCCATACTAAAAATATTGTCCCTATAAATGATGCAATCACGATCCACAAGAAAATTGAAAGAATTTTTCTCTGGTTGCGAAAGTGTCTCAGCATATATATCCCTCATAGTTATTTTTCTTATTATTTAATAAAAGCCCGACAGGGTTGCTTCGGCACATGGGGTAACTACTACCGTTGCTTCCTTCCGGACCTGGCGGGGTTCATAGTCGACCCATTGCAAAGTCCCCATCGAGCTATTAATATCCACCAACAACCTGGTGGACAAAACGGAGAGGGCGGGATTTGAACCCGCGGTAGGGGATTACCCTACACACGCTCTCCAGGCGTGCTCCTTAAACCGGGCTCGGACACCTCTCCAAAAAAGGGATGTTTATTATAACAAGATTTTTTCATTTGTCTATAATATTTTTGTAAACTATTTCCTGTTTACAAGATATTCTAAAATCTGCCCCTGCTTACCATCAAACTTTGCGCCATATTTCTCCATTCTTTTAATGGTATTTTTCCATTCTTCTCTACTTTTCTGTTTTTTCTCGATAATTTCAAGCCCGTGACAACTGCTGCATTTTTGGGCAAATACCTCATAGTTACTCTCTTTGGAAAAAGCAAAAACTGAACCATTTATGAAAATCATCACAAGAATAATAGTCATCTTTTTCATAGTCAACTCCTTATGTTTCTATATAATATTTCAATAACAATTGCAATAGATAATAAAAAAACCAGCCACCAATACCCTATGATACTAAAAATAGTATTATCTTTATTTAAATATCCATCGCAGCTAAGTATCCCTTTTTCATTTATCATTTTTATTGCCGTAACTTGCCCATACGGTGCTATGCAGGCAGATATTCCGGATTGGGAGCTTCTTACAATACCTCTTCCCGTCTCAATACTTCTCATTATACTTATTGCAAAATGCTGATATCTCCCAAGTGATTTCCCAAACCAGCTATCATTAGTGGTAACAACGACAATCTCTGCCCCCTTTCTCACATTTTCAATCATCCGTTTATAAAATGCATCCTCAAAACAAATGAGATTACCAATTTTTTTACCTTTATACTGAAAGATCTTGCTCTCTTTCCCTTCCGAAAAATCGTTGTTACCGCCAAAAAAGTACCTCTGGATCGGTGCAGTTATAAACTTCATCGGAAAATATTCACCAAAAGGTACAAGATGGATCTTGTCGTAATAATCCATTTCACCATTATTAAAATAAAAATTACTATTATATACTTCAACCCTCTCATCTTTTTTTTGGTATCTTATATTACCCACTATGATCCCTTTATAATATGAATAGGATTTAAAATAGTTCATGATTCTTTCATCATCCTGAATATACAGAGGAAATGATGACTCAGGTAATACAACTAGACTGCTACCTTTTTTCATCGCCTCATCTGCAGTCTGCAAAACCTCCCTTACAACATTACTCCTCTCATCCGGATCCCATTTTTTAAGGTAATTATACGAAGGTTGAACTATTGTCACATCTATCTTTTCAAATCTTCTAAAATCTTCCTTCAGTCTAAAATATGCTAAATGTGAAATTATGGTAAGTCCAATAAAATAGATTAGATATCTTTTATACCCCATAATGATATATACCAATAGTATATTTGATAACATTATAATAAAGCTGACTCCTATCTCCCCCACATAAGCCGCATTTAGCGCTAATGGTCTATATAACAGGCTATTTAATCCCAGATTCATCCAGGGAAACCCACTAAATAATAAGCCTTTAATCAGCTCTATCACAGCAAAAACCATCGATATAATAAATACATTATTAAATTTTACTACGATTCTAAAAAATAATACCCAGAATACACTTAAATATCCAGCAAGCATAATCAGTAATATTACTCTTACCGCAATATTTACATCCCCAAAATAATTTACCGTTTCAGTCACCCAATAAAAAGCAATAATATTATACAACATTGAAAAGGTAATGGATATGCTGAACCATCTGTCTTTATACTTATAAACCCCATAGATAACTGGCACAAGTGCAATATAAACTAATAGCGAATAACCAAAACCTGGCCCACTTATCGTTAGTAAAAATACAGAAATAACTGCCAATAAATAAATCTTCAACTTATCCATCATCTAATCCATTTTTGATGTCTCATCTAATACCAGAAATATCTTATTATATATCCATCAATTAACAGAATTATTCAATTGTTGCAATATATTTCTTGATTTTTTAATATAATCCAATATTATTATAAAAAATACCAGGGGTGATAAGATGGATGTTTCGGTAGAACTTTTTGATGACAAAAAAGCTGCTGTAATAAAGATACCCACAAGATTAGATGCAAGTAATTCGCAACCATTCAAAGAAAAGATGTCAGAGCTTGTGGATAAGGGTTATATAAACCTTATCATTGATCTTACCCAGACACACTTTATAGATTCCAGTGGCCTTGGTGCATTAGTAGGGAAAATAAGTACCTGCAGAAAAAATGGTGGAGATGTAAAATTAATATCCCCCACCCAGAGGGTTATGGAGATACTACAGATCACAAACCTGGATAAGATTCTAAAAATTTATAAATCTTATGAAGATGCAATGAAATAAAAGGCGGGGTTTACCCGCCTTTTTTATTCTTCAGATAAATTCAAAAATCTTTCAGCAGCTAGATAAAGAGCTATACATATACCTATAGCACCAATTACAACAGCTATCTCAGTGAACGATGGGAAATAATGCACTAAACCATCCGCAGTAGCCCCCTCAATACCTGCACCTGGTGCTGGTTCCCTCATAGGAACAATCTGTCCAGCCACAACAAGATTGTATCTCATAAAAAAGATCCCAATCATTGCAGATATAGCTGCATAGTAGGCCGCCTTTAAACTTGAAGCTTTTGTGGCAATTATCAATATAAATGGTATTAACATCCCCAATAATATTTCAAACAACCAAAAGCTCAGTTTCAAAGGACCAAACATAAGAGCCATTGTAGCCTCAAACTTTTCTGGTGGAGCACCATATACAGATGTGATGAGCCTCCAGATTTCAAAGAATATAAAAATTCCCAGTACTAATCCAAAAAGCTTAGTTATACCACGAACAGCTTCGTTGGCTTTTGTTGGAAGTCTATCTATTCCTCCATATGCTATGCTGAATACTATTATAATCACTGCAGAGCCTGAAACTATAGCGGAAAGAATGAAGTAAATTGGTAAAAATGGTCCATGCCAGAAAGGTCTTGCTTCCAATAAGGCAAATACAGATCCAAGGTTTGAATACGCAGATATACCTGCCAGGAATCCACCTAAACCAGCCCAGAAAGCCCCTTTATGATTATGGGTCATCAGAAAATAGAATTCAACGATTATAAACACGAGTTCAACACTATACAGCGTACCCATCCACCAAATGGCAGATTGCAGATTTGGGGAGATGACGTTGTAAATAGCCATTCTAAAAGGATGGCCAAGATCCATACCTATTACAGAAAATCCACAAAGTAACGTAAGAATTGCAAGGATAATAGCTCTCTTACCTATTACTTCATATTTTTCAATACCAAACACATGAGCCATTGAAGATACCAAGCCCAAACCTGTGCTTGAAGCAACAAAGAATACATATGTAGAAATCAATATCCCCCATGGAGCAGACCTTGTAACTCCAAGAGTTTTCGCTTGTCCATTTATGAGGATATTTCCAGCACCAATAATATATAGGCCACCTATTATTAGAAAAATAATAATTGCTTTTAATGGAATTTTATCATTACCTTTTAACATATCAGGAGTTAAGAATCCCAAAACTCCACCAGTATTTTCGCTATGTACAGCCATTTTTACCTCCTTAAACTATATAATAGAGCTTAGGCTTTGTGCCTTTCTCTGGTTTTAAAACCGTATGCTCATGTTCCACAAGAAGTTTTGAAACTTTACTTTCAGGATCATTTAAATCGCCAAATACCCTTACCTTTGGAGGACATGTTTCCACACAAGCAGGCTCTCTTCCTTCAGCTAATCTATGATAACAAAATGTACATTTGTCTATGGCATGTACATTTTCGCTTTCATATCTTGCATCATATGGACATGCAGTCATACAATATTTACAGAGGATACATTTATCATAATCGATCAATACAACCCCATCCTCAGTTTGATAAGAAGCGCGCGTAGGACATACTTGAACACAGGGGGGATTCGAACATTGCTGACACTGGGATGGTAAAAATTCCCTTTTTATAACAGGAAAGCTCCCCCTGAATGGTTTTTCTGCCACCCATATTCTATAAGCATAGGGTCCTTTGGGAACATTGTTTTCCATTTTGCAGGCAATTGTACATGCCTTGCAATCTATACATTTAGAGGCATCTAAAACGATAGCATATCTTTTTTTATTACTCATATATCACCTCTCTTACCTAAGCCTTCTTTATTTCTACAAAAGTTTCATGAAGAAGGGCATTACCTGAAATAGTCTCAACATAATCCTCAAGAATCTCAGCTTCTGAGCCACCCACTTTATAAATATGAGATAACCCTTTAGACAATCTACCAAATCCATGAACATAGTAAACTGTATCTGGTCTAATAAACTCTGTCACATATGCCTTTAATACCTGCTCTCCTACTCTGCTTTTTACAATAACTCTATCACCATTATTGATACCTTTTTCTGCTGCAACTTTTGAATTTATCCAGACCATATTCTCTTTTGAACCAAAAGCATCCAACAAATATTCATCATTTTGAGTACTTGCATGGGTAAATTGAGCATGTCTTCCAACCACGAATCTAAACTGTCCAGGAGCTGGCTGAGCAGGTCTTCTGTAAACAGGTAAAGGATCAAGCCCCTTTTCTGCATATTTTTCAGAGTAAAGCTCTATCTTACCAGATTTTGTTTTAAATATAAACCCATCTTCAAGGGATTTCCCATAAGCCCTTTTATCGGTAAGGTAAAATACCCCTTCTTTTTCCAACATCTCATAAGCCCCTTCAAACATCTTGAGCTGATGCTTCATCTGTGCTTCTCTTGGTTTGCTAAACTCATCGATATACTCTTCAAAAATAGCTTTTGCCTCTTCTGGATCATCAGTATCTTCAAACCATCCTGGAAGTTCCATAAAAGCTTTTGCAAATCCAAGAGCAATCTCTCTCATAGACTTTGTATCATACACCGGTTTTATAACCTCTTTCCTGGCGACAACTATAGAAACAACTCCACCCTGAGTTTCAGCAGGATCCCATCTTTCTAAATATGTGGATTCAGGAAGGACGTAGTCAGCATACCATGCGGTATCAGAAAACTGTGTGTCTATAGCCACAACAAGATCCATCTGATTCAACATCTGCAGCGTTTTCTTTCTATTAGGTACAGATTCCACAGGATTCTGCTTGTAAACAAACAAACCTTTAACAGGATATGGCTGGCCTCTTAATATGGCTTCTCTGAAAACCACCCAGCTACCATCAGTTTCACCCAAATACGCACATTGATCAGTCAACAATCCGTAATTCTCCCTTGCATAAGGAGGCAATAGGTCTTTTATGAAAGGTCTTACACCAACATCTATCCTTTCAGGGTTTGTTTTATCGTATACCATGAAATCGAAATCATGCTTACCAATAGCTATTGGTGCTTTAGACATCAAACCACCTGGTCTATCCCAGCACCCACAGATGGCGTTAAGTGTAGCGCAAGCTTTCCTGAACTGCACATCGTTGGCATACCAAGAAGTTCTTCTGCCAGGATACCACACAGATGCAGGTGCATTCTTGGCAAACTCCCTTGCAAGCCAATATATCTCTGAGGCAGGGATTTCACACTCCTTCTCTGCCCATTCTGGGGTGTACTGTTTTACATGTTCTGCAAGCTTTTCAAAGCCCACAGTATATTTTTCCACAAAAGCCTTATCGTATAGATTTTCAGCTATTATGACATTCATCATAGCCAGAACAACCGCAAGATCAGTACCAGGCTTTATCGGATACCATTTATCTGCGATAGCAACAGTTTTAGTGGCTCTTGGATCTATATAGATGAGTGTTTGTTCCCTATGTTTTTTAGCGATATCAATCGTGTCTGGGGTGTATATCGCTTCAGCTCTATTAGCACCAGACATAATCACAAACTTTGAATTGACTATATCAGCATCAGGATATGTGCCAAATACAGCGGAGAAACCCTGAATTACTGAAGAAAGACAGAGGGTGGGATGTCTAACTGTATTGACAGAACCTATCATACCTGCCATATGCTTGAAAAATGCCTCCTGAAAACCCTCTGTGGAAGCAAAAGCAATAGCAGATCTGTTGTCATATTTTTTAATTATTTCATATGTCTTCTGGGAGATCTCCTTAAATGCCTCTTCCCATGAAATCTCTTTCCACTGACCTTCGCCACGGGCACCAACCCTCTTTAAAGGCTTTTTAGGTCTATCAGGGTCGTATGGAAATTTTGCACCAGCATTACCTCTGGCACAAAGCATGCCCCTTGATTTGAAAAACTTTGGATTTGGATTTAGCTTTCTTATTACACCATTATTTACTTCTGCAATAAGTCCGCATTTATTTACGCATACTTCACATGAGCTAAAAACAAATTCTCTACCAACTTTACCCTGTGGAACACCTTCTTTTGAAGCAACAGCCCTAACAGAAGAAAGATTTGAAGCAAGTACAGCAGTAGCAATAGTCCCACTACTGAAAGCCAGAAACTTTCTTCTTGTCAACTTTGTTTTAAAAGACATTCTATGCCTCCTTTTTAAAGTATAAAAAACTTTTAGCAAAATTTATACAAAATACAATATAATGTCAATATTTTTTTAATTTTTTTAGCAATGATTTATGTATATATTATATAAAAAAAGTATGATATTGGCCATGTTAATTTAAGACTTATATTGTATAAAAATAAGTCATTCATAAATCATTATATATTAAAAGTTAAATATTTTTAACTATAAAATAGAGATATATGATGCATTCAAAATCTTAATAAGATTTTTTATGTTGCTAATTTTTATCTGTTATAGTAATATATTTATATGAAAAATTTTTATATCGGTAGACAACCTATACTTGACAAAAACAACAGCGTTTATGCATATGAACTGCTTTTTAGAGAAAGCACTCAGAATGCAGCCAATTTTAAAGATGCCAGATACGCAATATCCAGAACTATACTAAATGCAATAGATAAGTTTGGTATAGACAATATATTAAACAATGCAAAAGGTTTTTTAAATGTAAACGAAGAGTTCCTAATGGGGGATTTCATAGAAATTTTAGATAAAAAAAGATTTGTTTTTGAAATTTTAGAAACTTCCAACGTTGACAATAAACTTATCTCAAGGGTTTTAGAACTTAAAAAAAAGGGATACCGCTTTGCTCTGGACGATTTTATATTTACAGAAGCATATATCAAGACCTTCAAACCTTTTTTTGAAATAGTGGATTTTATCAAAGTGGATATTAGGGGTTCCACCAAATACGATCTGATAAAGAAAACCAGAAATCTCAAAAGTTTAAATGCAAAACTACTTGCAGAAAAAGTTGAAACCTATGATGAGTATGTTTTTACAAGAGATTTAGGATATGAATTGTTTCAAGGATACTATTTCGAAAAGCCCACAATTATGATAAAGCAGGGACATTCTTCAAATAGAGCGATTATTTTCAAAATCATCAATGCTATTAATAATAACGTCAGGACATCAGAGATAGCAAATTATTTTGAACTCGAACCAAACCTTACGATAAGTCTTTTAAAATTTATAAACTCTGCTGCATTCTATTTTAGAACAAATATAAACTCAATTACACATGCAATAAATCTTATAGGTCTTATTAAATTACAAAATTGGCTCCTTTTGATGAGCTACGCCGAAGGGGAATCCCCATCCAGCTCTCCTCTTTTCCACGCCGCCATTATAAGAGGTAAAGTATTAGAATACTTATTAGAAAAAATTTCAAATGACCAGCGGATTATCGATAAAGGGTTTCTAGTGGGAGTTTTATCTCTATCTGATGCCATATACAAAACACCTTTAGAGGATATTTTAAAAGATTTAAATGTGGATGATGACATAAAAAAAGCAATTATAGAAAAAGAAGGGGTAATGGGCAAACTACTTCAACTTACAGAATACGATGAAAAAAATGAGTACGAAAAGTTTTTAGAATTATCAATAGAATTAAAAATAGATGAGATGTTGTTTAACGATGCAAAACTCTCCAGTTTTATTTGGCTTAACACTCTTCTAAAGAGTCTTTAACCAAAAATCTTCTTATATATTGCAAACTGCTTGGCAACTCTTCCACTTCTTCCCCCTCTATCCATAGCAAAATTTTCTGCATCTCTTTCCCAGTTTTCATATAAGCTGAGATTAAAAAGATTTAGGTAATACCTGACAATCTGAAGATAATCATCCCTACTCATTGGATAAAAACCCACCACGAGACCAAATCGGGAATAAAGTGATATAGATTCATTTTCATCATCACGGCTATAAATATCTGAGCTATCGTGTGCTTTTTCAAAAATAAGATGCCTTCTATTGGAGGTTGCCACAATCATGAGGTTTTCAGGCTGGGAAATCAGCCCCCCTTCCAACAAAGATTTAAAACTGCGGTATTTCTCATCATCGTAGTTGAATGATATGTCATCAAAGAAAAGTATAAATTTATATTCAGAAGTTGAAACAATTTCATATAGTCTATAAATAGATTTCAGATTATCATCAATATACTGAATTATTTTAAGGCCTTTAGAATGGTATTTATACAAAATATTTTTTATAATTGACGACTTACCACCTCCCCTTTCCCCCCATAAAAGCATATTTAAATACACACCTTCATCTATGAATGATATAATATTCTTTTCTATCCTATTGATCTGTTCATCCAGGCAGATTAGATTATCATACTTTAATCTTATATTTAGAGGTATAATCTCAGAATTATCCCACAAAAAAGCTATATGTTTTGAAAACATCAGCCCAAAATCCTGGCAACCTCTTTTGCAAAGTACGTTAAAATTAGATCAGCTCCGGCTCTTTTTATCGAAGTGAGGGATTCCATAATAACCCTATCCTTATCAACCCACCCATTTCGTACAGCCGCCATAATCATCGAATATTCACCACTTACGTTGTACGCCGCAATTGGCAGGTCAAAATTTTCCCTTAGATCTCTTATTATATCAAGATAAGGCAGAGCAGGTTTAACCATCAGTATATCAGCCCCTTCCTCAAGATCGTACCTTGCTTCTCTTAGAGCCTCCCGTCTATTAGCTGGATCCATCTGATAGCTTCTTCTGTCACCAAACTGAGGGGTACTTTCCGCTGCTTCCCTGAAAGGTCCATAAAATGCAGATGCATATTTGACTGAATAGCTCATTATTGGGATATGCTCAAATCCATTATCATCCAAGGTATCTCTGATAACCGCCACCCTTCCATCCATCATATCACTGGGAGCCACCATATCAGCGCCTGCCTTAGCGTGAGACAGAGCCTCCACCGCAAGGTATTTAAGGGTTGTATCGTTGTCCACATCCCCATCTTTTATAATTCCACAATGCCCATGAGATGTATATTCACACATACAAACATCGGTAATTATATACAATCCTGTGTTCTGTTTTATGGCTCTGATTGCCTGCTGTATAACCCCATTATCATTGTAAGCCTCACTACCAAGCTCATCTTTATGGTTTGGTATCCCAAATAATATAATCGATTGCAAACCAAGTCTTTCAAGCTCTATACATTCTTTTACAATATAGTCGATGCTCATCTGGTAAACATCCGGCATGGAGGAGACCTCTTTTTTTATGCCCTCCCCTTCCACAACGAATAAAGGGTAAATAAGATCATCCAGAGATAAAACAGTTTCCCTTACCATCCGTCTTATTTTTTCATTTTTTCTTAATCTTCTACCTCTTTCTATGGGATATGCCATAAAACCACCTCCAGCTTGAGCTTTTATACACAAATATAATGGTATAAGTCAATAAAACTTTTTTCAACAGCAAAATAATACTCCCATAATCCCAAATAATTAAAACAAACAATAAACATACTTTCCTAAACAGTTCCCTATCCTTTACAATACCACCCTTTTGTTACTTTGCATATCTTCACAACAGAGAGCATCACAGGTACCTCCACAAGTACACCCACAACTGTGGCAAGAGCTGCTCCAGATTCTGGGCCAAAGAGTGTGATGGCAGTGGCAACGGCCAATTCAAAAAAATTACTTGCCCCTATAAGAGCACCTGGTGCTGCAATTTCAAAATTTACCCTGAATTTTTTCATCAGTAGATATACCACAGAAGAGTTGAAATAAACCTGAACTAAAATAGGTATTGCAATCAAAATAACGTGAAACCATTTATTTGTTATATTATCTGATTGAAATGCAAATATAAGTACCAATGTCAGTAAAAGAGCACTTACAGCTACAGGGTGAAGCTTTTTGATGAATGAGTCAAACCATTCTCTGGATTTAATTTTCAAAAGGATATAACGGGTTAAAACCCCAAAAGATAAAGGGACAACTATGAATATAATCACAGAGTAAAACAGAACACCCATAGGCACAGTGAGATTAGATGCCCCACTAACCAGTAACCCCACAATAGGAGCAAAAGCCACAAGCATAATAAGGTCATTCAAAGCCACCTGCACAAGGGTATAAGCAGGATCACCATCCACAAGGTAGCTCCAAACAAACACCATCGCTGTACAGGGTGCTGCAGCAAGAATTATAGTGCCCGCAATGTACTGATCCGCCATATCTATAGGTATGATCTTAGCAAAAAAACTTTAAAAAAGAAAAATGCAATAATAGCCATACTGAATGGCTTAACGAACCAGTTTACAAAAGCAGTTATCAATAACCCTTTTGGATTTTTACCAACATTTAAAACTGAAGAGAAATCCACCTTTAGCATCATAGGGTATATCATTAGCCATATAAGAATTGCTATTGGCAGATTGATCTGGGATCCCTTTGGAATCTCGATATCCCTAAGAGTTTTTATAAATTCCGGAGCTATTCTGCCCAGAAATACACCCACCACCATACATAATCCCACCCAAATTGTGAGATAACGGTCAAAAAAACTCATTTTTTTCTCAGCCGTTTTTAAATCTCCTTTGCCAGATCTTCTTTTATATATCTTTTTATCTGATCCCTGACCTTTCTAAAAAAATTTAGTTTGTCCTCTTCAGAGCCCTGAAATTTCGCAGGATCTTCAAACCCCTTATGTATGAGTCTCGTCTTCTTCAAATAGACAGGGCAGGTTTCATTAGCATCATCACATACTGTTACAACAGCATCAAAATCTATATCTTTCAGTTCTGTTATTGTTTTGGAGTAATGACCGGAGAGATCCATGCCATCTTCCTGCATAACTTTCACCATATAGGGGTTTAATCCATGCTTTTCTATCCCTGCGGAATATACATTGTATCTTTCTCCCAGAAATAATCTGCCATAACCCTCAGCCATCTGACTTCGGCATGAATTACCCGTACATAAAAAAAGAAGATTCCTTTTCTTCATATTATCATACTCCTTAACATACAAAAATAGTATGGTTTATTTACAAGAGAAACTGCCGTCGGATCTTTCCCCATTTATTATAACATAATCTGCTTTTATTTACAATTTAGTTTACAAATTTTTGAAAATATTTTTGTAGCCCCGGCATAATAACCACAACGATAGGAAACGCAATTACAAAAGCAAGTATCCAGCCCCTGATGAATCTAAACCAAAAGTTAGGATCATTAAAACCAAAATTTACAATCGTGGATATAAAAACCACCACCAGTGTCATGATTAACACCATAGTAGCCATAGTTAATAGTCTAGCCTGTTTTTGGTCATGCTTTTATCTCCTGTTTTATTTTTTCATCTGCAAAATAATCTTTTTAACCTGTTCTAAATTCGGTAAAGGTTTACCTTCATGTACCACAACTTCATCAATTGCAAGCCCTGGAGTGGTCATAACATACTTAATTATCTCATTGATCTCTTTTACATATTCGATCGTCACATCTGTAAGCTGTAGTTGTTCAACTGCTTCACAAACCGTTTTGTAAAGTATTTCACAATTTCTGCAGCCTGTCCCAAGAATCTTGATGTTCATAAGTTACCTCCTATTTACATAGTATATTTTTATTTTCACAACAACCTGTTTCAAACTGCACCGTAACATGAGTTATACCGTATTCATTCAACAACAACTCAATTTTTTCTCTAATCCCTTCCGTCTTACTTATCATCATATCCGTAACATCAGCATGCATTTCGATATGAATCTCCTTCTCCCCCACCTGCCATAGGTGTATATGATGAACGTTTTGAACATCTTCGATAGATTCAAGCTTCATTTTTATCTCATCCAACGATATATCTATTGGAGCACCTTCCATAAGTATATGGACACTTCTCTTTAAAATACCAAAGCTCTCCTTAAAAACATAAATCCCTATTAGAATGGTCAGCACAGGATCTATCCAATAAATTTTAAAGAATATAATCCCTAATGCCCCAATTATAACTGCCACAGAAGAAATTGCATCTGATAACATATGCAGATAAGCCGACTTTACGTTTATATTATCTTTTGATCCTGATTCCAGAAGAAAAATAGAGATAACATTACCCAATAGACCTATTACAGCAATGACAAGCATCGCCCCAGCCATGATCGGCTCAGGATGATAAAATCTTTTTACCGCTTCGTAAAAAAGGTATATAGAAACACCCACCAAAACAGCAGAATTCAATAAAGCCGCAAGAATCTCAGCCCTTTTTAAACCAAATGTATGTTTTAAGCTGCTGCTTTTTTTACCAAGCTGAATGGCAATATAGCTTATTACCACCGCCACCGCATCAGAAAGATTATGTAGAGCATCTGATATAAGGGAAAGGCTGCCAGAAATTATACCGCCTACGACTTCAGATGTTGTAATAGCAAGATTAAGTATAATTACCCAAAAAAGCCTTTTTCCAGATATATCTTCCACATGACTATGATTATGACCGTGATCATGGTTGTGATTGTGTGTATGTTCAGACTCACAGCATTTGTTATTCATATTATTATCGCTCATTTACTCACCTTTGCTTATGCCCATTTACCATATATAATTCCTGCAATGGTGGACATTACAATAACTAACAAAACATATACAACTGTTTTTTTAGTACCAATTACACTTCTTATAACAAGCATGTTTGGTAAGCTTAAAGCCGGACCTGACAACAGAAGTGCAAGTGCAGGACCCTTACCCATGCCCGACCCCATAAGTCCTTGAAGTATAGGGATCTCAGTCAAAGTGGCAAAGTACATAAAAGCCCCAACAACCGAAGCAAAAAGATTTGAGAAAATAGAATTACCCCCCACCAAACTCTCCACATACTTAGATGGGATGATCCCCTCGTGTCCGGGTCTACCAAACAAGAATCCAGCCACAAGAACACCAATAAACAAAAGGGGAATAATCTGCTTTGCATATATCCATGTCTCCTCCATCCATGAAAGATTTTCATCTTTACCCATTGTGGTAAATGCAATTACAATTGTTGCTAGCAAAGAGATTGCGGTAAGTACCCATTTATACTGGTAGATAAGTGCAAATAAAGTCCCTTCATTTATTGGCTTTGCCCATGTGGCAAACAGCAATACCCCCAAAAGTGAAACAAAAAGTAAAATTGTTTTAAAAGGGGAACCTCCTTTTGTCAAGCTCATTGTAGGGGTAGCTTTGGCCATCTCTATCTGTCTTTGACTCTCCTCTTTATGAAAGATTAATGCCATAACCAAACCTATCAAAATGGAAAAAGATATAGCCCCAATCGCTCTGGCAATACCCATCTCAGATCCAAGTACCCTTGCAGTAAGCACAATTGCCAATATATTTATGGCAGGCCCTGAATATACAAAAGCTATAGCAGGACCCAGTCCAGCACCCCTTGCATATATACCAGTAAAAAGTGGTAAAATTGTACATGAACAGACCGCAAGTAGAGTACCTGAAACAGATGCTACACCGTACGATACTATCTTTTTGGCACCCACTCCAAAATAACGTACCACAGATGCCTGAGAAACCTTTACACTGACAGCACCTGCTATAAAAAGTGCAGGGATAAGACATGTTAGGGTATGTTCCCTTACATAGTCCTGAAGCATAAAAAACCCTTCCAATATTGCGTTGCTAACTCTTGGACTGCCAAATGGAACAAAATAAACATACAAAAATATACCCACCAACATCAAAAACTTGTTTATCTCCTTCATAATTCACCTCTTGAATATTTTACAAAAAGGAATATATAATGATAGTAATATTTGTCAAGCATATTTTTATATTTATCGAAATATGGAAAGAGGTTTATATGGACAGTTTAAAAAAAGTTTCAACAGTATTAAAAGCCCTATCAGATGAAAACCGACTCAGAATAGCCATTATGCTCCTTGAAAGACCTATTTGCGTTTGCGAAATAAATGAGATACTTCATATCGCCCTCTCTACCATTTCAGCCCATCTTAAAACACTTAAGTTTGCAGGAATAATAACCGATGTAAAAGATAAAAGATGGGTGGAATACAGGCTAACAGATGATAAAGAAATACGAGAACTTTTAACTTTCATCAAAAACAATTTATCAAATTGCCAGATAATCTTGCAAGACATTGAAAAGCTATCAAAAATAGACAGATATACCTGTTCAAACCGGTAAAAAATCTCCTAAATGGTTGCATAGACACTTAACAAAAGTTTCAAAACAGTAATCATTCGATTTAAAACTATTCTACAAAGTATCAGACAACCATCCACTAATATAGCAATTATCGATTAAAAACAAAACATTATCTGTCTAAAGATTAATCAGCCATAGACATTACCTTAAAAACAGTCTTAACTATCAACATAATAATATTTGGCATAAATCTTTCTATTCAATATTCAACATGCTCAAGGATGTATATATGAAGATGATAAGAGCAATAATCAAACCATTCAAGCTGGATGATGTTAAAGCAGCGTTGATGGAAATAGGTGTAACAGGGATGACTGTAATAGAAGTGAAAGGGTACGGCAGACAAAAAGGGGACAGTGAGCTTTATCGTGGAGCAGAATACACCATAGAGTTTATCCCAAAATTGCATATCGATGTTGTGGTCCCAGATGATATTGTTGATAGTACATTAGAAGCTATAACAAAATCGGCCCGCACAGGTAAAATTGGTGATGGTAAAATTTTTGTGTTACCAGTGGAAAAATCCTTACGGATTAGAACTGGTGAAATAAATGAAAATAGCTTATAGGAGGCTTTTATGAAAAAGATGACTAGTGTAGTCTTATTGATACTTTTGGCTAATGGCTTAGCAATCGCAGAAGACAAACCGGTGTTGAATGGTGCAGATACTGCTTGGATAATCGTGGCTACTGCCCTAGTAATGCTAATGACGCCTGCAGGCCTTGCTCTTTTTTATGGTGGAATGACAAGAACTAAAAATATTCTTAATACCATAGGGATGAGTTTTATGGCATATGCCATCGCATCAGTTTTATGGGTATTCTTCCTCTTTAGCTTAGCTTTCGGACCCGATATAGGTGGGATAATCGGTAGTCTTGATTACGCTTTTTTTAATAATATTAAGGTATCAGACCTACAAGGTTCAATCCCAAAAATCCTTTTTGCAACATTTCAGATGACCTTTGCCGGCATTACACTTGCATTAGTGAGTGGCTCCATTGTTGAAAGGGTTAAGTTTAGTTTTTGGCTTATATTTGGGGTATTATGGCTAATATTCGTATATGCTCCTATAGCCCATTGGGTGTGGGGCGGTGGATTTATAGGCTCAATTGGGGCTCTGGATTTTGCAGGTGGTACAGTTGTCCATATAAATGCTGGTGTGACTGGACTAGTACTTGCCCTTTTAGCTGGGAAAAGAAGAGATTACGGAAAAACAGCTATTATACCATCATCCATCGTTTTAACTGTATTGGGAGCAGCATTACTGTGGTTTGGATGGTTCGGGTTTAATGCTGGTAGTCAGTTGGCGGCTGACGGTGTGGCGGCAAATGCCTTTTTAGTAACAAACACATCAGCTGCTGTTGGTGCAATTACCTGGATAATCATAGAGTGGATAGTGGCCAAACACCCCACAATGCTGGGAGCCGCATCAGGTGCTATCGCTGGACTTGTGGCTATCACACCTGCTGCAGGTTTCGTATCTGTGTCAGCATCTGTAATATTTGGGATATTGTCGGGGATCGTGGGATTTTTTGGTGTATTCGTTCTCAAAAGTAAGCTAAAGTACGATGATTCCCTCGATGCTTTTGGCGTTCACGGTTTATGTGGTATTCTTGGTGCATTATTAACTGGGATTTTTGCAAACCCAGAGATAAATAGTATAGGGAAAGGGCTACTTTACGGCAATCCACATCAACTATGGGTTCAGTTTTTATCTATTATAATCACAATTGTCTACTCAGGGATTGTTACCATAATACTCTTCTATATCACAAAGATTTTTGTACCAGTAAGAGTTGATGATGAATCTGAGCTCAAAGGGCTTGACGAAGTAGAACATGGTGAAAGAGGGTTTAACATATAAAGAAAATGGGGGTGGAAAGCCACCCCCATTTTTTTGTTTGATGAACTATACATATAGCAATTAGAAATCCCTTTTCAAACCGCTAACTTTCTAAATATTTCATAGTATTATCTATCATCTCCCAAATACCGCATGGACAGATACCAGCACAGATACCGCAGCCGATACATTTATTGGGATTACTTATATACTCAAACTTTCCATCATCCTTCTGTACACGTGAAATCGCCTGCTCAGGACAAGATTCCATACACAACTCACAGTCTCTACAAAAACCGCAGCTCATACATCTTTTCGTTTCCTCTTCAGGTGGAATTTCACCAACTTTACTCAAATTAAAAGCCTGATAATACTCTTTTTTCACTCTATCCTGAGGGATCATCGGAGCTTTTGCAAAATTGCTTAGCGGTAACCCTTTAAACATTCTATCTATATTTAACGCAACCTTTCTACCATCCCCCAAAGCATGAGTAAAAAGACCCAGTTTTATTGCATCACCTGCTACAAAGAGCTTTGGTTCGATTTCCGACTGATAATACTCATTTATTCTTACTTTACCCCTCTCATCAAGGTACTCTTTGTCGAGCATTACAAATTCTGGTCTATCACCTATAGATATGATAACAGTATCGGCAGGGATAACTCTTCCATCCTTCAGTACCAAACCTTCATCTGTGATCTTTTCTGTGTAACATGGCCAGATTATCTCTGCACCTAATGATTTGGCATGCTCAATTTCTTTATCAAATGCTGCAGGCTTCTGTATATCTATAGCTGTAACCTTTTTTGCACCTATTTTATACGCAGATAAAACCACATCCATACCGGCATTACCAGCCCCAATCACAACAACCCTTTCACCAATCTTGGGGATCTCACCCTTGTTAATAGATTTGAGGAAATCAAGCCCTTTTATCAGTTTTTCATGCCCTTCCACAGGTAATACAACAGGATTGTGGGCACCGATAGCTAATACCACAGCATCATACTCTTTAAGCAGCGACTTCATCTTATCTTTATCTATTTTTGAATTTACAAATGCTTTTACACCCATATCTAATATCCGTTTAATCTCAAACTCAAGTATCTCTCTGTTTAGCCTCTCTACCGGTATAACCTGACGCAGCTTACCACCTAATTTGTCATCCTGTTCGTATATATCTACTTCATAACCCATCAACCTTAATTGATAAGCTGCCGCAAGCCCTGACGCACCAGATCCCACTATGGCTACCTTCTCAAGTTTTGTGGTTTCACATCTCTTTGCTGGGATATCTTTGCTAAGAAGCCCAAGCTCACCTATATTTACAGGTATATCTATATGTCTTCTGGAGCAATCATCCATACAAAGATTTGGACACACCTGACCACACACAGAAGCAGGAAAAGGTGAATAATCCAGCACAAGTTCAAGGGCTTCCTTTATCTTACCCTGCCTTAATAGAGAAATCCTTTTTTGTGTGGGGATATACGTTGGACAGTTGTACTCGCATGGAGCAGAATAATTTGCATTTCTCCACTCAGGATATTTAAGTCTTAAATCTCCAGTTTCCACAAATTTTGCGACCTTAAAGTCATCATCCAACATATCACCGAATATTCCACCTTCCACCCACTTATTTAATCTGAAATCTCTCAAAGATGGCAGATCATGCTTATTCCTCTCCTCATGACTCTTAGGCACAATCTTTTTCCACTCTTCCCTTTTTAATAGCTTCCCCAATGCCCCAGGACGCTGAATCTTTTTGAGAAATACTGGTAGATTGGTATCCAAAAACCTCCAATCCTCTTCATCAATATCCATTAGCCAAACATCATCCGATAAATCTTTTACGTTACCTCTAACATATATAACTCCACCTACCATCCCTACACAGCTACGGTACCCCAACACAGATTCCATATCTTCACAGCCATAACCGCATACAACGGCAATACCCCCACCCATAAACTCAAAGCTGAAAGATCCAGTATTTTTTAGCACCCAGAATTCTGGTGGAGAGAATTTTGGGTCGTACTTCATCAAAGCCCCAGACCTTGCCCCTGCAGATCCACCTATATAAATCTTCCCTGTAGCTGCACAATGGGCAGTGGTATCACCGGAATTCCCTTTGACGATTATCTCCGCCCCTGCATTAAGCCACCCTGTATCCGCAGTGGCAGATCCTTCCACGATGATTGTAGTCCCCTGCATCCCCATTGAACCAACCCTTTGTCCAGGGTTTTTCACATAAAATTTCAACGGTCTACCATGCTTATTCCACAAAGGTCCGCCAATATCATGTTGACCACAAGCATAAACAGAGATCTCAGTAAAACATTTTTCCACAGCTTCATTTATCTCAAGCAATAGCTCTTGGGTAGATTTTCTCCGTTCGTTATCAAGTCCATTTATTTTTATTAAATCTGCCATCTTTTCCTCCTAACAAGCAAAAGGTATGTCAAGCCTTTCCGCAACCGACTTATCTGTGGATATTAAAGCTGTAGATCTACCAATTGGTAAAGAACTATTCCCGATAGGAGCCATCAGCTTTTTCAATTCATGATCCACAGCGATAAAATAGTTGACTATATTTTCTGCCGCCTTGTCTATGTCGAGCCGTTTTACGAGTATAGGATCCTGTGTGCATATACCCACAGGACAGAGCCCTGTATTGCATGCATTACACTTACCTTTATCATTTCCAACACATCCAGCAAGTTGTATCATCAGCTTACCGGTGAATATCCCATTTGCCCCAAGACATATCATCTTAAAAGCATCAGCGGCAAGGTTCCAACCTTTACCCATACCGCCACCAGCCCATAAGGGGATCTGTCCCTGTTTCCCCTGATGTAAAGCAGCTCTATAACAGTCCCTCAATATGGAAACCACCGGATGACCTGTGTGGTCAAGAGAGATTTCATGAGCCGCACCGGTACCACCATCAATACCGTCAAGGAAAAAACCACCCACTATGTTGTACGGATCTCTCAGTAGGTTATTATAAACTGAAACAGAAGTGGCACTTGCAGCAACCTTTATAGCAACAGGTACCCTAAATTTGAAAGCCGCACTCATCGATAAAAACATCTTCTGAACAGACTCTTCTATGGAATACAATCCCTGATGGTTTGGTGGACTTAGAAGATCAGTTCTTGGGACTCCTCTAATCTCCTGAATATGTTTTGCCACCTTTTTAGCCATTAATAACCCACCATCTCCAGGTTTTGCCCCCTGTCCGATCTTTATTAAAATACCAGCAGGATCCTCCACCATATGCGGCATAGCATTTATGATCCTATTCCATCCGAAATGACCTGATGCAATCTGAAGTATCATATATTTCAGATACTTGGATTTTAAAAGTCTCACCGGTACCCCACCTTCTCCCGAACACATTCTTATAGGAATACCCACCACCTCATTAAGATACGCAGTGGCAATTGCAAGGGCTTCCCATACTCTCCATGAAAGAGCACCTATAGACATATCTCCAATAATTATAGGGTATATCCATCTTACAGGAGGAAGATTATCTTTCACTACCAAATTACCTTCTTTATCTACCTGAAAATTTATCTCGTCTGGGGACAAAACCCTTCCAAAGGGTGTGAGAAGATCAAAGGTATGCCGTTGAGCATCAAGAGATGGGTCTGTCATCTGGGATATACGACCAATTCTTATTTTATCGAGAGTTCTATCGCCAACTTCTAAATTATTCCTACCACCTCTTTTAAAAGGATCTCCCTCAAAACCTCTGTATTTAGCAGGGAATCGGAAGTCAGGATTTCTCACCGGCCGAATAGCGTCGTTTGGGCAAACTCTTTCACATATACCACACCCACGGCAAAAATTGTATGTATCCAAAACCTGTTTGATAACCGGTACCGTCTGAAAGTATACCTTTGGATTAGGCTTTATATCCTCACTTACAACTTTTCTCCTCTTTTCAACACCTGCTACGATAGCCTTGAATGGACAAGCCGCCACACATCTACCGCACATCGTACATCTATCATGTTTGTATTCTATCTGCCAAAACAGATCGTCTTTTGCTAATTCATTTACTTTCATTGTTGCCATCTCTGCACCTCTAAATTGTTATTGACTATTACCATCTCCCTTTCACTTGGATATATATCCAAAGACCAATCCCTGTTAGGTAAAAGATCATTTATACCTATAACTTCGGATGTAATGATAACCGTCTCATCATCCCACCCCACTACGACAGGTCTTAGCTTTTTTGCATCGCAGCAGGTAAATACCGTCCCATCTGGTAATACACCGATTACAGTATTAGGACCATTTATCTCAAGATTGCTTAGAGAGCCTCTGATATATTGAAGTACCTTTTGATCATCTCTGTTTAATGTTTCTTCAAAAGGTAAAGGGGTTATAACATGTTTAAAATATATAAGCGGCCATTTCAAAATTTTATGAATGTAGTGTAAGGTGTAAAGAAACGATTGGGAATCAGATTCAAAACCGATATACCCTTTGTATAGTTTCTTTTGAAAATTTCTGTTTTTCTCAAAAAAGGTATTTTCACCATTAGCAAGGGCAGTATAGCCTTGTAAGAAAAACGGGTGGGCAGCGTATCTAACGATATCATAGTTTGTATTCTGTCTACATTGGGCAGTGATGATTTTTGCCGTGAGCTCATCATTTTCCCTCCATAGATCAAAATACTTACCTATATCTGTGGGATCCCCTATCTCCTTCAGCATAATTACGTCAGGCCAAAAAGAATAGATGTATCCAGCATCTTTTTCATCCAGGATCGATCTGATGGTAAGCCTCATCTCAACAAGCAGCTCTTCTTTTTCCTCCTGAGGGGCATAATTATAAAGCTTTGGGTATTGATATACCTGAAACACGTAATTAGGCATCGGATTTATATTGAGATTTTCATCTGGATAAACAAGTGGTGTCCACTGGAAAACACGAACAAATCCTTTTTTATGTAAAATATCTTCTGCTATTTTTATCCCCTCATCCGTACACGCCATAGACAATATCGGTAGATCTTTGTAATTTTCAAAAACACCTCCCAGATCCTGCATAACCATTGCAAAACCTGAATTATCATGCCCTTCCTGCTGGGATCTCATAAGCCTTAAAGCTTTGGAAGGGTGAAAATATTTTTTAGATTTAATTGCACCTATCCTACACATAGCTACCTCCGTTTTACGCTAATATAATAAAATTTTTATGATGTAAATGCTTATTTTATTATTTTAAAAAAAATTATACCTATCAAAACAAGACAATTTACTCAAAATATCATAACCATAACATAAATAGATATTTTTTATAAAACATTTTTTAAAATAAACCACAGAGTAAATATTATTTTTTAAAGACTTCTACATATATAAACTAATGATTTCAGGCTGGATTATATGGAAAAATTTTTCTGACCAAAACTAAGATAAATTAGTTTAAACATTTAGCTACCTGTTCTATTTCTCCTTTTTTCTATTATGTCTGTCCTGGGCAGATAATATCTCCTTCCTAAGTCTTATATTTTTCGGCGTAATTTCCACAAGCTCATCCTCAGCAATGAAGTTTATCGCCTGCTCAAGTGTGAGTGGTAAAACCGGTCTTAAAATGATATTTTCATCTTTCCCCGCAGCCCTCATATTTGTAAGCTTCTTCTCTTTGCATGGATTTACTTCCAGATCCCCCATCTTGTTGTATTCACCTATTATCATCCCCTCATATACATCGTCTCCTGGTACGACAAAAAGCCTGCCTCGTGGTTCCAGATGAAAAAGTGCATAAGCCACCGCCTTCCCCTGCCTATCCGAAACAAGAGACCCCGAATACCTCACCGGAAAATCACCTCTATACTCTTCATAACCTTTTAAATAAGAGCTTATAAGCCCAGTACCCTTAGTATCCGACAAAAATTCATCCCGATATCCTATAAGTCCCCTGGAAGGAATTGTAAATTCTGCCCTTATCCTTCCACTCCCTTTGTTGATAAGGTTGATCATTTTACCCTTTCTCAAAGAGATCTTTTCGGTAACAATACCCAGGAAAGGCTCATCGCAATCTATATAAAGATGTTCGATGGGCTCCAGCAATTTGTCACCTTTCTTTTTCATAATTACCTCAGGTCTACCCACGCAGAGCTCATACCCTTCCCTTCTCATCGTTTCAAGAATAATGGCAAGCTGAAATTCTCCTCTACCTTTCACAATCAGACAATCTGCATCTGCGGTTTCTTCCACCTTGATGGAAACGTTCCTCATGGCCTCTTTGTACAGACGTTCTTTGATTTTACTTGATTGTACAAATTTACCTTCTCTACCTGCAAAAGGTGATGTGTTTGCCATAAATTTCATGGAAACTGTTGGTTCATCTACGGTAATCCTTTTTAAAGGTTTGGGGAAATCTTTTTTACAGATCGTATCACCAATCATGACATTATCAATTCCAGATATTACTACAATATCACCTTCCTCTGAAACCTCCGCCTCTTTTAAATTTAGCCCAACGTAAGACTGTATTTTAGATACCTTCAAGGGGATATTCTCCCCATTTTCATTTATGCACACCAATGTGTCGTTCTGCTTTACGGAACCATTAAAAACCTTACCAATGGCAAGTCTACCGAGATAATCTGAATACCCCAAATCAGACACAAGCATCTGAAAAGGCTCATTTTCTATGTATGATGGACCAGGGAACTCTTCTAGAATGGCATCAAGGAGTATTGACATGTCTCCATTTTCATCCTCAAGAGATTTTTTCACCACCCCTTCCCTGCCAATTGTATAAAGGATGGGAAACTCGATCTGTTCATCGTTTGCATCCAGATCAAAAAATAGATCATATATCTCATCAAGAACCTCGGCCGGTCTTGCATCCTTCCTATCTATTTTATTTATTGCTACAATAATCTTTAATCCTGCATGAAATGCTTTACTTAAAACAAATCTTGTCTGGGGTAGTGGCCCCTCAGAAGCGTCCACCAGTAAAATCGCTCCATCCACCATAGAAAGTGCCCTTTCCACTTCCCCACCAAAATCTGCGTGTCCCGGCGTATCTATGATATTTATCTTAACACCTTTATAATAAACGGAGCAGTTCTTTGCTGCAATTGTTATCCCCCTTTCCCTCTCAAGCTCCATACTGTCCATAATTCTATCATCCACCTGCTGATCCTCCCTGAAAAAGCCACTATATTTAAAGAGACTATCCACAAGTGAAGTTTTTCCATGATCTACGTGTGCAATAATTGCAATATTTCTAATCCTGTCATTTCTCAAAACTTTTTTCATTTTTACTCCGTATGATTTTTAATTTTAAGGGGCTTTTCTACATGATTAAAATATAAAAAGCAATAAAATTATTCTTTATAAAAAAGATTACATCCCAAAATGTACAGAATACAACTTTTTATACAGAGGCGAAACATCCAGAAGCTCTTTGTGGGTGCCTATCGATTCAATGCTACCATTATTCATCACTATAATTTTATCAGCATTTTTAATCGTGGATAATCGATGCGCTATCACAAGACTAGTTTTACCCAGCATAAGATTGTCAAGAGCAGCCTGAACCGTTTTTTCCGCTTCGGTATCCAGGGCACTGGTGGCCTCATCAAGTATTAAAATGGGTGGGTTTTTGTATATCGCCCTTGCAATTGCAATCCTCTGCTTCTGTCCCCCTGATAGTCTTACCCCCATTTCACCTATTCTTGTATTATATCCATCATGCATCTCAATAATAAAATCATGAGCGTAAGCAGCTCTGGCAGCCTCCACAACCCTCTCCATATCGATTTCATCAGATCCATAGCATATATTATAAATGATAGAGTCATTAAATAAAAAAATATCCTGGCTCACCATAGCGATATTTCCCCTCAGTGACCTGAGGGTAAAATCACGGATATCGATACCACCTATCTTTATAGCACCTTCACTCACATCATAAAATCTTGGCAAAAGGTTTGCAATTGTAGTCTTTCCAGAACCGCTGGGGCCCACCAAAGCAACAGTTTCTCCGGGATTAATGACGAATGATATATCTTTTAAAACATAGCTGTCACTTTGGTTGTATTTAAAATACACCTTTTCAAAGGAAATATCTTTTCCCCTTGCATCACAGATCAAATTACCTTCAGGGCATTTTTGCACCTCATACTGATCGATGATCTCAAAAACCCTTTCTGATGCACCAATTGCGGCCTGTATAGTGCTATTTGAGCTATTTATCCTTTTAAAAGGATCATACATAAGGGCAATGGCAGCCAGAAATGAAAAAAATGTCCCCGGAGTTGATTTACCTTCTATCACCTGTATTCCACCATAAATCACCACAGAGGCAATAATAAAAGAACCGAGAAGCTCCATTATGGGGGACCCAAGCTCATTGTAAAATGTGGCCTTAATCTGTTGACTTAAAAAGGTTGAATTATTTTTCTTAAATCTCTCTTTCTCTTTTTCTTCGTTGGTAAAGCTTTTTATTACTTTAATCCCTGTGATCGTCTCTTTGAGCATCGAAGAGATATCACCAATCGTCTCCTGACTTTTTTTACTATACTTTTTTATCTTCTTACCCAATTTTACTATGGGAGTCACAAAAACAGGTAACACGATGAGTGCTATAAGCCCTAACTGCCAATCCTGGTATAAAACCACAAAAGCCAACCCTATGATACTGAAAGCCTCCCGAATCAAAGATATAAAAGCTGGCACGGATGATTGAATCAGCCCCACGTCGTAAGTAATTCTTGACATCAACATACCTGTGGAGCTCTCATTAAAAAATGTTACAGGAAGATCAATTATCTTTTCGTAAAGCTCATCCCTCAATTTTTTTATGACTTTCTGTGAAGTAATACTCATAAGATAATTCTGAAAGAATCTCCCCACACCCTTCATAAGGTATATCCCCACAATCAAACCCACAATAAGATAAAGCTTTGATTCATCTTTTTTTATAAAAATCTCATCCAGAGCCGGCTTTACAATGTAAGCAGATGCACCATTGCTTATGGAAACAAGCAACGAAGCAAAAACTGACCAAAAAATAGCAGCCTTATACTCCTTGAAATAACCCCACAAACGGACAATCTTATTCAATTAGACCTCACCATGAATTTACATATTTTCAAACTATTATTTTACCTTTCTTATTACAAAATAGCAATATTAAAGTTTGCAAATCTATTAGAAATATGCTAAAATAAGTTTTAAAAGAATTATGGAGATATGCCGTGAAGATTTTAGTGACCGGAGGAGCCGGATATATCGGTAGTCATGTGGTAAAACAGCTGCTGGAAAATACCGAACATCACGTAACAATCATAGACAATCTGTCCACAGGTCTCATGAAAACTGTAGATACGCTGAAAGATATCTCAGTAGATCGATTAAAATTTTTGCACACAGATCTGAAAAACTTTTCAGAGGTGGAAGGGATCATAAAATCTAATAATTTTGATGCAATTATCCACTTTGCAGCAAGTATTGTGGTGCCAGAAAGCGTTGAAAACCCTCTCAAATACTACCTAAATAATACTGTGAATACCACCAATCTAATTAATCTGGCCGTAAAATATGGGATAAATCACTTTATATTCTCCTCCACCGCAGCTGTTTATGGTGAACCTGAGGAGATTCCGGTAAAAGAATCTTCCAAATTAATACCGATAAATCCCTACGGAATGAGTAAACTTATGACCGAAAATGTTTTGAGAGATTCCGCCAATGCCTATAAAGACTTTAAATATGTAATTCTCAGATACTTCAACGTTGCAGGTGCAGACATCAAAAATAGAATTGGTCAATCTTTTCCAAATGCCACCCACCTAATTAAAGTGGCGGCAGAGACAGCAATAGGTAAAAGGGATAAACTATTCATCTTTGGGGAAGACTACGATACCAAGGACGGTACCTGCATAAGGGATTACATACACGTTGATGATCTTGCGGATGCCCACCTCAAAGCCCTTGAATATCTTAAGAATAATAATAGCAACATTTTCAACTGTGGTTATGGCTATGGATATACGGTAAAAGAGGTAATTGACACTATGAAAAAGGTTTCCGGAGTGGACTTTCGGGTGGAAATTTTCGGAAGACGTCCAGGGGATCCGGCAGTGCTGGTGGCGGATAATACGAGGATAAAAGAGATTATGAAATGGGAACCCAAATTCAACGATCTCGATCTAATATGTAAAACTGCCCTCGAGTGGGAAAAAAAGCTCTTAAACATTAATTAGCCACACATTTGTTCTGGTTTTGGTCGTACTTCCCCTTTGCCACTCTGCTCCAGGAGATGACGACACAATCATATTGTGCTCCAACATCTTCATATGATCTAATATGCCCCTGAAAATCTGCAAAACCATTTTTATCAAACTTGAAATAGCTAATATTCTGCAAGAATCTGTTTTTAAGATCGATCCTTTCTATAAATCCATTGTTTGTATCAGAATCATTATCCATTACAAGAGCTTTACCATCCTGATTAATTAAAATAACATAAGTATCTTCCTTTTCGGTAAAAGAAGCCACTCTTGCCTTCATAATAAATGCATATGCGGTATGAACATCATCTTCCACGGATATCTTTCTGGAATAAGATTCATAGCTATATACACCCACAGACAAGACTATCCCAAGAATAACCAACGCGATTATCAATTCTAAAAGTGTCAGCCCCCTTTTCATCCCATCTTACCTTCTATGTTACTAATTTTCTACTTTTCCACCTCATAAGCAAACTCCACTTCCGCTTTGTCTTTTGATGTGGTGGAGTTTACTTTTATATTTATAAGGTA
>NZ_JBMFQS010000002.1:0-232538 GCF_049968475.1 Calditerrivibrio sp. | reverse complement strand
CAGGGTATTCGTGTAGCCGTTGCCCGCATCCTGCTTGTACTCGACGATCTGCTGCATGGCCCGGCGGGGGCTGACCTGGAGCGACTTGAGTTCGATCTGGGCGAGGGGCAGGCCGTTCACGAGCAGGATCACGTCGTAGCGGTGGAAGCTCGAGCGGGTGTTGATGCGGAGCTGGCTGACCACCTCGAACTCGTTCTTGCACCAGTCTTTGAGGTTGACGAGCTGGTAGTGCAGGGGCGTGCCGTTCTCGCGCTGGAAGGTGTTGCGGTGGCGAAGCCGCTCGGAACAGGCGAAGACGTCGGGGGATACGATCTCGTCGAGGAGCCGCTTGAACTCGTCGTCTGTGAGCTGGATCTGATTGAGCGCCTCGAACTTCTTCCGGAAGTTGCGCTCGAGCGTCTCGCGGTCGCGGATGTCGGGGCGGTAGGTGTATTTGAGGGCTTGCAGCTTTTCGAGCAGCCCTTGTTCAATCTCGTGTTCCTTTGTCATACCCGTGCTTGTCATGCCCGTGCTCCTTGGCGTAGTATTGTCCATTCGAGCCGCTTTCTGACGGCCAAGGACAGGGTCTTGAGCACCTCGCATTTTTCCACCGCGGTGACCCGCTCGAAGGTGTCAATGTAGTCCGGATGCACGGGGAAGAGGCGCACAAACTCGTCCATGCGCTCGTTCATGCGGCCATAGAACTTGGCGAAGGGGGTCAGGTACTCCCGGATTTTCACCTGCTGGTCGGTGGTCTTGCCCGAACCAGCCGGGGCCACCAGCATGACAAGACGGTGGTACAGCTCGGCAGCCTGTCCAATTCCTCGTATGACTCTATCTGCGAGTGGTTCTGCCATTAGCGATCTCCTTCAGACTTCACCAACTAGTTCACTTCTTTCTTGTGGCCCGGCATCTGCCGTTCACTAATCCACTTGTAGACCGTATCCCGATTAATGCCGAAATGGTCCGCAATCTCATCTACTGAGAGCCATCGGTCTTCCATCATTCGACTCCAGTCACGTTTGGCCTCATTGGTTGCCTCGCAGCGGCCTCTTTCTCTTGGTTGATTGGTGTACCACGTTCCAGCCTTCGACGTTTACGTCCCAATAAACCAGGACAAACAGAGTTACAATATATCAGTCTGAGGTCCATTGTCAAGCGTTTTGTCCGGTTATTTTACGTATTTGACCGAGTATAACCCAGTCAAGGCTTCCGGAGCCATCGGGACCCACCGATAGGGGTAAGCCTGTCTGAGATCGGATTTTCACCCACGTAGAGCCATGCCGGAAGCACGGTTCCGTGGACCTGCGCCGAACCAGGACTCGGCGGTGGAGGGAAGGGCCGCCGGGGATTGGCTCGGGATTGGACATGGGAGCCACGATGCGCGCTTGTGTGGCCACGTCGGCGAGTGGATTGGTGGTCCCGACGGCGAGGATATCCTCCTCCGGGACCTGCAGGACCGGGATGCCGGAGGATGTCTCAGGCGGGCGTAAGTCGGCGTGGACACGCCGGAAAAGACGAGACCCCGAGGGGATCACCCCACGGGGTCTTACGTTAAACATGAACCGCCAGAGTTGGCGGGTTGAATTCTGGCTCCCCGAGACGGACTCGAACCGCCAACCTAGTGGTTAACAGCCACCCGCTCTGCCGATTGAGCTATCGGGGATCATCGACTGCGGATGTGCCTTATAACAATTTTTTTATAGTATGTCAAGAAAAAAAATTAAAAAAGTAGTGGAACGAATCAGCTTGAGTGAAATAGTTGTTATTTATTAGTTTGTTAGATGTAATATAATGGCACACATTCCGTCATCTTATTAAAGTGATTAAAAATTGGGTAATACCAGAAAAATGAAAATATTGCTATTTGAGCAAATTATGCTATAATACTTGTGAAAATGATTTCTTGAGGTTTTGAATGCTTATAGATCTCATATTAAAGTCTGGTAAAAGCGCCATTGATCTATGCCTTTATGTCCTGCTACCTGTTATGGTGGTGATGATGTCTTTTATGCATCTGATGGAGGAAAAGAGGGTCCTAAGTTTTATTTCAAGATTTTTTTATCCCATTTTAAAACTATTTGGTTTGCCTGGTCTTGGGATATTTGCAGCTTTGCAGATACTTCTTGTAAGTTTTGCTGCTCCTATTGCTACCCTTACTATAATGGAAAAGGAGAAGATATCCGAAAGGGAGATCGCTTCATCTCTTGCCATGATCTTTACCATGTCCCAAGCAAATGCTGTCTTTCCATTGATAGTTTATGGTTTGAACTTCAAGATTATCTTTATTACTTCTATCATCGGTGGCATTCTTGCATCATCCATTACCTTTTATATTTTTGGCAAACACCTCAGCTACGATAATATTCTACATAGAGAGGTTTTGGAGAAAAGATCTGATAAGTCTGTATTATCTATTTTGTTGGAAGGTGGGAATGAGGCGGTTAATCTGATTATTAGATCTATACCTCTTATACTGCTTGCTATATTTGTGGTGAATGTTTTAAAATCGATAAACTTTATCTTATTCTTGGAGGGTATATTTAAACCTTTCATAACAATTTTTGGGGTAAACCCTTCTGTTACTTTGCCTATTGTAACCAAATTTTTAGCTGGTGGTACAGCCATGATGGCGGTGACTATTGATCTAATCAAATCCGGGATTATGACTGCAAAGGATTTAAATCTAATAGCTGGTTTTATAATAAACCCTTTTGATATTGTGGGTGTTATGGTACTCTGTTCTGCAGGTGATACCACCAAAAAGGTTTTAAAGCAAGCTGCTTTGGGTGCTACGGTTGGGATTATATTTAAAGGTGTCCTTCATTATCTACTCTGTTCTTTGATATAGTGTTTAGATGGTATTAGGTTAAATAATATTTGACATTTTACCGAAATCTTGTTAAAGGATATTAAATTTTTTTAAGTGGGGTTGTGTTATGATATGGAACGAAGAATTCGAAACTCTTCCAAGGGAGGCTTTAGAAGCTCTTCAATTTAAAAGGCTAAAAACTACACTTGAAAGGGTATATGCTACAGTTCCTTTTTACAAGAAAAAATTTGATGAGGTGGGGTTTCATCCGGATAAATTAAAACAGCTGTCTGATTTAAAGTATGTTCCTTTTACCACTAAACAGGATCTCAGGGATAATTACCCTTTTGGTTTGTTTGCCGTTCCAAGGGATCAGGTGGTTAGGGTTCATGCTTCAAGTGGTACGACGGGAAAGCCAACCGTTGTTGGGTATACCAGAAGGGATATCACCACATGGGCGGAGCTTATGGCACGTACCTTTACTGCTGCAGGTGTTAAAAAAGGTGATATACTTCAAAATGCCTATGGATATGGACTATTTACCGGTGGTCTTGGAGCCCATTATGGTGCTGAGATGATTGGGGCTACAGTAATTCCTATATCTGGGGGTAATTCTAAGAGACAGGTAATGCTGATGAAAGATTTTGGATCGAATGCAATTTCGTGTACTCCCTCATATGCACTTAGTTTGTATGAAGCTGCTCTTGAAGAAGGAATAAATGTAAAGGAGCTTCCTTTGAGGGTTGGTATATTTGGTGCAGAGCCATGGACAAACGAAATGAGAAGGGAGATTGAGGAGAAATGGGGAATAGATGCCATAGATATTTATGGTTTGAGTGAAGTTATTGGGCCGGGTGTTTCGTTTGAGTGTATAGAAGCCAAATCTGGCTTGCATATAAATGAAGATCACTTTCTGGTGGAGGTTATAGATCCTGACACAGGTGAACCTTTACCCTATGGTGAAAAAGGGGAGATAGTTTTTACCAGTCTCACCAAAGAGGCTTTACCTGTCATTAGATATAGGACAAGAGATATATCAAGGATCATAAAGGAGCCATGTATCTGCGGTAGAACATTTGTCAGGATGGAAAAGGTTACCGGTAGAACAGATGACATGCTCATAATTAGAGGTGTAAACCTATTTCCATCCCAGATAGAATCTATCCTTATTGAAACCAAGGGGGTTTTGCCGCATTATCAAATTATTGTGGATAGAGTTAATAATCTTGATCAACTGGAGGTTTTAGTCGAGGTGAGTGAGGAGTTTTTCTCTGATGAAATAAAAGTACTCCAAAATCTTGAACAGACAATTGAGAAAAATATTAAAGACCTGATCGGCATTACCTGTAAGGTAAGACTCGTGGAGCCAAAAACTTTAGAAAGAAGCGAAGGGAAAGCTAAAAGAGTAATTGATAAAAGAAAACTATAATAGGGGGTATATATGAAGATTACTCAGATCTCTGTTTTTATCGAAAACAAATCGGGTAGGTTGTTTGAGATTTGTGATCTTTTGGGTAAAAATAATCTTAATATTAGAGCACTATCTTTGGCAGATACATCAGATTTTGGAATTTTAAGATTGATAGTGAATGATCCTGAAAAAGCTTTTACCCTTTTAAAACAGAATGGCTTTACGGTGGGGAAAACGGAGGTTATAGCCGTTGAAGTTCCTGATGTGCCTGGTGGCCTTGCTTCTGTATTGAATGTGTTGAGCGCCAATGATGTAAATGTTGAATATATGTACGCATTTGTGGAGAAAAGCTCAGATTTTGCTGTGATGATTTTTCGCTTTGATGAGGTTGATAGAGCTCTTGATGCTCTGGAGAAGAATGGAATTAAAACCATTGAGGGTGTTAGAATATATGGTATATAGAGGTGAATTATGAAAAAATTTTTTACAATCGCTTTTCTGCTTTGTGCTGGTTATCTTTTTGCTGAGATTAAGGTTGGTGCACTCCTAGCTTTGACAGGTCCGGCATCTATCCTTGGCCTGCCGGAGAAACAGACACTTGAGATGATGGTGGAAGAAATTAATAAAAATGGGGGGATAAATGGTCATAAGATCAACCTTATAGTCTATGATACCCAAAGTATTGATGATGAGGCAAGAAAGAAATTTATAAGGCTTGTTCAGAAGGATGAGGTGAAGATAGTTTTGGGACCGACCACGTCAGGGGAGAGTTTAGCCATAAAAGATCTTGCTTTGCAATATAAGATACCTGTCATTAGTATGGCCTCAAGTGATAGAATAGTTAACCCTATTAACAAGTATGTTTTTAAAGTAGCCCCTTCAGATGATCATGCGGTTCAGACTATTTATTCATATCTCTCAGCAAATAAAAAGGTGAAGGTGGCACTTTTAACGGTTCAAAATGGTTATGGTGATTCCGGAAGAGCATCTCTACTTAAAGAAGCTAAGAATTTTGGTATAGAGATTGTGGCTGATGAAAAATATCTTGATACAGATAAAGATATGACATCTCACCTTTCAAAAATAGCTGCCAAAAAGCCTGATGCTGTAATCTGCTGGGGGGTGGGACCTGCTCCTGCAATTATTGCAAAGAATTTCATGCAGCTAAAGATAAATGCTCAATTAGTAATGAGCCATGGTGTTGCATCAGCTAAGTTTATAGAATTGGCTAAGGATGCTGCAAACGGTATTATACTACCTGCCGGAAGGATGATCGTGGCGGATCAACTACCAGCAAACGATAAATATAAAGGAATTTTGTTGTCATATATCAAAGATTATGAAGGCAGATATAAAACCCCTGTTTCTACATTTGGGGGTCATGCTTATGATGCCATCCAGATAGTTCAACAATCTATAAAGATGGGGGGGGATGATTTAGCCTCAAATATCGAAAAGATAAGGGGTTATGTTGGGACTTATGGTACATTCAATTTTTCTGAAACAGATCATAATGGTCTTTCAAAGGATGCATTTGTTATGGTAAAAATTGACAATATGAAGTGGAAACTTTTAAAATAATTTTGTGATGGGGTAAATTGTGATGAGAAGGATGATCTTTAGCTTTTTAATGGTATTAATTTTTACAACAGTGGCATTGGCTGATATTAAACTTGGTGCTATTTTTTCAATTACTGGACCAGCCTCTTACCTTGGTTTGCCAGAAAAACAGACATTAGAAATGCTTGTGGAAGAGTTGAACAAGAAAAATGGTATAAATGGTGAGAAGATAGATCTTATTATCTATGATGATAAAGGGGAAGATGCCGAAGCAAGGAAAAAGTTTTTAAGATTGGTACAGAATGATAAAGTCATTGCTGTGATAGGTCCATCGAGGACCGGGACATCTCTGGCCATAAAAGAGCTTGCACAGGAAATGGGTATCCCTTTAATTTCTGTAGCTGCGAGCAAAACCATTGTATATCCTGTTCAAAAATATATCTTTAAAACTCCACAATCAGATGAACAGGCGGTGGAGAAGATATACGATTATCTGAAAAAAAATGGTAAGAAAAAGATTGCCATAATTACATCTCAGGATGGATTTGGAGATACCGGCAGAAATGCTCTTATTGCTGAAGCTAAAAATTATGAGCTTGAAGTAGTGGCGGACGAAAGATTTAAAGATACAGATAAAGATATGACCTCCCAACTTTCAAAAATTGCTGCCAAAAAACCTGATGCTGTAATCTGCTGGGGTGTGGGTCCTGCACCTGCGGTAATTGCTAAAAACTATAAACAGTTGAATATGAATATCCCACTTTTTATGTCTCATGGTGTTGCTTCCAAAAAATTTATAGAGCTTGCGGGTGCTGCTACCGATGGAATTTACCTACCAGCCGGCAGGTTAGTTGTGGTTGACAAATTGCCAGATAGTGATAAATATAAACCGATTTTAATGGCATATAAAAAGAGTTTTGAGGCTAAATTTAACTCTCCTGTTTCCCCTTTTGGAGGGTATGCTTATGATGCTTTTCATCTTTTCAAAATGGCAGTTGAAAAAGCAGGAAAAGATAAAGCTAAAATTGCTGATGCCCTTCAGAATATAAAAGGTTTTGTGGGGGTAACAGGTGTATTTAATATGTCAAAAGATGATCATAACGGTTTGGGTAAAGAGTCTTTTATGATGATTAGAATCAAAAATGGAGAATGGGAGATTGCTGAATAATGCAGTTTTTGTACTCAGGGATTACAAGTGGAAGTATATATGCACTTGTTGCCATAGGCTATAACATTATTTACAACACAACAGGTTTGATAAATTTTGCGCAGGGGGAATTTGTGGTTTTGGGTGGTATGCTTATGTATACCACCCTTACAATGTTTGGATTAAATATTTTTTCTGCCTTTTTGATAACATTTATTTTAATGTTTTTAGTAGGTATTCTTTTCGAAAGGGTTTTTTTAAGGTACGTTAGACTTAAAACGGAAATAAATCTTATCACTGTTACCATAGCCCTTGCCATTATATTAAGGGGTATAGCTATGGTGATCTGGGGTAGGGATTCCCTTGCAGTACCTTCATACGTAGAGGAAAAAACTGTTTTGCTTGTGGGGGGGAGTATCACCAGTCAGAGCTTAGTTGTTATTGTTGTATGTTTCTTTACCGCAATAGTATTATCAACATTTTTTAAATATACTAAATATGGTAAAGCTTTTAGAGCCTGCCATGATGATCAGGTTGCTTCCACTATATGTGGTATAGATGTAAATTTGATACGCATGTTGTCTTTTGCTATTGCAAGCTTTCTTGGGGCTCTGGCGGGTGCGATTGTTGCCCCCATTACATTTGTGACCTACACTGATGGAGTTATGTCAGGATTAAAAGGTTTTTCTGCAGCAATCCTTGGAGGATTGGGCAGTTTTTGGGGTGGTCTTTTTGGAGGTTTTTTGCTTGGTGTAATAGAGGGATTTTTTGCATTTATATTACCTTCAGGGTTTAAAGATGCCTTTGCTTTTATTATTCTACTATTAATTCTTTTTGTAAAACCATCTGGATTATTTGGTAAAAAGAAGGCTGTAAGAGTATGAAGAAATTAAATCTATTTTATTTAAGTTTTTTGGCTATTGTTATTGTTTTGTTTTATATTTTTGTGGATAATCAGTTTTATAAAAGTATTCTGATATATATAATGATAAATGCCATAAATGCATCGATGCTAAACATACTTTTTGGCTATACCGGCGTTATATCTTTAGGGCAGGCTGCTTTTTATGGAATAGGCGCCTATACCACAGGGATTTTAACGGTTCATTTCGGGTGTAACCCTATACTTACCATATTAATTGGTATTCTGATTGCTTCATTTGTTGCTTTTTTGGTTGGGTACCCCACTTTAAAACTTCATGGGCATTATCTGGCTATGGCTACACTCGGATTTGGAATGATTTTATACATATTTTTTAATGAGTTTAGTAACTATACCGGTGGCCCCTCAGGGCTTGTGGGGATCCCAAAATTGTCATTATTTGGTTTTAGTCTTGATAATGAGGATAAATTTTACGTTTTTATCTCTATCTATTTTTTCATTTTTTCTATCCTGCTTGAACTTTTTGATAAATCTTATATGTCTTATAAATTAAAGTTTATCAAAGAGTCTGAGTTTGCTTCCAAATCGTTTGGGGTAAATGTTTCAAGGGTTAAGCTTATTGTTTTTGTTTTGGTGGCGGCTGTTACCTCCCTTACGGGAAGTATCTTTGCTTTTTATTCAGGTTTTATCAGTCCTGTGTCGTTTAACCTTAAATATTCCATAGATATCTTTATAATGGCCACAGTGGGTGGTCTTGGAAGTATCGTTGGTGGTACACTTGGGGCAACTATGCTTACAGCTTTTCCGGAGCTTATAACAAATTTTGAAGATTATGAGATGATCATATACGGTACATTGTTACTGATTATCATAATGTTTTTTCCGCAGGGTATTGCGGGGATCTTTAAAAAATTCTGGGGAAGATATGTTAAGTCTTAGGGATATCTCCATAAGCTTTGGTGGTCTAAAAGCTCTTACTGATGTGACTTTTTCGATAGATGATGGAATAAATGCCCTTATAGGTCCCAATGGTGCTGGTAAAACTACACTTTTCAACGTTATATCAGGTTTTCTAAAGCCAGATAACGGTACAGTTGTGTTCAACAACAAAGACATTACATTTAGAGAGCCTTATGAAATTTTTAGTATGGGGATTTCGCGGACTTTTCAGAATCTAAATCTTATTAAAGATGCTACTTTGAGGGAAAATCTATATCTTGGTGTATTTGAGAAAGAGAAGCCATCATTTTTAAAAGATATTTTGCGATTGAACAAGAGATTATGGGAAAAGGTTAATAAAAAGATAGAAGATGTAATGGATCTTACGAATGTTTCTAAATGGCAGCATCTTAAGCCGGATTCTGCACCGTATGGTGTTTTGAAAAATTTTGAGCTTGCAAGGGCATTGATATCAAATCCCGATCTAATCTTATTGGATGAACCTGCTGCTGGGCTAAACAATGCCGAAAAGGAGAATTTAGGGTTAATTATAGACAAAATTGCAGGTATGGGTATAAGGATTCTAATGGTGGAGCATGACATGTCTTTTGTTTCAAGTCTCGCAAAGTATGTGGTCTGTCTAAACTTTGGTAAGGTAATTGCAATGGGTACCTATACCGAAATAAGGCAGAATAAAGAGGTAATAAAAGCTTATCTTGGTGATACAGATGCTTAAGGTGACTTCGCTTACGGTTAGATATGGTTCGATAGTGGCATTGAAAAATGTTTCTGTTCACATTAAAAAAGGTGAATTTGTGGCGCTTATCGGTTCAAATGGTGCCGGGAAAACTACATTGCTTAATGCCATATATGGTCTTGTCGTTTCTGAGGGGGACGTTGTTTTTAAAAATAATAATTTATCAAAAGTTGCTTCTCATAAGAGGATTGAAATGGGACTATCTCTCGTACCGGAGGGTAGAAGGGTATTTCCAAATATGACGGTATTTGAAAACCTCGAGTTGGGAGGCTTTAAGAAAGATAAGCAATTTATAAATAAAAAAATAGATGAGGTGGTCAATCTTTTTCCGGTTTTGAAGGAGCGGTTTAGGCAGCTTGCCGGAATGCTCTCCGGAGGAGAACAGCAGATGCTTGCCATCGCAAGAGCATTGATCTCTGATCCTGAACTTTTGCTGATGGATGAGCCCTCTATGGGTTTGGCACCTATGGTGATAAAAGAGGTGTATGAGAAACTTTCTATTTTGAAAAAGAATGGTCTTACAATCTTCCTCGTGGAGCAGAATGCCATGGCGGCATTAAAATATGCTGATAGAGGATATGTTTTGGAAAATGGTAAGATTGTATTACAGGGGAAAAGTAATGAGTTAATAAATGACAATGAGATAAAGCGTGCATATCTGGGTAAGGAATATAAAGAGAAATGGGAGAGGTAATATGAATTTCTGGCAAAAGGAAGAAGAAACGTTATCCGTGGACGAGATTAAGCAGATTCAATTGGAGCGACTTCAATCGGTTTTGAATCGAGTTTACGATAATGTAACTTTTTATAGGAAAAAATTTAAAGAAATGGGATTGGAGCCTGAATCGCTAAAATCTCTTGATGATATTGCAAAATTCCCCTTTACCTATAAAAGTGATTTAAGAGATAATTATCCTTATGGTATGTTTGCCGTTCCATTGAGGGATATTGTCAGAATTCATTCTTCTAGTGGTACCACCGGTAAGCCCACCGTTGTGGGATACACAAGAAATGATCTTGAAAATTGGAAAGATCTGGTGGCAAGAATTATGGTGGCAGGAGGGGTTACTGCAAATGACATTGTACATATAGCTTTTACTTATGGTCTTTTTACCGGTGGATTTGGTTTACATTATGCTGCAGAACATATCGGTGCCAGTGTTATTCCAGTATCCAGCGGAAATACAAAGAGACAGATCATGATCATGCAGGATTACCGAAGTTCTGTGCTTGTTTGCACACCTTCCTATGCGCTTCATATAGCAGAGACACTTGATAAATTGAATCTTACTAAAAATGACATACATCTTAAATATGCCCTTTTGGGGAGTGAACCATGGGGGGAAAAGATACGGGAAGAGGTGGAAAGAAGACTTGGTGTAATAGCAACAGATAATTACGGTCTTTCTGAAGTTATGGGGCCAGGTGTATCGGGAGAATGCCTATTTAAGAATGGCTTACATGTCAACGAAGATCATTTTTATGTGGAGATAATCGATCCTGAAACCTGTGAGCCACTACCTGAAGGTGAAAAAGGTGAACTCGTGATTACAACCCTCACAAGGGAAGCGATGCCACTTATAAGGTATAGAACGAGAGATATCACAAGGCTTTATAGAGATAAATGTCCCTGTGGAAGGACCCTCATCAAAATGGAAAAACCATCTGGTAGAACGGATGATATGATTATAGTAAACGGTGTGAATATATTCCCATCTCAGGTGGAAGAGGTGTTAAAAGAATTTGATCAGGCCACACCACATTATATGATATTTATAAAAAAGAAAGGGCGGCTTGACATGCTGGAAATAGATATAGAAATGACAGAAGCTTTATTTTTTGATGAGATGAAGAAGCAAAAGGCTATTCTGGAGCAGATTACAGAGAGAATGTTTAATGTTTTGGGAATCAAGCCAGCTATAAAGTTTGTGGAGCCTAAAACTATTGAGCGTTTTGAAGGGAAAGCCAAGAGGGTGATAGATCTAAGAAATGTTTGATTTAGAGAAGGTTGTTAATTTCTTTTTTGAAACTGGAAGCCTGCAAAAAATGCAGAGAAGTGGCAATATATTTTTAGGTACCGGCAATCAAACTGTGGCTTCCCATTCTTTTAGAGTTGCCATTATTGCATATGTACTTTCCAGGATATTGAAGGCTGATAGCTATAAGGTAGTTATTACAGCACTTTTTCATGATATTGAGGAAAGTAGAACCGGTGATTTAAACTATCTACAGCAGATGTATGTGAAATCAGAAGATGAAAAGGCACTAATAGATGTTATAAAGGATTTACCGGTTGAGGGGGAGATAAAGGATTTTATAAAGGAATATGAAGGGCTTAATACCTTGGAGTCTAAAATAGTAAAAGATGCCGATACACTTGAATTGATACTTTTTCTTAAAGAGGAATTGGATAAAGGGAATAATCAGGCAAAAAATTGGATAGATACAGCAAAGAGAAGATTGATAACTAATCTTGCCAAAGAGCTCTGTTTATATATAGAAAATGGACACTATTATGATTGGTGGTATAGTATAAGGAATGATTGGGAAAATGGAAGCAAAAAATGGTGAGGAGAGATACCCTGGGCTAATTGAGACATTTTTCTGTTGTTTGAGGCTTATCTTTTTTTCGGAAAAAGATCTCCTGAGAGTATATATTGATAAAAGATTGACCAATAATCTTATAACTATTTTTCTTTTAACTTTATTAATACCTTATAAATCTATTAATTCTGATAATTTATATGATTTAGGAAATACAGTTGGGGGAATCTTTTTTACTTTCTTTTTTATACTGTTTCTTTATCTGTTTATACCTAACAAAAATATTTCCTTTTTTTTGTTCTTGAAGCTCTTTTTACCACTTGAGTTGATAAATATATTTACACCAATAAGTTTTTTATTAAAAAGTGATCAGATATTATATTTTACAATAATTCTTATATCCTGGTATCTGTCACTTTCAGTATTTATTTACAGCCGTGTGACTGGAAGCAGTTACTTTAAAAGTACAGTGGTGGTTTTATTAAGCTTTGTAGTTAGTAATATAATGATATTATTAGAATAATTTTATTATATTCATATTTTAATTGACTAATATGTTTTAATTAGGTAAAATCTAATATATATATCTAAATTAAAGAAAAATTAAGTATTACTTAACATAAAAAGGAGGCAACATGAAAAGAAGGTTTGTTCAAATTGATGGCAACACCGCAGCGGCATATGTGGCTCACGCCACCAATGAAGTTATTGCTATATACCCTATTACTCCATCTTCTGTTATGGGGGAGATTGCTGATGAAAAGTCTGCCAAAGGGGAGAAAAATATCTGGGGTACTGTCCCAAAGGTTGTGGAGATGCAATCTGAGGGGGGGGCTGCTGGTGCAGTTCATGGTGCACTTGCATCCGGGGCATTGACTACGACTTTTACAGCCTCACAAGGGCTTTTATTGATGATACCTAACATGTTTAAAATAGCAGGGGAACTTACACCCACAGTATTTCATGTCAGCGCAAGGGCGGTTGCCACACATGCACTCTCGATTTTCGGTGATCATTCAGACGTTATGGCCTGCAGGCAAACAGGGTGGGCGATGTTGTGTTCCAGTAATCCCCAGGAAGTTATGGATTTTGCATTGATTGCTCAGGCAGCCACTCTTGAATCAAGGGTTCCTTTTCTGCATTTCTTTGACGGTTTTAGAACATCCCATGAGATCAGGACAACAGAAGAGCTTACGTTTGACGATATGAGGGCTATGCTGGATGATGAACTGATTGCTGCACATAAAAGAAGAGGGTTAAACCCTGAGCATCCTGTAGTGAAAGGTACAGCACAAAACCCTGATGTGTTTTTCCAGAGCCGGGAAGCCTGCAATAAATATTATGAGAAAGTACCTGCCATCACCAAAAAATATATGGACAAATTCTTTGACATCACCGGAAGAAGATACGATTTAGTCGAATATTTTGGAGATCCGCAGGCTGAAAAAGTCATCGTAATTATGGGTTCTGGGGCTGATGTGGTAAAAGAAACCGTTGAATATATGAATTCTAAAGGTGAAAAAGTTGGTGCTGTGGTTATCAAGTTGTATAGACCATTCCCATTGGATTCTTTCATCAATGCTTTACCAAAAACAGCTCTTAAGATAGCCGTCCTTGATAGGACGAAAGAGCCGGGTTCACTAGGGGAGCCTATGTATCTCGATGTCAGAACGGCAATTGGTGAGGCAATGCAGAAGAAGATGATCAGTTATCCTAAATACCCAACTATAGTTGGTGGTAGATATGGACTAGGTTCAAAAGATTTCACTCCAGCTATGGTAAAAGCAGTATTTGATAATCTTGATGCTGCAGAGCCTATCAATGGATTTTCTGTTGGTATAGAGGATGATGTTACATTTAAGAGTCTTAAATATGATAAAAATTGGTTAGTTCCTCAGGACGATGTGTTCAATGGAATGTTTTACGGACTCGGTTCTGATGGTACGGTTGGTGCTAATAAAAACTCTGCTAAGATCATCGGTGATCTTACAGGAAATAAGGTACAGGCTTACTTCGTTTACGATTCCAAGAAGTCTGGATCTATGACTATTTCCCACGTGAGATTTGGTAATAAGGATATAAAAAGTTCATATCTTATTCAGAAAGCAGATTTTATTGGTTGCCATAAATTCACTTTCCTTGAGCTCTATGATATATTAAAGCCTTTGAAAAAGGGTGGAGTATTCCTTTTGAATAGCCCATATGGTAAGGATGAAGTGTGGGATAAACTGCCAGTAGAAGTTCAGAAAGAACTCATAGAAAAAGAAGCCAAATTTTATGTGATCGATGCAGATAAGATTGCTGAAAAGATTGGGCTTGGTAATAGAACAAATACAATTCTTCAGACAGCTTTCTTTAAAATTTCTAATATTTTACCTTTTGATAAAGCTGTTGAAGCAATCAAATCAACAATCAAAAAGACTTACGGTAGATATGGCGATAAAGTGGTAAATATGAATATAGCTGCTGTAGATGCTGGAATTAATGAAGTATATGAAGTAAATTATCCAAAAACTGCCACAAGTAACATTAAGATGCATAAATACATTACCGACCCTACAGCTCCAGAAATTGTTAAGAATGCCATCAGCAAAATGGTTGCATTTGAAGGGGATGATGTGCCGGTGTCATGGCTTCCGGACGATGGGGTTTTCCCAACTGGTACAAGTAAATATGAAAAAAGAAATATAGCAAATTTTGTACCGGAGTGGGATCCAGAGATCTGTATTCAGTGTGGTATCTGTTCATTTGTTTGCCCACATGCCACAATAAGAATGAAAATTTATGAACCTGATGCACTAAAAAATGCTCCATCCACCTTCAAGTCTGCGGATGCAAAGGGGAAAGAGTTTGCCGGTATGAAATGTACCATTCAGGTTGCAGTTGAAGACTGTACCGGCTGTGGTGCCTGTGTGTATAACTGTCCAGCCAAGAGCAAGGCTGATCCCACTAGAAAAGCGATCAATATGGTTCCTCAGGTACCTTTGAGGGAGAAAGAGAGGGAGAATTTCAACTTCTTCTTATCCATACCAGAGCTTGATATTAAAAAGTATGATAAATCTACACTAAAGGGTAGCCAACTTGCTCCTCATATGTTTGAATTCTCTGGTGCATGTGCTGGTTGTGGTGAAACCCCATATATAAAACTTCTCTGCCAGCTTTTTGGGGATAGAACTATCATTGCAAATGCCACTGGTTGTTCTTCCATCTATGGTGGTAACTTACCCACTACCCCATATACCACAAGGTTTGACGGAAGGGGACCGGCCTGGGCAAATTCACTTTTTGAAGATAATGCAGAATTTGGTTTTGGAATGAGGCTTGCTGTGGATAAATTTAATCAGATGGCCACCGAGTATTTAAACGCACTAAAAGATAAAATAGGTGCCGGTCTTGTGGATGAGATACTCAATGCTTCCCAGAGAAATCAGATTGAAATTGAGGCCCAAAGGGAAAGAGTGGCTAAACTCAGGGAAATTTTAAAAGGTATCGAAAGTGTTGAGGCTAAAAAGCTTGATGAGATTGCTGATTACCTTGTTAAAAAGTCAATATGGATAGTTGGTGGCGATGGCTGGGCTTACGATATTGGCTATGGTGGGCTTGACCATGTAATTGCTCAATCTCAGGATGTTAATATTCTTATACTTGATACAGAAGTTTACTCAAATACAGGTGGTCAGGCTTCTAAATCAACCGCTACAGGTGCTTTTGCTAAGTTTGCCTTTGCAGGTAAAGAGGGTGACAAGAAAGATCTTGGTATGATTGCCATGACGTACGGAAATGTTTATGTTGCAAAAGTATCTCTTGCAAACCCTGCACAGTGTATAAAGGCTTTTGTGGAAGCTGAAGCTTACGATGGTCCTTCTATAATAATAGCATACTCCCATTGCATAGCTCATGGTATAGATATGTCAAAAGGTGTTGAGCAGCAGAAACTTGCAGTTCAGTCAGGTTACTGGAACCTCTACAGGTTTAACCCTATGCTTGCAAAAGAAGGGAAAAATCCTCTTATAATAGACAGCAAAGAGCCATCCGTTACAGTAGAGGAGTATATGAAAACAGAAACGAGATTTAAGACGATTATGCAGACATTCCCTGAAAGGGGTAAAGAATTGGCTGATCACGCAAATAGGGCTGCTAAAAGGAAATATAATATTTATAAACAAATTGCTGAAATCAAATGTAATGAGTAATATAATAGGGGGGGCTTAGCCCCCCTATTTTATTTTAAAGTAGATAACAAATCTGATTTAATTATAGATTTTATGATGATATAATGTACAGGGGATGGTTCATCCCCCTAAAACATTACTAAAGTTCGTATACTATTTTACCTGATTTTATTGTGATACAGTTTATACCTTTGAGTTTTTTACCAATAAATGGTGAATTTGATGATTTGGATCTGTTTAGATTTTCGTCGAAAATGTATTCTTTATCTTTATCTATAATGGCTAAATCTGCTATTTTACCTTCTGCCACCAAGCCTTTATCGGCCAATCCCAAAATTTTTGCGGGATTGTAAGAGGTATATTTTACAAAATCGTTTAGGGTTATAACTTCCTCTTCCACCAGTTTTAAAGTTAACGGGATGAGTGTTTGAAGTCCAATTATTCCGAATGCAGCAAGATCAAACTCCACAAATTTTTCATCCCTGTGGTGGGGTGCATGGTCAGTGGCAATACAATCAATTAGACCATCTTTAAATGCTTTTTTTATTGCATCTACATCCTCTTTTGTTCTAAGAGGAGGGTTCATTTTGTAGTTTGTGTCGTAGGATAAAAGCTCATCCTCTGTAAGGGAGAAATGATGTGGTGCCACTTCACATGTTACTCTATAACCTTTTTCTTTTGCAAATCTTATCAACTCGAGAGAACCTTTTGTACTGACATGGCAGAAATGGAAATGTGCCCCAGTAAGCTTTGATATGAGGATATCTCTGGCGATGATGATCTCTTCTGCTTCCGCCGGTATCCCTTTCAACCCTGTGATGGTGGAGATTTTTCCATCGTTTATGGCTCCTTTTGCAGCAAGGTTTATATCTTCAGAATGTGAGAGAACTATACCACCCACACCATTGATATACTCTGCAGCCCTTCTCATTACTTCAGAGTTCATTACAGGTTTACCATCATCGGAGAAGGCTATGGCTCCGGCAGCTTTCATCTCTCCTATTTCTGCAAGCTCTAAGCCTTCCAACCCCTTGGTAATGGCTCCTACAGGATAAAGATCTATTAGTCCTACTTTTTTTGCTTTATCTATCATATATGTTGTGATGTATGCGTTATCGTTTACAGGTTTTGTGTTGGCCATTGGAAGGGATGTGGTCACACCTCCAGCCACAGCAGCCCTACTTCCGGATTCTATATCCTCTTTGTATTCGAATCCTGGGTCTCTGAAATGGACATGCATATCAATAAGACCTGGTACTACTATTTTGCCTGTACAATCTATTGTTCTGTCAGCTTTTTCGGATATGGATCCTATCGATTTAATTCTATCATCTACAATGAGAATATCTGCTTTAATTGTTTTGTCAAAGTTTATTATTTCACAATTTTTTAATAGCAAAGACATATTATTCCCCCAATTTTGTATTTTGTTGCATTGCAAGAAGATACATAACTGCCATTCTCACGGCAACACCATTTTCCACCTGAGTAAGAATTACCGATCTGTCACAATCAGCCAGATAAGATGGAAGCTCCACACCTCTGTTTATTGGACCAGGGTGCATAATAATTGCATCTTTCTTGGTAAGTTCAAGTCTGTTTTTATTCAATCCAAATAATTTTGAATATTCTTTTAAAGATGGAAAAAGTGCTATCCCCTGCCTTTCTAATTGAATTCTGAGCATCATTACTACATCGCAATCTTCTAAGGCTTCCTCCATTGAATTACACACTTTACAGCCTAAAGGTAGGTAATCTCTTGGTATCATGGTTTTAGGTCCATAGAGTCTTAAATCTATTCCAAGTTTTTTCATCGCCCAAGCATTGGATCTTGCCACACGGCTATGCGTAATGTCTCCGATTATTGCCACTTTTAGCCCTTCCAAATTCCCTTTATGCTCTTTTATCGTATAAAGATCAAGAAGTGACTGGGTTGGATGTTCATTTGTACCATCACCGGCATTTATGACGTGTGCTTTAGTATTTTGGGCTATAAATCTTACCGATCCGGAGTAGTAGTGTCGCACCACAAACATATCCACACCCATAGATTCTATGTTTTTTACTGTATCGATAAGAGTTTCCCCTTTTGTGGTGCTACTTGCAGATGCAGTAAAGTTGATCACATCCGCCGATAATCTTTTGCCTGCAATTTCAAATGATGTTCTTGTTCTGGTGGATGGCTCAAAAAAGAGGTTTACTATGGTTTTCCCCTTCAATGCCGGGACCTTTTTAATCTCCCTTGAATTAATTTCTTTGAATTTTTCAGCTGTGTCAAGTATCTCAAGGATCTCTTCTTTTGTGACATCCACAAGCCCAGTAAGGTCTTTTCTATTCAACATATTACCCCCTTTTCTCTATGGTTACTGAATCCAAGCCGTCTATCTCATGCAGTTTTACGTTAATCTTTTCTTCAATATTCGTTGGAACATATTTTCCAACAAAGTCCGGCTGAATGGGTAGTTCCCTGTGTCCTCTATCTATCAGTGCTACAAAGATAATTTTTTTTGGTCTGCCGTAGTCGATAATCGCATCAAGAGCAGCCCGCACAGTTCTCCCGGTGAATATTACATCATCAATTAATATTATTGTTTTACCTTTCACATCAAAGTTTAGATCAGAGCCCAAAAGTTTTGGAAATTCTGAAATTTCTGTCAGGTCGTCCCGATAAAGGGTTATGTCTAAATACCCTATCATTGGTTTTAACGATTTAAATTTTTCAATTGTGGAGGCAATCCTATCCGCTAATATGGCTCCTCTTCGTTTAATCCCCACCAGGGCAAAATCGGCATCATCTTTGATCTTTTCGATAATCTGAAAGCTTAGTCTTACCAGTATGTTGTCAATTTCATGCTTGTTTAAAATCTCTTTTTCCACCATAAAACCTCCAAAAAAAAAGCCTCCCAGAAACTCTGGAAGGCATTAGTTTATTTTGATGAATTATTTTTTCCCATTTTTTACTCCTTTATAAAACTTCAATTTAATACCCCCTATTTTTTTCTATGTCAATAAAATTCTTGATAATTTTTAATTTGTGAATTAGAATACCAATTGTATGTAGATCTACAAGAAGGAGGACTATAATGAAAAAATATATTTTAGGTTTGTTCTTTTTAATGTTATCGGTTTTTAATATAACGGGATGTGTTCCTGTTGCTGTGGTGGCCGGGGCAGGTGTTACCTATAGTGTTACCGCGGATGCTGTTTCTGATTCCATAGATAGACCCAAAGAGATACTAATTGAGAAGTTTATCCAAACTATAAAAAAAGATGGTGCCCTTGTCATCTATTCCAGTATAGCTGAAGGTAGTGTGAGGGCGGAAAAAGGTTCTTACAAATACTATTTTGATGCTAAAGAGGTCAATGAGAAGATCACAAAATTTACAATAAGAGCCAGAAAGGGGTATAATACTATTCCTGACAAAGAAGAATCTATAAGAATTTATAATCTTTTTAAGAAGAGTTTATAGTGATTAGAAAGGCAAAAATCAGCGATGCTAAAAGAATTCAAGAGCTGGTAAATCATTTTGCTGATAAAGGTGAAATGCTGCACTTGAGTCTTGATCAAATATTTGAGAGGATTTTTGAATTTCTTGTGTATGAAGAAGATGGAAGAATTTTAGGCTGTTGTGCTCTTCATCCTACATTGGGTAACTTAGCAGAGATAAGATCCCTTGCGGTGGATGAATCTGCCCATGGTAAAGGAATTGGTAGGATCCTTGTGAATGAATGTTTGAAATTAGCAAAAGATATGGGATTTAAAGAGGTATTCGCCCTTACTTATAAACAGGAATTTTTTGAAAAGGTTGGGTTCAAAGTTGTGAAAAAGGAAAGCTTTCCGCGAAAGATCTGGTCAGATTGTCTGAAATGTCCAAAATTTCCGGATTGTGATGAAATTGGTATGATTATTACGTTGTAGAGGGGTTATGATTTTAGAAGAGATTTTACAGGAGTATGAAGATTTAAAAGAGAAACTTGTAAGATTTAAAAAAATAGTAAATGAAGAGCAGCTTAAGGAAAAATTATCCAATATAGAGAAACAAACTCATGATCCAGATTTCTGGAGCAATAAAGAATCTAAACATCTGCTCAAAGAGCAGTCGAATATCAAAAAATTTCTTGATGACTGGTATTATCTTGTGAGAAGGTTTGAGGATATGGATGTCTTACTCGAATTACAAGAAGAGGGAGAAAATGTTGCTTCAGAAATCGAAGAGAATTTTTCTGAACTAAAACAGATAGTAAACGATTTTGAATTAAAACTTATATTAAATGAGGAAAATGATATAAACAACGCAATTCTTACAATCCATTCTGGGGCTGGCGGTACAGAGGCAAACGACTGGGCTAATATGCTCTTGAGGATGTACATCAGGTGGGCGGAAAACAGAAAGTTTAAGTATGAGATGCTTGATTACCAGGCAGGTGATGAAGCAGGTATCAAATCTGCCACGCTCAACATAATTGGACCTTATGCCTATGGCTATCTGAAAGGGGAAACAGGTGTGCATAGACTTGTGAGGCTTTCACCTTTTGATGCAAACAATAAAAGACATACATCTTTTGCATCTGTGTTTGTGCTTCCAGAGATTGATGATGATGTGGATATAGTCATAAATGAATCGGATCTTAAAATAGATACTTTCAGGTCAGGTGGGGCTGGTGGTCAGCACGTAAATACAACAGACTCTGCAGTGAGAATTACTCATCTACCTACGGGTATTGTTGTTTCCTGTCAGAATGAGAGAAGTCAGCACAAAAACAAGGCGCATGCCCTTAAAATATTAAAATCGAAGCTTTACGAATTAGAGATGGAGAAGAAAAATAAAGAGAAGAATGAGCTTGAAAGTTCAAAAACTGAGATAAATTTTGGCAGTCAGATAAGATCCTATGTGTTGCATCCTTATAAAATGGTGAAGGATTTGAGAACCCGCCACGAAACTGGAAATCCTGATGCTGTGCTTGACGGTGACTTGGATGATTTTATAAGAAGTTATCTCTTTCACAAGGCGGGGATGCAGTCCCAGGGGGATAAAGAGTGAACAGAAATCTCAGAGGGACTTATGCGCTGGTGGATCTTAAAAGATATTTAAATAATCTAAATATTGCAAGAAAGCTTTCAAAATCGTATATTACTCCTGTTATTAAAGCAAATGGCTATGGACATGGTGCAATAGAGCTTGCAAGGTTTACCCTTGAGCATTCTGATATAAGAATATTCTGTGTTGCAACCTTTGAAGAAGGGGTTACATTAAGAGATGGTATAGGTGAAGCAGCGGAAATAATTGTCCTGGGATTTGTGGACGAGTATTTTTTCAATGAGTTGATTACGAATAATCTCCTGATAAATATATATGATGATGAGATTGCTTTTAGATTTAATAAATATCTCGAAAAAAAAGGGATGAAATATCCTGTAAGTATAAAAATAGATACAGGTATGAACAGGCTTGGTTTTGATGTTTCTATGAATTTCAGTGATTTTAATGAAAAATATCCAAATCTGATACCAAAGGTTTTGATGAGTCATCTTTCAAGTCCCGATAGCGATCTTGAGTATACATCCTGGCAGATAGATAGATTTTCATCAGTGGTGGAAAGGGCCAAAAAGATTTTTCCTCACATCAAAAGCTCATTATTTAATTCTTCAGCTTTGTTGTCTTTTGAAAACAGTTTTGATTATTCAAGGCCAGGAATTTTGACTTACGGTTTTGTTAAATCTGACTATGACATTGGTATAAAGCCGGTGATGAAGATATTTTCAAAGATAATACATGTAAAATATCTTGATAAAAATGAATCAGTTGGGTATAATAGAACTTACATTACAGGGAAAAAAACGATTCTTGGAGTTTTGCCTATTGGGTATGCTGATGGTTACAATAGACTATTATCAAACAAAGGGTTCGTTTATGTGGATGGGTATAAATGCCCCATAATAGGTAGGATCTGTATGGATATGACTATGATAGATATTAGCGATTTGCCGGAAGGGAAGTGGTATAAAGAGGTGGAGATTTTAGGGGATAATATCAGGGCAGACGAGATGGCAAAGATGTGTAACACCATATCTTATGAAATACTCACAAGTATTTCTTCAAGAATACCAAGAATTTACGAGGGAATAGATGAATAGGGTTTTATCCCTTATAGGTGCTCCAATATTGAATCTTGCCTTAGAATCCGGAAGGATCTTTTTGCTTTTAATAGATTCAATATTATGGATTTTTAGACCGCCTTTCAGATGGAAGCTTTTGATAAAACAGATGGAATTTATAGGTGCCAATTCCATTTCTGTAATAATTCTTACAGGGACTTTTACGGGGATGGTTTTTGCCTTCCAGAGCTATATAGGTTTTCACAAGTTTGGTGCTGAATATATGGTGGGTACTGTTGTGGGGCTGGGGATGGCAAGGGAGCTTGGACCTGTTTTAAGTGCCATCATGGTGGCTGCAAGGGCCGGTTCTGCCATTACCGCTGAAATTGGTACAATGAAAGTTACCGAGCAGATCGATGCATTGCATTCACTTGCGGTGGATCCTGTTCAGTATCTGGTGACCCCCAGGATATTGGCTGGACTTCTGGTTATGCCATTGTTAAACAGTATCGCCGTTTTTTGTGGAGTAGTGGGTGGGTATTTCGTGGGCGTTAAGATATTAGATATAAATAGAACACTCTATCTTCAATATATGTATCAGTATGTTGATTTAAGCGACCTTTACAATGGCATGATAAAGTCTGTAGTATTTGGGCTTATTTTAACATTGGTTGGTTGCTACAAAGGGATGGCGGTATCAGGTGGTGCTGAAGGTGTGGGTAGATCTACTACAGAATCTGTTGTGCTGTCATGTATTTTGATACTTGTTTTTGACTATATACTTACGGCGTTTATGTTTTGATGATATGGAAAATATAATCATAGAAATGAAAAATGTTCACAAAAGTTTTGGTAAACACCAGGTTCACAAAGGGATAAATATCAAAGTGCCACAGGGGGGGATTACGGTTATACTTGGTCCTTCTGGTACAGGTAAGTCTGTGTTGTTGAAAGAGATGATGGGGCTTTTGATGCCTGAAAAAGGTGAAGTAATCGTTGATGGTGTTGATATAACCAAAATATCCAAAGTGGAGCTGGTCAATATTAGAAAAAAATTTGGGATGCTTTTCCAGAATGCTGCTCTATTCGATTCAATGACAGTGTATGACAATGTTGCGTTCCCTTTGAGGGAACATACAAAGTTAAAAGAGAAGCAGATAAGAGAGATTGTTTTGGAAAAATTGAGACTGGTTGGTCTAAAGGATGTGGAAAATAAGATGCCTTCGGAGCTTTCTGGCGGGATGAGAAAAAGGGTGGGGCTTGCAAGAGCTATTGTGTTGGAGCCAAAGATCATTCTTTATGATGAGCCTACGACCGGTCTTGATCCCATTATGAGGGATGTGGTGGATGATCTCATATATAATACCCAGAAGCAGTTGAATATCACCTCTGTAGTTATATCCCACGATATAGACAGTGCCTTTAAAATAGCTGATTATATGGCAATGATTTACGATGGTGTAACTGTTTTGAATGATACAAAGGAGAATTTTAAAAATTCTGACAATCCTTATGTTAGGCAGTTTATAAATGGTTCGAAAGATGGACCTATAAAGATGTTTTAGGGGGATTTATGAAGTTAGGGCTCGAAGCAAAAGTCGGCTTTTTTGTTATCGTTTCGCTGATAGTTTTAGGGTATATGACCACAAAAGTGGGGGATTTTAACTTCGGGAAAGATAAAGGGTATTCCATAAAGGCTGTTTTAAATAATGCGTCTGGGCTCAATACAGATGCTCCGGTGAAGTTTAAGGGTGTGAATGTGGGTAAGGTTAAAAATATATCCCTTGAAGATGGTAAGGTCGTGGCAGAGATGTTAATTGAAGACAAATATAAGATTCCTGCAAAAGTGAGGGTAATTGTGAGATCCTCTGGCTTTTTGGGGGAGAAATACGCCGAACTTGAAGAACTACCAAATCAAACAGGAGAATATCTGGCTGCAGGATCTATTGTAAAGGATACAAAGGATGTAACAGATTTTGATCAATTGGGTAATAAATTGGGGGATATAGCAGACGATATAAAAGCTATTACAGCTTCCCTCAGGGATGTCCTTGCAACTAGTGAAGGGAAAGAGAATATGAAGGTCACCCTTGATAATATAAGACAGACCACAGATGTTTTGAAAAATATAATGGCATACAATGAAGCTCGAATTAATGCCGTTATCAAAAATATCGAAGCAATAACCGTGGTGGTAAAAAATATGGCTACCGATAATCAGGAGAATATTAATCAACTCCTTGCCAATTTAAAGGATGTTTCCCAGACGTTGAAAGAGCAAACACCACAGATAGCTGGAAAAGTAAACAGTATAACGGGTAATATAGACAACCTTGTGACGGGCTCTAAAGGTAATCTTGAGGATTCTATTAAAAATATAAAAACTGTTACCGCAAAGCTTGAAAAAACTGTTGATAATATCAATAGCATAACGGATAAAATCAATAAAGGTGAAGGGACAATAGGTAAACTTGTAAACGATAATCAGACGGTGGATAATATAAACGAAACGCTTAAAGGGGTTAGAAACCTATTTACTAAGATGGATGAATTTAAGTTTTATCTAAACTTTGAAGGGGAAAAATTGATGGATACAGGGGAGACAAAGGGGTATTTTAAACTAAAAATACAGCCAAAACCTGATAAGTACTATCTCCTGGGTCTTGCTTCAAATCCTGATGGGAAGTCCACCACTACCTATACTACATGGAGTGGTACATCACCATATGGATCCACAAGCAGTGGGGGTACTTATGTTGAAACAAAGAGAAAGGAAAATTCCATAACATTCATTGCCCAATATGCCAAAAGATTTATGGATATGGTGGACTTAAGGATAGGGCTTATGGAGTCTGAATTTGGGGTGGGTGCTGATTATTTCCCTTTTAACAAAGGAAAGAATGCTGAAAAATATAAGGATAAGTTTGTAGTGTCATTTGATGCTTATGATTTCAGTACTAAATCGTCCCCCAGGGATCCCCATCTAAAGGTAAAAGGGCAATACAATTTTACAAAAAATCTCTACGTTAATGCTGGTTATGATGATTTTCTTAATAAAGATACAAGATCAACCTTTGTGGGGGCGGGCCTAATATTTCTCGATGATGACCTTAAGTATCTATTGGGTAAGATACCGTCACTACCGGGTAATTAGATTATGATCAATATCGGAATCTCCCCTTGTCCAAACGATATATTCATCTTTGGCCCAATAATGCGGGGGATAATAAAAACCGATTTAAGCTTTGATTTTCGTCTTGATGACGTGGAAAATCTTAATAAATCTGCTATTGATGGTTTTTTTGATGTGGTAAAAGTATCCTATGGTGTTTTACCTCATATAATTTTTAAGTATAAAATTTTGACCTGTGGGGGGGCTTTGGGGCATAAGAATGGACCAATTGTAGTTTCAAAAAAATATGATTCCATTGAAGAATTAAAAGGTAAAAAAATAGCGGTTCCGGGGTTTAATACGACGGCTTTTCTGCTTTTTAAGACGTTTTTTGGTGAACTGTTCCATTTTGTTGAAATGAGATTTGATAAAATATTAGCTGCGATAGATTTAGGTATGGTGGATGCAGGTATTATAATACATGAGGGACGCTTCGTTTATCAAAATTTTGGTCTGACACTTCTTTCTGATCTTGGGGAATTGTGGGAAGAGAGATTTTCTTTGCCTATTCCTCTGGGGGCCATAGCAATAAAAAATGAAATTTTAGATTTATCTACCTGTATAAAGGGTTTAATTAAGGACTCCATCAAACATTCCTTTGAATACTTTGAGGATTCAAAAGAATTTTGTAAAAAATACTCACAGGAATTAGATGACAACGTTCTTGAAAATCACATCTCATACTTTGTGAATGAATATTCCATGGATATGTCAGATATAGCACCCACCATTGCCAGAGTTTTGAATCTTCCGGAGAATATTTTTATTTAGATGTATTATTGGCTTATTTGGTATACGATCTTTTATTGTGTAATCCATAGTATAATGGCAGAGCCTCAAATTTCAAAAAGGTATTATTGTAGATGGTGGTATCGTGGGTTTTATGTCTTGACTTCCATAATTCTTCTTTTTCCTTTATGGTATATTTATTTAAATATCAATGACATATATATCTTTAATCCGCCATTATGGGGTAAACTATTTCTTTATTTTATATCTGGTTTTGGAATTTTTTGGGGCTATCTAACTTCAAAAGAATATGATAATAAGACTTTTCTTGGGATAGAGCAGATTAAAAGATTTTTTAAAGAAAAAGCTTATATCTATACAGATAATGGTGTGTTAAAGACCGATGGTGTGCTTGGAATTATAAGACATCCATACTATTTTGCAGGTCTTTTGGTACTTTGGGGTAGAACTTTAAAGATAAAGGATTTAATTATAAATATAATCTTTACCTTTTATTTTATATTTGGAGCTCTTAATGAAGAAAGAAAGTTAATAGAATTGCATGGGGAAAAGTATATGGAATATAAAAGAAAAGTTCCAATGCTATTTCCTAATTTAAGATCTACTTTTAATAAGACTAAAAACAATTTATTTTAGTAGGGGCAGACCTATGTGTCTGTCTTTCTGATGCCCTAACACTATAAAAATGATAGATATTTGAATGCAAAAATCGAGTGATGGCAGTGAAAATATTTTCTTGCAAAAGATTGAAAAAGTGTGTAGAACTAACCTGCTATGTATAATAGCTAAAAATTTTAAGGATAAAACTATGATAACAAAAAATTCTGTAATTAAAATCTGCTACAGTGCGAGAAGTTTGGAAGGTGAGCTTCTGGATGCCACACCAGCTAATGAACCCCTCACATTTAACATCGGCAAGGGTGAGCTACCCGAAGAGATTGAAAAAAATCTTTTAGGGCTTAAAGAGGGAGACAAAAAAAAGGTCATTTTAACACCAGAAATGCTATTCGGTGATTGGATGGAGGAAAATGTTCTTACGATACCCAGGAGTCATATACCTGATGATGACGGACAGATACAGAAAAATAAGTTTATCGACCTAAGAGACAATGAAGGTAATATGTTTAGAGGGTTTGTGGTGGATATTACAGATGAAGGATATGTTATAGATTTTAATCACCCATTCGCGGGAAAAACTATAGAATACGATATCGAAATCATATCTGTAGAATGAAGAGAATAGATGTCAAAGTCCGATTAGAAAAAGATGCATCCCTTCCAGCATATGCCACAGATGGTGCGGCTGGAATGGATGTAAGGGCTATTGAGTCAGGTGTAATAAAGAAAAACGAAATCAAGCTTGTTAAAACAGGAATTTTTATGGAAATCCCCGAAGGGTACGAAGCCCAGGTCAGACCAAGAAGTGGTCTTGCTCTCAAACATGGAATCACAGTTTTGAATTCACCAGGCACCATTGATTCTGACTACAGGGGTGAAATCTGCCTTATACTTGCAAATTTTGGGAAAGAGGATTTTATTTTTCAGAAAGGTGATAGGCTTGCACAGATCGTTTTTTCCGAAGTTGTAAAGGCGGAATTTGTTCTGACAGATGAGCTTGGAAAGACTAAAAGAGATGAAGGGGGCTTTGGACACAGTGGAAGAAACTAAAGAGAAGATCTTTGTGTATGGGACGTTGAAAAAGGGAAAGCAGTTTAATTATCTATTGAGCAAAGCTAAATTTATTGGTGATGCTGAAACGGTAGAAAGGTACTCTTTATATTTTGACGGTATACCATATCTTGTAAAGTCTGATGAAGTTTCCTATGTGAAGGGTGAAGTTTACGATATTGATTCTGAAATGCTAAAAATGATAGATGCCTTTGAGGATCATCCAAATTACTATGTGAGGGAAAAGATTAAGGTAAAGCTAACAGGTGGGGATATTTTAAGCGTTTGGGCTTATTTTTTTCCGGAAAAGCGTGGAAAGCTCATAGAGACTGGTGAATATTGAATTGTTTTAAGTGTTTATAATTACGATAATCAAACATCAAACATATCATTGACATTATCATCTATTTTTAATACATTTCTTTTCATAAAATAAAGTTACCGGAGGTTGTTTTGGGTAGAATTTTTTCTATATCTATCAGTGAAAGAAAAGGGACTAAAAAAACAAATGTGGATAGTGCCTTTATTAGAGAAGATTTTGGAATAGAAGGGGATGCCCATGCAGGTTTTATCCATAGACAGATTAGTTTTCTTGCAAAAGAGAGCATCGAAAAGATGGTAAAACTTGGGTTGAATGTCAAAAGTGGTGACTTTGCAGAAAATATTACAACGGAAGGGATTGATCTCTGTAAGCTCAAGGTAGGTGATTCTATTTTAATAAATAATATAAATTTCGTTGTCTCCCAGATAGGTAAGATATGTCATCATCGTTGTGCTATCTATTATCAGGCAGGGGACTGTATAATGCCAAAAGAGGGGATATTTGCCGTAGTAAGAGGTAATGGTGAGGTCAAGGTGGGGGATCCCATTACTGTCAAGCCAAAAGAATTTCTGACTGTGGGTATTGTTACGTTAAGCGATAAAGGTAGTAGAGGGGAACGGGAAGATATTACCGGAAGAGAGATTGAAAAATATATCAAAACAAACTTTAAAACCTCTTTTATAAGAACTGAAATGATTCCGGATGAAAAAGATATTTTGGAAAACATACTGGTGGATTTCTGTGATTTGCAGAGATTCGACCTCATAATTACAAATGGTTCGACTGGGGTTTCACCAAGGGATATTGCCCCTGATGTAACTTTAAAGGTTATAGAAAAGAGATTACCTGGTTTTGAGGAAGCTATGCGGATGGAGAGTTTCAAAAAAACTCCAAGAGCACTTATTTCAAGAGCTATTTGTGGATTTAGAAGAGGTAGCTTGATAATTAATGTTCCGGGAAGTCCAAAGGGAGCAATTGAGAATCTTCAGGTAGTTTCTCCTGCAATAGAGCATACCATAGAGAAGATTCAGGGTAGTACCGTTGACTGTGCTGTGAACTAAGGTGTTTTCGATGAAACCTTTTTACGCTGCTATCGATGGGATAGATGGTTGTGGTAAAACTACTCAAATCAAAATGCTCTCAGATTACCTTGAGAGATTAAATATCCCTTTTTACGTTACCAAAGAGCCTGGCGGCACAGATATTGGTGGGATACTTCGGAAAATACTTATTTCAAAAGCTTATCATGTCGAGCCGGAGACGGAGCTTTTACTTTACTCAGCTGATAGGTTGGAGCATCAGAGGAAAGTGATCATACCCAATATGAAAAACGGTTACTCTGTTATTTCGGATAGATTTATATCTTCCACCTATGCTTATCAGGTGTTTGGAAGAGGCCTTGACCAAAGTTTGCTCGATTTTTTAAGGAATATATCGGTATCAATCTATCCGGATGTAACAATTATTATAGATATTGAACCGGCTGTGGCATTGGAAAGGGCTAAAAATAGGCTCAAAAAGCATGGTATGATGGAAAAGGAGGGGAAATTTGAGTCTCTTAACATCGATTTTTATGCAAAGGTCAGGGATGGTTTTCTGTGGTATGCTAATAATTTTAAGAATGTGGTTGTCCTGGATGGTAACAAAAGTATAGAAAGTCTCTTTGGTGATATAAAAAATAGAATAAACGAGTTTCTAAATGATATATGGGTTTGATAAATATATAAAGTATTTTGATGGAATCATTAAAAATAGGCGTTTTGCAAACGGATATATCTTTTATGGAGCCGAAGGGATAGGGAAAAAACTTTTTGCAAAAGAGGTTGCAAGGGTAGCTCTATGTAAAAAAGGTTCCTTTTTTAATGAAAATTGTGGCTGCGAATCCTGTATTTTAGTTAAAGCCAATAGCCATCCAGATTTGAATATCTACTCAAATGAGGGGGAGAGTAGCTTTGGTATTGATGAGATTCGTGAAATATCTGAAGGATCTTACATTTCTTCGTTTATGGGGGGGTATAAATTTTTTATATTAGACAATTTTCATCTATTGAAAAAAGAAGCGTGTAATGCTTTTTTAAAAACACTTGAAGAACCTGGTGAAAATACAGTTTTTTTCCTAATTACAAGTCAACTGGATAGAATAATACCAACTATTAAGTCAAGATGTATACATTTAAGATTTAATAGATTAGGCAATGATGATATAGTAAAGATCTTAAAAGAGTTGGGTTATAACGATGAAGTAATTGGTAACGTCCTTGATATATCTGATGGATCTGTATTGTTTGCTTTAAAACATATAAAATACCTATTCCCTGATGAATATGGTAGGGATAAAAAAGGTAAATTGAAGGGGATTAATGATAATTTCAACTGGGACGACATTATGGAACATGCATATAATCTTTTAAAAATGATTGAAAAGGATGATCTAAGATACTATATATTATTCCTGTTAGGAAGAGTAATAGAGATATATAAACAGAGGAAAGAGTATAAATACTTAATTCTTTTCGATAATCTTATGGAGATTTATAGAATGCTTGACTATAATGTAAACCTGCGTATACTAAGAGGGTATATTTTAACTAAAATTTATGGGGTTATAGGTGAAAAAATATAGAGCTACTGGTGTTGCTTTCAAAAAGGCTGGTAAAGTTTATGACTTTTTGACAAACGGTGTTGAATTAAAAGTGGGTGATTTTGCCATTGTTGAAACGGAAAAGGGGGAAGATATTGCAGTGGTGGTTTATCCTGATAGGGAGATAGAGGTTCCGGATGAACAGGTGATGAAAAATATACTGAGGAAGGCCACAGAGGAGGATTTAAAGAGGGCTTCGGACAACCGAAAGGATGAGCCGGAAGCTTTTAAAGAATGTAAAAAGCTCGTTAAAGAGCATGGGCTTCCTATGAAGTTGTTAAGGGCTGAATATACACTTGATAGAAAAAAGTTGACCTTTTATTTTACTGCAGATGGTAGAATAGATTTTAGACAGCTTGTGAAAGATCTGGCAAGGGTTTTCAAAACAAGAATCGAAATGAGACAGGTGGGTATCAGGGATGCCACTAAGATCCTGGGTGGTTTTGGAATATGTGGAAGAGACCTCTGCTGTGCGACTTTTTTGCGACATTTTGATAATATTTCAATAAAAATGGCAAAAGATCAGAATTTGTTGTTAAACCCTTCAAAAATCTCAGGTATCTGCGGGAGACTTATGTGTTGTCTTATGTATGAGAAGGATCTCTATGATGAGCAGGTGGCAGACGGAACAGAGTTTGTGGAGCTAAAAGATATTATAGATGATAATAGTGGAGGAAATATATGAATAAACCAACTTTTTACGTCACTACACCTATTTACTACGTAAATGACGTGCCTCATATCGGACATGCATATACCACAGTTGCCGCCGACGTAATCAGTAGATATAAGAGGCTATCTGGGTATGATGTTTTTTTCCTGACCGGTACTGATGAGCATGGCCAGAAGATAGAGATGGCGGCGGAAAAGCAAGGGATTACTCCAAAGCAGCTGGCGGATAAAGTGGTGGAAAGATTCAAAAATTTATGGATAAAACTGAATATTTCTTACGATAAATTCATAAGAACAACAGATGATTATCATAAAAAATCTGTGCAATACATTTTTAAAAAGATGATGGATAATGGGGATATCTATCAGGGGGAATATGAGGGATGGTACTGTACCCCCTGTGAAACCTATTGGACTGAAACGCAACTGCTTGATGGAAATTGCTGCCCTTCATGCCGAAGAGAGACGACGAAATTAAAAGAGCCGAGCTACTTTTTTAAAATGTCCAAATATCAGGATGCACTTTTAAAGCACATTGAGGAGAATCCGGAGTTTATAAAACCTGCATCCAGAAGAAATGAGATCATATCTTTTATAAAAGAGGGGCTACGGGATCTTTCCGTAAGTCGTGTTTCCTTTAAGTGGGGTATTCCGGTTCCCGATGATCCAAAACATGTGATATATGTATGGATCGATGCACTCACCAACTATATATCTGCCCTTGGGTATCCAAACGAAGACGATCTTTTTGGTAAATACTGGCCTGCAGATTTTCATATCGTGGGTAAAGATATATTACGTTTTCATACTGTTTACTGGCCCACCATGCTTATGAGTATTGGGGTACCTCTTCCAAAATCTGTTTTTGCACATGGGTGGTGGACTGTGGAAGGGCAGAAGATGTCAAAATCACTTGGTAATGCTATAGATCCTAGCTGGCTTGTGGATAAGTTTGGGGTTGATCAGATCAGATATTTTCTGATGAGGGAGGTGCCATTTGGTCTTGATGGTGATTTCTCTTTCAAGGCATTGATACACAGAATTAATGGGGATCTGTCAAACGATCTCGGCAATCTATTAAACCGCACACTTGGGATGCTGAATAGATATTTTGATGGAGTGGTTCAGCCGTATGTTGTGAGTGATACGGAGGATGATAGAATAGCAGATTTGATCGTCAGTGTTTTCAAAGATATGGATAGATATCTTCTGGATTTATCCTTTAATAAAGCTCTTGGATCTATTTGGGAACTTGTATCAGCACTAAATAAATATATCGATACTATGGCTCCCTGGAATCTTGCCAAAGATCCTTCCAAAAAAGATAGGCTTGGATCTGTGATTTATGTGGTACTGGATGGTATAAGAGCCCTCTCTCTTATGCTTTACCCATTTATGCCTGGTACTGCCCTTGAAATGAGAAGGCAGCTGAATACTAAAAGAGAGATTTTTAAATCAACCTTTGAAGAGCTGTGTAAGGTAAGAGTTTTAGAATCAGGACAAAAGATTGGGGAGGTGAAGCAGCTTTTCCCAAGAATTGATGAAGAAAATTTACAGCTTGAGATAAAAAAAGAGAATGAAGAAAGTAAACATTCGGAATTGGTGGACTACGATTATTTCTCAAAATTAGAACTCAGGGCTGGTAAGATATTGAATGCCGAGAAAGTGGAAAAATCTGAAAAACTTTTGAAATTGAAGGTGGATTTAGGAAGCGAACAGAGACAAATCATTGCAGGTATAGCAAAAAGTTATAATCCTAAAGATCTGGTTGGTAAGACCGTTGCCATTGTGGCTAATCTCAAACCCGCAAAGCTTATGGGGCTAACTTCGGAAGGGATGGTTCTGGCGGCCACCAGTGGTGATAGATATCACATATTAGAGTTGCCTGAAGATGTAAAGCCCGGGAGTGTTATTAAGTGATAATTGAAAAATTAGGCTCTGATAATTATAAACTTTTTCAGGATGAGCTAAAATTTATCAGAGAAAGTGGCCTCTTCTTCACGGACACTCATGCCCATCTTCATTTTGAAGAATTCAAAGATATAGATAGATTTGTGGAATCTGCACTGGAAAATGCTGTAAAACGAATAGTTACCATTGGTATAGATCTTGATGACTCTATCAAAGCAAAAGAAATTTCGGAAAAATACAAAAATATCTATTATACGTTGGGTTTTCATCCACATGATGCAAAAAAGTTTTCAAAAGATCTGCTTGTGGAGTTTCAAAAATATGTAACTGATAGAAAGATGCTGGCAGTGGGTGAGATAGGGCTTGATTTTTATCGGAATTTATCGGATATTGAGGTTCAGATCAAGGTTTTTGAGTATATGCTGGAATTTGCCAGGATAAACAGAAAACCTGTAATCATTCACAATAGAGATGCGTCAGATAAAGTTTCTGAAGTCATAGATTCTATCCTTGATGTGGATGAACGTATCGGTATTATACATTGCTTTAATGGTGATAAAAAATTTTTAAAATGGGCTTTAGATAAAGGCTTTTTTATATCCTATGCTGGTCCAATTACATTTAAAAAAGAGGATGAGCTAAGGGGTACTTTAAAATATGTTCCAATCGATAGGGTGTTTGTGGAGACCGATTGCCCTTACCTTACACCTTCACCTATGCGAGGAAAGATGAATGAACCTGCATATGTGGTTTTTAATGCTTATACTATTTCAAGAGTTAAAGATATCAGTTTATTTAAATTAGCAGAGGTGATAGAAAAAAGTTTTTTAAATCTTTTTGGTAAGGTGTATGAGTAAAATATTGCTTGTGGAAGATGACAAGTACAGCGCTGGTGGTATTATAGATCTTTTTACTTCTGAGGGATATGAGGTGGACCATGCTTTGAATGGCAAATCTGCATTTGAGCTTTTGAAAGACAATCAGTATAATCTTATCATTACTGATATAATGATGCCAGAGCTGGATGGAATAAAATTCTTGCACCGAATACGTTCTATCGGTATTGATACACCGGTTATAGTGATTACAGCATATGATACGACTGAAAACATAATGGCTGTCTATGATCTTGGTGCCGTTGAAATACTGGAAAAACCTTTTGATATAGACGATTTTTTGAAGTTGGTTCAGGATTTGCTAAAAGGTGAATGGAAAGAGTAATATTAATCTTTTGATGTTAATATGTTAATGAAGAATTTATTAATTTTTAATATATGTTTTAGATAAAATCTGCTTTTTTAGTTGTTTTTTGTTCGGATATTAATTACAATATAAAAAAAATGGGGGTTTATTATGATTGAGATTAAGAAAATTTTAGTTCCTACAGATTTTTCAGAAACATCAAGGTATGCTATGCAGTATGCCATTAATTTTGCAAAATCCTTCGGTGCTGAGCTTGAAATTGTACATGTTATTTTTGATGAAAGTCAGATTGTGGCGTTTTATTTACCTCAGGTTACCTTTCAGAATCTGGATCAGGAACTCGAAGAATCAGCAAAAAAACAGATGGAAGAGTTTATCGCTTCATTCCCTGAACTAAACGAGATCAGATATTCCACAAAAATGCTTAAAGGAACCGCATTTGTTGAGATAATAAGTGAAGCTAAGACATATGGTGCTGATATTATTATAATAGGTACCCACGGTAGAACAGGGATTGAACACGTATTGTTTGGTAGCACAGCCGAAAAGGTGGTGAGAAAGGCACCCTGTCCTGTATTCACAGTTAAACCTAAGAATTTTAATTTTAGATTGCCATAAGGAGTGATTATGCCACTTGTAAGAATAGAATTGTGGGCTGGAAAAAGTAAAGATCTAAAAGATGCCATTTCAAAAGATGTTACAGATGTTCTTGTGAAACATCTTGGATGTCCTTCAGAAGGTGTTACGATAGTTTTTGATGAGAGAGCAAAATCTGATTGGTATACGGCAGGTAAATCCCATGTTGAACTTCATCCGGATAAAAAATAGTTTTCAAGGGGGGGATTCCCCTCTTTTTTGTTGGAATAATATAAGATTTTTATGGATAAATTTTAAAAATTATAATATATATCATTAAGTAAGACACTAATAAAGAAATGTAAAGGGGTAGATGGCAAACGAAGGGATAATTATCCAGATAAGCAAGAGGCTTGATCTTTTTGTACCAGTTGCGGTCATCGGTATCATTTTAGTTATGATATTACCGGTGCATCCATTTTTGTTAGATATCTTTTTGACGTTGAGTATTAGTTTATCCGTGATGATTCTATTTGTATCTATATATGTTGAGGATACTCTTGATTTTTCTACATTTCCATCTGTTTTACTAATAGTGACATTATTCCGTCTTGCCCTGAATATAGCCACCACCAGAAGGATTCTGCTGTATGGTGCTGAAGGGGAGGATGCCGCAGGTTCTGTAATTATGGCATTTGGTCAGTTTGTGGTGGGTGGTGATTTTGTTGTGGGACTTATAATATTTATAATCCTGGTTATTATAAATTTTGTTGTTATTACAAAAGGTTCTGGTAGAGTAGCTGAAGTGGCTGCAAGGTTTACTCTGGATGCTATGCCAGGTAAACAGATGAGTATAGATGCCGACCTTAATGCGGGTATTATAGATGATAAAACCGCCAGGAGATTGAGGGAAGAGCTTCAGAAAAAAGCTGACTTTTATGGAGCAATGGATGGTGCCAGTAAATTTGTTAGAGGGGATGCTGTCGCTGGTCTTTTGATAACATTTATCAATATTATAGCAGGTCTTATCATAGGTGTTGTGAAATTTGGCATGCCTATTACTGAAGCATCAAAAAGGTTTACTATTCTTACAGTTGGGGATGGTCTTGTTAGCCAGATACCTGCTCTGATAGTTTCTACCGCTGCAGGTATAATTGTCACCAGATCGGGGGAGGATAAAGAGCTCAATTTGAATTTAGTTGACCAAATGTTCAAAAGTTATAAGGTACTTAGGCTTTCCGGTTATGTACTGCTATTTTTAGGGCTTATTCCGGGGTTGCCTAAGATCTCTTTTTTCATAATTGGTGGTTTGTTGATTGGAATAAGCTATACCGTAAAAAGTGCCAAAGTGGTGTCTGAAAAACAGGAAGAAAAAGCTGAAGATAAAGGTAAAGCTGAAGCCAATGAAGATGAAGATGTGAAAAGTTTGCTTGAAATGGATGTTATGGAGCTGGAGATCGGATTTAATCTCATATCCCTGGTGGATCCAGCCCAGGGGGGGACTTTGCTCAATAGAATAAAATCTGTAAGAAGACAGATAGCCCTTGAAATGGGTTTTATAGTTCCTCCCATCAGGATAAGGGATAATTTACAGCTTGAATCAAATAGTTATGTGATCTTAATAAAAGGTGTCAAGGTGGTCACCGGTAGTGTGATGATAGGGAAATATCTGGCTATGGCCGGGGATGGTGATTTGAACCAGATAAACGGTATCCCCACCAAAGAGCCTGCATTTGGTATAGATGCAAAATGGGTGGATGAAGAGGAGAAGGAGAGGGCTGTTCTGGAAGGTTTTACAGTAGTGGATCCTACCACGGTTATAGTTACTCATCTAACTGAAGTGATAAAATCAAATGCCCATGAGATTGTTGGTAGACAGGAGCTCATGGAGCTTCTGGATAAGGTAAAAGAGAAATCGGCAAAACTTGTGGATGATCTAATTCCTAATATACTTGATCTTGGCTCTGTACATAGGGTCATCCTGAATCTTTTAAAGGAAAGGGTTTCAATAAGGAACCTCCCTACAATTCTTGAAACACTTGCCACGTATGGTGTTCAGAATAAAGATGTGGATCTTTTGACGGAAAGGGTTAGATATGTTTTGAGAAGACAGATTACAGAGTCTATACTTGCTCCGGATGGTACGCTATATCTTTTTACTCTTAATTCTCAAATAGAGCAATTACTTGCCAAGAATATTCAGATGACTGAGGATGGTAGAGAGATCGTTTTAGATCCTAGTATTGCCCAGAAGATTTTAAGTGCCATTATAGGTAAAGTAGATGAGGTTACTTCTAAAGGGATTCCTGCAAATCTTGTCATCTCTCCACCGATTCGAATTGCATTTAGAAGGTTTGTGGAAAAATTTGTAAAAAATATAAATATTATATCTCATAATGAGATTGCTGATAATGTAAGGATTGAATCTTTGGGGTCGTTGGAGATTGAGCTATGAAGATAAAAAAGTATGAAGTTTACGATATGAAAGAGGCGTTGGCTCTCATAAAAAAGGAGTTGGGGCCTGATGCTGTTATTCTATCCACAAGAAAGATAAATAAGCCAAGCGGCTATGGGATCTTTTCTAAACCTATGATAGAGGTAACAGCTGCAGTTGATTACGATGCAAAGAAAGAATATAGGGCTCCTGTAAACAATAGATTTTCTGAGATAGAAAAAGAAAAATCTATAGATAATACTGATAAAATTGCAGAAATAATAAATAGCCTAGGGCTTAATAAATTTGAGTCCCTTGTTAATGATGTCCTTGATATAAAGAAACAGATTATGGAGATGAAATCGGTAATTTCGGAAAATGTGGTGGCGGATGTGGAGCCCCATTTAAAAGAGATATACCAGACTCTCACCAAAAATGGCGTAGATGAAATGATTGTTTATAAATTCCTAAAAAAGGTGGAAAATAGAGTCCCTGCCAATACAGGTAAGATGCAGACCAAGAATATCATAGTGCAACTTTTATCTGAGCTTATTCCGGTTGAGAAGGATTATTTTTCAAGTATCAGACAAAAGGTACTGGCTCTTGTGGGGCCAACAGGTGTGGGGAAAACCACCACTATTGCAAAAATTGCAGCAAATTTAGCATTAAAACTACAGAAAAAGGTCTGTTTGATTTCAGTGGATACCTTTAGAATAGGTGCTGTGGAGCAGCTTAAAACCTATTCAGAAATTATCGATGTTCCTCTTTATGTTGCTTCAAATCCTGCAGATCTTGAAGAGATTATTGCTGAAGTGAAGCATTACGATTACATACTACTGGACTCGATGGGTAGGAGCCAGTTTGATACAGAGCAGATTACAGATCTAAAAAAATTTATGGATGTTAGTCCATTGATCTCTGTTGCTTTAGTGATGTCTATGAGCAGCAACCATATTGAGCTTTATGATATATACGATAGATACTCTAAATTAATGCCAAATTTTGTGATTTTTACAAAGCTTGATGAAACGAGGTATTTTGGTCCACTTGTGAATATTCCTCTAATAAAAAAGATTCCGATTATGCTTCTTTCCACTGGGCAAAATGTTCCGGATGATATGGAGATACCAGATGGCAAAAAGATTGCTAAAATGGTATTAAACGAAATACCTATTCAGTGGAGAGATTAAATTATGGATCAGGCTCAAAATTTAAGGAAAATAGCATGGGGCGTTAAAAGAAGATCCACTTATATATCGATTTCCAGCGGGAAAGGTGGAGTTGGTAAAACGAACTTTGCAGTAAATATTTCCCATACACTTGCCAGGATGGGGAAAAAAGTGCTTCTTTTTGATGCGGATCTTGGTTTGGCCAATGTGGATATTTTACTTAATCTCAATGTGAAGACTAATATAAAGGATTTTTTAGAAGGAAATATTTCATCTGATAATCTCGTGGTGGATTCTGGTTATGGTTTTGATGTGGTACCTGCTTCCAGTGGGTTTGTAAACCTTACGAAACTCGATGAAGGGCAATACGATAAATTGATGGATCTTTTTGTAAAGTTTGATTCGAAATATGATTATATTATTTTTGACACAGGGGCTGGAATTGGGGAGAATGTTATAAAATTCTCTTCCGTATCCGATATGCTTGTGGTAATTACTCAGCCGGAGCCCACAGCCGTGACGGATGCATATGCATTCATAAAGGTCGTCAATAAAGAATTCAATATAACAAGGCCATATCTTGTGGTAAATAAGTCAAAAACAAAAGAGGATGGAATTAATATATATGAAAATTTAAAAAATGTACTTAAGAGATTTTTAGATATAGATCTCGAGTTGCTCGGGGTTATCAGGGATTGTAAAGAGGTGGCATTATCAGTGAGAGAACAAAAACCTATTGCGGAGACCAATCCAACTTCGATCTATATGAGGGATTTGATATTGGTGGGTAAAAAGATAGTTAATATGAATATCGAAAAGAATTACAATAATGAGTTATCAAGTGTATTCAGGAGGAGCTTATGAGAAGTATACATCAATACATATCTTTTCTTCTGGCTTCCATAATATTTTTATTCTCCTTTACAATTAAATTTATTTTTGATATAATTTCCATAAATTATTTTATAAGGGATTGTATTTCTTTTTTTGTTATATATTGGGTATGTAAGCTAATTCTATCAAAGGTGGAGATGGTCTTTGTGCTAACTAAGAAGGTGAGTGGTGAATGAGTCTGGCATTGTACCAAGGTAGTCTGGATAGAATAGAGCAGGAAGAGATTGTAAAAGAGTTTTTGCCCAAGATAAAAGTATGGGTTTTGAGAGTTAGCAACAGACTGCCGGCTAATGTGGATAGTGATGAGCTATATTCTGCTGCTTGTATGGGGCTGGTGGAGTCTTTGCAAAAATTCGATAAAGGTAGAAGCGTAGATTTTTACTCTTATGCAGAAAGGAGAATCAAAGGGGCTATTCTGGATGCCCTAAGGCAGATGGATTTTTTGCCAAGAAATGTTAGAACCAAATTAAAACAGTTCGAAGAAAAACTTCAGGAATTAACATTTAAATTAGGGAGAAAACCGAATACCGATGAAATTATGGAATATACAAATCTTTCCCAGGAGGATGTTTTTAATTTCCTCAATCTGATTGAAACAGGACAGTTGACAAGTCTTGATACCTCACTCGATGAGGATGGGGATATATCTCTTCTGGATACTATAAAGTCTTTTGTGGAAGGTCCTGAGGATTCCACCATAAAAGAGCAGCTGATAAACAAACTTGGGGAAATTATCGATTCCCTTCCTGATAAAGAGAAGCTAGTAATTACTTTGTATTATTATGAAGAACTTACAATGAAAGAGATTGGTGAGGTATTGAAGATTTCAGAGTCAAGGGTGTCTCAGATACACTCTGAGGCTGTTAAGAAGTTAAAGAGGAAACTTAAGGGGGTATTATGAGCATAAAGGTACTTGTTGTTGATGATTCCGCTTTCATGAGAAAAGCTATTGAAAATATGCTGAAAAAGGAGCCCAATATAGAGATTATTGGGTTTGCCAGAAATGGTGTTGAAGCCATAGATATGGTTCAAAAATTGAAACCTGACATTATAACACTGGATATTGAGATGCCCCAGATGGATGGCCTTACGGCGCTGAGAAAGATTCTTGAAATTGCCCCTATTCCTGTAATTATGGTTAGTTCCCTTACTACAGAAGGGGCTGAAGCCACGTTGAAAGCTCTGGAGATAGGTGCTGTGGACTTTATACCAAAAGATAAATCATTTGCCAGTCTTGGGATAATGAAGATAGAGGATCAGCTGATAGAAAAGATAAAGACTTTTGCTGGGAGAAGAATCATCGCAAAAGCACCACCATCAAGACCTGTTACACCTTCACCTGCACAGGCTCCGATTTCATCAGCTCCAAAAAGAACTGGTGTTTTCAATGGAAATAAAAAGGTGGTGGCCATCGGGACATCTACAGGTGGGCCACAGTCTCTGCAGAGGGTTATTCCTAAACTCACCAAAGATCTTAATCGACCTGTATTTGTCGTACAGCATATGCCACCAAATTTCACAAAATCCCTTGCCACAAGGCTTAATGCTATGAGTCAACTGGAGGTGATCGAGGTGGAAGGGAAAGAAAAAGTGGAGCCAAATGTTGTGTACATTGCAAAAGGTGGATTTCACCTAAAGATTAAAAAAGTTGGGACGAATTTTTATATAGAGACATCCACAGAGCCATCAAATGTATTGCACATACCGAGTGTGGATGTGATGACGGCTTCTGTTGCCGAAAATTATGGTGCGGATGCTCTGGGGGTTATCATGACAGGTATGGGTAGTGATGGGCTAAATGGATTGAAGAAACTTAAAGAAAGAGGTGGTGCAGTCATTGCTCAAGATAAAGACTCCTGTGTGGTTTACGGTATGCCCAGAGCAGTTGTGGAGGCTGGCATTGCGGATGAAGTAGTACCATTGGATGATATCGCTTCACAGATTATGAGGTATTGTAAATAGAGACCCTTTAGAGGAGATATATGGCAGATATTTTAAGTCAGGAAGAGATAGACGCTCTTTTGTCTACCGTAGCCGATACCGGGATAAAGGATGAAGTATTCTCTCCTGAGGTGGATTTTGTACCAAAGAAGATTTCTGTATATGATTTTAGAAGACCTGATAGGGTTTCAAAAGAGCAGATCCGGTCTATTAGAAACCTCCATGATAAATTTGCCAGAAATTTTAGCTCCTCATTATCAAACTTTTTAAGAACCATAACAGATGTCAATCTTGTGAGTGTGGATCAGATGACATATGGTGAATTTTTGATGTCTCTTCCCGATCCCACAAATTTTAATATAATAAGTCTGATACCTCTGGATGGCAGTGCCGTACTTGAAATAAACCCATCTCTTGTTTTTCCTATAGTGGATAAGCTTCTTGGGGGCCCTGGTCTTCCTATGTACAAAGTCAGGGAACTTACTGCCCTTGAGCAGCATATTATGGAGAGTGTGATATATCTTTTGTTAAAGGAACTTGAAGACACATGGAAACAGGTAATACCAAATATTAAATTCAGGAAAGAGATCACAGAAAATAGTCCACAAGTTGTGCAGATAGTTGCCCAGAATGAAGTCGTTGTCCTTGTGGTTTTTGAGGTGAAATTTTCTGATGTTTCAGGTATGATAAATCTTTGTCTTCCAGCTGTTGTTCTGGAGCCTATACTTGGTAAGATCAGTTCTCAGGATTGGCTGGTGGGGGCTAAGAAGGTTAAAGGGCTTGATTATCTGGATAGAATTCTTGATATATTAATGGAAGCGTATCTTCCATTGAAATTAGAAATAGGTCCCACAATCCTTACGGTTGGCGATATATTGGAACTTGTGGAAGGGGATACCATAGTTTTTGAACATAAAGCCGAGGAGGATGTTGCATTAAAAGTAAATAATTTGGAAAAGTTTGCAACGGAAATGGGGGTAATTGGTGTTAAGAAAGGTGCACTGATAAAAAATATACTTCAGGAGAGCGAAAGTGTTGAAGAAGTTACAAATGAACAACGAGATAAATAGTTTTGCCAACCTACTATCAGAGATTTTTTCCAATAGTTTTTCATCACTTTTGGGGAAAAGCTTCCAGTTTCATGTTGAATCCGTAGCTGAAGGGGAGCTAAACGATATTGCTCTGGAGTATATGGGACAAACACTTATAAATATTAAAGAAAGTTTGAATGGTATAGATGGTGGCATTTTGATAGATACATTGACTATTACAGGTTTTGCTGATCTTATGTTGATGGGTTCCGGGGAAGGTGTGCAGGAACTTAATGACGATCTAAAGGATGCAATCAAAGAGCTTATAAACCAAACGATATCCGCAATGAATATCCCTTTTAATGATGAATTTAAAAAGAAGGTGGCTTTTGGGGTGATATCTGTTGATACTCTGCTTGATACCTCAAGTTATGTTGGAAATATTTTAATATTCGATATGTCTGGTTCTTTTGATGGTAAAAATGTTAAATTTAAGGTATTTTTCTCTTCACAGCTTAAAAATTTAATTATGGCAGAGAATTCTGAAGATGATGATTTTGATTTTTCTCCTGAAGTTACTGCAGTGAATCCAATGCCAAAGCAGCAGAAAAGTTATGGAGGTAAAAATATTGATTTATTGTTAGATGTGGAGGTTCCGGTAAGCATCAGGATAGGGTCCACCAAGATGTTTTTAAAAGATATCGTAAGTTTAAGCCCTGGTAATATAGTGGAGCTTGATGAATACGCAGAAGAGCCTGTTGTGGTAATGGTCAATAATAAACCAATTGCTAAAGGGGAAGTGGTTATTGTGGATGGATATTTTGGGGTTAGGATAAAGGAGATTATAAGTAAAGAGGAAAGGATTAAAAAGCTAAGGGATAAATAAATTTGTGTTGACAATATATATATGCATCAGTTATAATCAATATGCATATGAGAAAGCAGGAGGCAATTAAATGGCTTACGAACATGTGATTATTACAGTAGATGATTCATCCACTATGCGCAGGATTATAAAGAATACCCTTCAAAAATTAGGTTTTTCAAATATTCTTGAGGCAGGTAATGGTATTGAGGGGCTGGATGTTTTGGCAAAAAATAAAGTTGATCTTGTAATAACTGACTGGAATATGCCCGAGATGGATGGTCTTACTTTTGTCAAATCGATTAGAGCCAAACCTGAATACAAAGAGTTACCTATTTTGATGGTAACCACTGAGGCCGCCAAAGAAGATATTCTTACTGCCTTGAGGAGTGGTGTAAACAATTATATAGTAAAACCATTTACACCTGAGACTTTGCAGGAGAAAGTATTCAAACTTTTGGGATTGTAATATGTATGAAGTCAAAGATCTCTCTGAATTAATTGAGATCGCTAAGAAGATTAATTCTGGCGAATATGAGTTAACTTCGATATCGATAGACCCTAATCATGAGTTGTTTGAAGTTGTTCAATTTTTCAATGAGTCGATCAAAAAGATTTCCACCGCCAGAGATGTTGTGGAGGATAGCTATGAAGATCTTCCTGTATTTGAAAAGGTGTTAAAAGATGTTGTTAAAGACACTAAATCTGCTTCCGAAAAGATCTTAAATCTCACAGATAGTATAAATTTTAACATAAGTGAAATAAAAGACAATATCTCTTTACTCAAAGAATCTTTAGAAAATGAAGAATTAAATAAAGCGTTAGGACTGGTGGATAGATTAGTTGATAAGGCTATAGAAGGACAGGATATAGCTTTTGATATGATATCTGCTCTTGAATTTCAGGACATTACAAAACAGAAGATAGACAAATTGCTGAAAGTGGTAAAGGATCTTGAGAAAAAATTAAGTGATTTGATAATAAAATTTGGTTTAAAACATAATAAAATAGATGTTGATACGTTAAACAGATTGGGTGAGAAAGATAGTATATTAAACGATCAGGATTTAGTAAATCAGCTTTTGAAAGAATTTGGTCTATAGGAGGCAGTTATGTCCCATAATGAAATGGACGATTTGATTCAGGATTTTATTTTGGAATCTTCTGAGATTATAGATCAGCTGGATCAGGATCTTGTGGAGTTGGAACATAGGAAAAATGATCTCGATTTACTTAATAAGATATTCAGGGCTGCCCATACCATAAAAGGATCATCTTCATTTTTAGGCTTCGACAAAATGAGTACCGTAACTCACCATGCGGAAGAAATTTTAAACAGGCTCCGAAAAGGTGAGATGGTTGTGGTTCCAGAGATAATGGATATCCTGCTTGAATTTGTGGATGTGATCAAAAGGATTCTTGAGGATATAAAAAATGGTAGTGATACTGTTAACATAGATCAAATAGTAAAAAAATTAAAGCTTGCCAATGAAGGGAAGGTTTCGGTGGCTTCTTCTGCTACTGCCGTAGAATCTGATAAAAAACAGCCTAAAGTGGAACAAAAGGATGAAGGGGAAGGAGCTCAACTTAAAAAAGCAACAAAAGCAATTGAACAGACGATCAGGGTTGATGTTTCAAGACTCGATTCCCTTATGAATTTAGTTGGGGAATTGGTACTTAGCAGAAACAGGATTGCCCAAATATCTTCAGAGCTTGAAAGGAAATTTGAAGGGGATTACCTTGTGGAGCAGCTTCTTGAGACCACTTCCCAGATCGGTTTGATTACTACCGAGCTTCAACTGGCCGTAATGAAAACCAGAATGGTACCTATAGGCAAGGTTTTTAATAAGTTCCCCAGAATGATTAGAGATCTCGCAAGAGATCTGAAAAAAGAGGTTGATCTCATAATTACTGGTGAGGATACCGAGCTTGATAAGTCTGTGGTGGAAGAGATCGGTGATCCTCTGGTGCATATGATAAGAAATGCTGTGGATCACGGTATAGAAAGTCCAGAGGAGAGAATTAAAAAGGGGAAACCTGCCAAGGGTAAAGTCCATCTGGCTGCTTATCATGAGGGTAACCACATAGTGATAGAGATTACCGATGATGGTAAAGGGATGGATCCTGAAAAGCTTAAGAAAAAAGCGATAGAAAAGAAGGTAATTACCCCTGAAGAAGCAAAGGGGATGAGCAAAGAAGAGGCCTTTGCTCTTATCTTCAAACCTGGATTTTCCACTGCGGAGAAAGTAACTGGTGTCTCTGGTCGTGGTGTGGGTATGGACGTGGTGAAGACCAATATAGAAAAGTTAAATGGTATTATTTCAATAGAATCTGAAATAGACAAAGGATCCGTCTTCAAATTGAAGTTGCCGCTTACTCTTGCCATAATTCAGGCTTTGCTAGTGGATGTGTCAGGCGAAGTTTTTGCTATTCCTCTTGTATCTGTTATTGAAACTGTAAGGATAAATGAAAATGAAATTCATAATTTTGAAGGTAGAGAGGTATTAAAACTAAGGGATTCTGTGCTTTCGCTTGTAAGACTTAACGATGTTTTTGGATTGGAAGGTTCTTTTTCTCAGGATATATATGTCGTTGTGGTGGCTCTTGCAGAAAAGAGGATTGGTCTTGTGGTGGATCGTCTTGTGGGGCAGGAGGAGATAGTTATAAAATCATTGGGTGAATATCTTAGTGGGAATGTTGGAATAGCCGGAGCAACAATAATGGGTGATGGTAAGGTTCGCCTTATTCTTGATGTTTCTGGGGTTATGGAGATTGCTACCAAAATGCCTAAAAAGATAAAAAAGGGTAAGTCACTAAAAAAGCCAAACGTTTCTTCTGGCAACATGGTGAATGTGCTTGTTGTGGATGATTCATCCACAGATCGAAAAATTATGAAAAGATTGTTATCTTCCTCAGGTTGGATCAATTGTGTGGAGGTCACAAATCCTCATGATGCTATTACTGCTACTCAAGACTTAAATATAGATCTGCTTATAACAGATGTCATGATGCCTGATATAGATGGGTTTGAGCTTGCAAGGATATTAAGGGAGAGAGGGTTTGATAAACCTATAATAGCTGTTTCTGGTAGAGGGGAGGCTGCGGCTGGTCAAAAGGCTAAAATATCAGGTATAAACGCATTTATGACCAAACCGATAAACCTGCAAGAGATGCTAAACAAGATAGATGAGTTGATAGGTGTTAATAGGTAGAATATCGCTTCTAACATTAGTTTTAGTAATCATTCTTGAGGCGGGAAGCTATTGTTATGTTTATGTCTACGAGGTGACAACTTCTGACAGAAGATTCCAAACTGCTTCAAAGCTTTCCCCAAACACATTTTTCCTAAGTAATGGTGGAAAAGATTTAATTAAAGAACTAAAGATTGTTAAGGTTTATGCCGATAATGATTTCAAGAAGGCATTAAAAGAATTTAAATTGGAAAATGAGAATGCTAATATACTATTACCTAAAAAAGCCCCTGATGATAGGTCTACTAATCCTTATATTTGGTGGAGGTGATCTTTTTGCAGCTCAAAGGGGTAAGTATTCGGTTTTAGCAGAAAAGGTAGATACAGGTATAAAAACAGAATTTATTGTCTTTAGTAAGTCTGATACAGATGCGCGGGAAGAGGTTAATCTCAATGGTTGGAAGGTTTTAAAAGTAACTAAGTTAAGCAAAGATTCAACAGATAACAATCCTGTTATTTCGAGTGAATATACTGATAAAACTGAAAAGATTTCCAATTCAGAAAAAAAAGATAGTTCTGCTAAAAAAATTACTAATTTGAAAAATTACAATAAAAAGAAGGGTTCTAATGTATCAAAAATCAAAACTTCATCCTTAAAAAAAACTACAAAATCAAGTAGTGAGAATAAATATTGTAATCAGGTTAATGTATATATCAATTCAAATCAATCTTTAAGTGATTCTGGTAAAATCGATTCCTTAGGATTAAAAACTGTTTTTGCTGAAAAATTGAATATCCCTGAAAACAGCATAAAAATAGATATTCGTAAGGTTAAACGATGAAAAGGGATATCTTCGATGATATAGAAGAGCTCAGTTTCAAAGACTTTGTGGAAATGGATATCTCCACATTTTATGACTATATTGGTCATATAATGGTGGACCTTAATTTTAGTTTTCACAGGTCGATAAGGGATGTGGGGGATTATAGGCGCATAGAAGTTTGGAAGCATACAAAAAATCTTGATGATTATGCACTTGTGTGGGTGGAGATAGTAAAACCCGGTAACGATGTTACAAGGGATGTTTCATACGATGTATTAAGAACAATGAATGATCTTAATATTTTAAAGCTGTTTTTCTTCACAAATGGTGGGATCGATGAATCAAGCCGTGATGTTTTGGATGACAAAGGGCATTTTATTTTTACGCCTGATAATATAATAGAAACCCTAATAGCCATAAAAAAGAAATCAGAGCTTGTGGTAAAACCCAAGATAAAAAGAAAAAAACCTAAGACACCTTCAGGGTTTGTGCTTATAAAAAATTTTTTAAAAGAGAATAAACCAAAAGAGATAAAAACAGTTGTTCCTATAAAACTAATTTCTGAATTTAGAGATAAGCTAATAGCTCAATTTGAACAGATTTTTGAGCTTATTAAAACTATAGAAGATATCAACAATATCGATTCAGAAATCAGAAAGAAGCTTAAGGCATATCAATTTGCACTTCTCACAGATCTTTTGAATGTTGCATCCCTCGAATTTGAAGATCCATTTGGATGGATGAAAGATGATTTTTTTTATATGATTCAGAATCTGGTGTTGTATATTGGGGCTCTTGTGGAGTATGAGCTTGAAGAGGATATGAATCATTATCTGGAAGAATTTAATAAAAGAAAAAATAATTTATATAAATTTGAAGAGATTATTGAGGAGATAAGAAAAAAGGATATAGAGCGTATTGAAATTGCTATCAAACAATTAAAGAAGTTGTCAAAGATTGTAATTATAGTATCGATTGTGGCACTGATCGTAGTTTTTTTTATGAAATAGATTCAAATACAGATTGAATTTTTTTTAGTATTATATTAAAATAATGCTTAATAAAAGATTGGAGTGTTGATGGACTGCGCTTTATTGTTGGATGTTGTTGATGCTATTATTATGGAAATAGATGAAGAATACAGAATTAAGTATATTAATAACCCTGTAAAAAATCTTACAGGTAAACCCAAGGAAAAATTGATAAATAAAAAATGTTTTAGCGTATTGTTTGGTTTTACCGAGCCATGTCCAAACTGTCAAATTGAAAATCTTAAAAGTGGTAAAATTGCATTAAATATAATTCATGATACTATTACCCATAGAGGGTTTCGGAAACTTTATTCGGCGAAATTTGAAAAGATTTCAAATGGTTCTTTTGTGGAAATCATTACGGATATCACTGAGAATAAAAAGTTAGTGGACACAATGGCACATCAGACTAAAGAGCTCAAAGCAAAAAATGTGATGCTTACCCTTCAAAAAAAGGAGATTGAAAAAAAACAGCATTTTATTGAAAAAGTTTTAAATAGTACAAATGAAGGGATTATGGTGGTAAATGAGAATTTCGATATAGTTTTATTAAATTATTTAACCAAGGAGATCTTTCAGGTTAAAGAATCTGATATAAAAGATAAGAAATGCTTTAATATATACGGCTTCGAAGAGCAGTGTCCCGATTGTCCATATAAAAATAGATCTGTGACAAAAAGTTCAAGAAAGGTGGATGGAAAAAGCCTTTCGATTTATTTTAATAAATTTGAAAATTTTATGGTGGAAAGTATAAGGGATGTTACTAAAGAGGTATATTTAATAGATGAAATCAAGAATCAGCAAAAAGAGCTTGAGGAGAAACAGAGGCAAATGGCTTTACTTAATGCTGATTTGCTGAAAATTAATGAGAAACTGCAGCAGGCTCAGAAGATTATAGATGATGAATTAAGGCAAGTGGGGGAGATTCAGGCAAGTCTTCTACCTGCTTCATTACCTATCATTGATGGCTATGAATTTGGTTCCCTTTATATCCCCGCCGAACATGCAGGGGGAGATTATTACGATTGTATTGAGATGAGTAATGGTTACTGGGGTTTTACGGTTGCAGACGTATCCGGGCATGGTACACCTGCTGCTGTTATAATGGCAATTACAAGAGCTATTATGAGATCTTATACGTATGACGTCATAAATGCAAGTGAAGCAATATCTATGGTGAATGAAATTTTGTGCAGTAATATATACACAAACGACTTTGTTACAATGCTATATGTTGTGTTAAATTCAGCCACAGGTGAATGTAATTTTGCCAGTGCCGGGCATAATCCGTTGCTTTTATTTGAAAAAAAGAATATGATGGTAAAAAAGGTTACATGTGGGGGTATGTTTTTAGGGGTATTCGATGATGTGGAATATGAGAGTGGATCTTTTGAGCTAAATGATGGTGATATAGCTTTTATGTATACAGATGGTCTGGTGGAGGCTATGAACCCGGAAGATGATTTATATGGGTATGATAGACTGATATCAAAATTGATAATGTTTAATGAGCTTAGTTGCCAGGAGATTATTGATAATATAATGGTTGATGTGAAAGACTTTTGTCGTGGAAGAAAGTTTAATGACGATATAACTATATTAGTAATTAAGAAAAAGGGGGCTTAAATGTTTGATGTAAAAGAAGTAGGTGGTACAAATGTAGTATATTTAAAAGGTGAGGTAAACGCCCAGTCTGGGGTGGAATTAAAGAATCATGTCCTTGAAATTTTTAAAAAGACAAACACTGTTGTTTTATCCTTTAAAGGTGTTATGTATATGAACAGTTCAGGGTTAAGAGAGGTCATAGATCTTCTTAAAAGAAGTAAGAAAGAAAATAAAAATTTAAGATTGTGTGATATGTCAAACGATATCAAAGAGATGTTTGCTTTTACTGGATTGGATAAGGTTTTTAAGATATATTCTGATGAATCTCAAGCGTTGAAAGGGTAGTAATATGGATGTTTTATTGGATAAAGAAAAGAAAGTTTTATCCATAAAGATGCCTCAGGATATTGATGTTAAAGATTTCAAATCCGCTAAAGAGCAGATTGATAAGTACCCTGACATTAGTGAAGTAAAACTTGATTTTAAGGACGTGCCATATCTCCAGAGCAAGCTTATTGCAGAGCTTATTGGAATTAAGAAGTATTCGATTAGCAAAGACATAAAGCTCACACTTACAAATGTCCAAGAAGGGGTTCAGCAGATTCTTGAGATATCAAATCTTCTGGATCATTTTACAATTAAAAGGGATTTTGGTAGCTACAGCCCACACGAATTAAGCTATCTACTTCTTGATCCTGAAATGAACGAGGCAGTTATAGAATATATTGCTTCAAATTTTAATGATAATTATGCTGAGCTTTTAGAGCAGTTTTTTGTTTCAGATGACCCCGTGCTTATTGAGTCTGCTATTTTGATAATAGGAAAATCCCACAATTATGGATATGTGGACAGGGTAAAGGGTTGTCTTGATAGTCCATATCCGAATGTGGTTCGATCTGCAATACTGGTTTTGGGCTGGTTTGGTGAGGATAGTTGCAAAAATAAAATATATGAATTTTTGAAGGATGAACATATCGATGTGGCGGAAGCCGCTGCTGCTACAATAGCGCTATTATCAGATGAAAATGATTCTATAGCAATTAAAGAATATCTCAGTAGTTCTGATGAAAGACTTAGAAAAATTGCTATTCAGGCTTTAAGCCTTATAAATGATGATTTTGCTTATAAGTTTTTAGTGGAACACCTCAAGGTTGAGAACAATGAGACGTTAAGGGTTCAGCTGGCAAAGGCTATATCATATTTTAACAAACCTGAAGTATCAGACATCCTATTGGATATGCTTAAAGAGGATTCATTGAAGATTCGTGAAGCGGCTGCGTCATCTCTGATAAGAATTAAAGCTACAGATAGAGTAGACCAGATAATGGCGCTTGTGGAGGATAAAGATGTGTGGGTGGCTTATTTTGCAGTAAAAGCTATAGGTGCACTTTGCAAAGAGAAGAGGTGCAGTGATCAACTGGAAAAGATATATTCAAAGGTGGATACACAGGTTAGAATTGCCATTATAGAATCTCTTGGGAATATAGGACAGGATGTGTCTGAATTTCTTTTTCAGCTTCTTGAGGATCCAAATGAAGACATAAGGAAAGAGGCCCTTAATTCTATATCTCGTATGAATAAAGATCTTGCAATTGAATCGGCTAATAATGCTTTAAAGGACAGTAGTTGGGTGGTGAGATTTAAGGCGATTGAAATACTCGAAGAGTTGAAGCCGGATGGTTTTAAAGATACACTGAAAAACCATGTTAAGACTGAAACGAATAGATATGTAAAAGAAAAAATATTTTCTATAGTGGGTGAGTTATGATCACTTCAGCTACTATAAAGATGAAGGATGAGGAATTTGCTGAGCTTGCAGATATAATCTATAAAAATGCAGGTATCACTTTTACAATCAATAAGAAATATCTCCTGGAGAATAGACTAACCAAAAGGCTCAACGAATTAAACTTTGCATCTTACAAAGATTATATCTACTTTTTAAAATATGATATCAAAAGACGTGATGAATTGAAGATACTGATGAACCTTGTCACCATCAATGAGACTTATTTCCTTCGGGAAAGGGCTCAAATGGATCATATGATTAAAAAAGTTATTCCCGAAATGGCTTCAAAAGGGAAGAGAAGCTTTAAAATATGGTCTGCAGCCTGCTCTTCAGGGGAGGAACCGTATTCAATAGCCATTCTTTTGAATGAAGAAGGGATGTACGGAAAATACAACATCGAAATTTATGCTACTGATATAAATACTGAAGTAATAGGGATAGCTGAAAGGGGTGTTTACCGTTCAGTTTCTTTTAGAGGGGTGCCACCATCTATTATTGATAAATATTTTACTAAAACGGGACTTGATTTTACATTAAAACCTGAGATCAAGAGCAAAGTAAAATTCTTTCATGCCAATCTTATGGAGAGCTTAGCTGCAAGTAAAATAGGGGTTACTGATTTTATATTCTGTAGAAACGTATTAATATACTTTGATGTTGAGGCAAAGAAAAAGGTAGTTGACATGTTTTACAAAACATTGAATCTTGGTGGTCATCTTTACCTCGGGCATTCTGAAACACTTAGTAAGATAGATGATAGATATAAAATGGTGAATTTTGGTACAGGTATAGCTTACGTAAAATAAATACTTTAGGAGCTTGTCATGGGGTAGGTCCTGTAGATCTTCAAAATGTCATAGGGAAGATCAGTTATGTGGAAAAGGTTCAGGATGTGCAGGATCGATCCATTGACAACAGGGTCGTGGTGGTTTCTCAGGAGTTCCAAAAGGAGGCAAATAAGAATCTGGAAGAGGTTGAGGATACAAAAAAATCTGAGATGGTTACAATAGATGATAAAGAGAAAAGAAGAGAGTTTGCGAATCATAAGAAAAAAAGAGATAGAAAAAATGATCATATGACTAAAGCTCCAGAGGAAGAGGAAGGTCAAATTATAGATATAAAGGGGTAGCTATGTCGATAGTAAAGTTGAAAATTATTTTTGACGACAATGTAGTAAGAGCATATGGGTATATGATTTCAAAAGATCCTTTAAAACTAAATGTAAGATTACCGTCTTCCCTTCCTTTTCATGAGGCTATAACGACACAGATAAATTTTTTTGAAGCTGGACAGAATAAAATATACGAGGTGAAACCGCTTAGATATACGGGTAATACTCTTGAACTTATGGTGATAAAGGAGTTGCCTGCTAAATCTGATCGTTCCCACTATAGAATAGGTTATAATGGTTACTTTAAAATAAAAAAGATCACGGGTGACCCAACTTCTTACTACCAGGAGGTAAAAAATATCAATGAAGGGATAAAAAATTCTCTTTCATACAAAATAAAAAGTGTTATTAGTAAAGAGATTCCCCAGATGCAGTATGTGTTGTGGTACCTTTTCGAACTTGACAACAAGATAGATGAGATCCTTGAGATTTTAAAAGAGGAAAAGAAGCTGAATGCTGATTATATGAAGGTGAAAACGATCGATATAAGTGGGGGTGGTTTTAGTTTTTTTTCTGAGAGTAAGGATTTTAATGTTGATGATATCTTTTTCGTAGATGGATTGATAGATGATGGATCAATAAAAATCAAGTTTGCCAGCATTTCCAGAGTTGTAAGCAGACATGAAACTAAAAAAGGGGTAATATGCGGTACAGTATTTGAGGAAATAGATAACGATATAAGAGAAAATATAGTGAAATATGTATTTGATAAAGATAGGGAAATGTTGAAGGAAGCAAAGAATCTATGAACTTTGCACCGATTTTGATTATACTATTTATATTGAATTTTTTAATGTTGATTTTAATAGGGTATCTTTTTTTGAAACTTAAGTCTCTGCAGAGAAAATTAGTGGATGTATCATATGACGATGTGAAGGTCATAACCGATACGTTGAAAGATCTGGTGGTGGAATCGGAGAAGGTATCTGAAAAATTGGATATATCAATAAAAGAAAAGGAAGCTTTGCTGGAGGATCTGGTTGATCTTATAGATGCAAAATTAAAACGATTGGAGCAGCTTAGTAGCACTAACACAGTTAATGTTTCTGATGCTAACAATGTAGAGGATAGCGTATCTTTAAGTTTTATTAATTCAAATTTAACCAATAAAACAAGTAATTTTGACCTTTCCGGTATGAGTTTGAAAGAAAAAGTTGTATTTTTGAGCCAGAATGGTGTGGCACCGGTTGACGTTGCAAAAAGGTTGGGGATCTCCGTAACAGAAGTCAACCTTGTGTTAAAACATGGTAGATGATTGACGGCGTCAAACTTCAGGATTTAATTAAATTTTCACTCGATCCAAATTCCATTGAGATAAAAGAAGGGGATAAGGTTTCGGTATCTATTGTAAAACCTTTAGACAATGGGATGTTTTTGGTGAATGTTAGGGGAAGGTTGCTAACGGCTAATTTTCAATCATTGCCGCAATTAAGTAGATTTACGGCAGAAGTTATAAAAACAGATCCTGTTCTGGAGTTGAGGCTTATTACAAAAGATGAGAAGATTGATGAAAATTTATTTAAAATAAAAGGGGAGGTTTTGAGATTCGACAAAAAAGCAGTTGTGGAGATTTTAGACAGATACGGTGTTAGAATAGATCCAAAAGATTTGACTTCTGAAGTGGTTAAAAAGGTTATAAGAGATAGCGGTATATTTTATGAACATAAGATTCTTAATGCAGAAAACTTTAAAGATGATGTTAAATATAATCTTTTTCAAAAAAATGATATGGAATCGGTTGGTCAGATAACAAAACTTCAGGTTATAACCATACTCGCAGGATTGGAAGCGTTTTTACCAATAAAAAGTGATGACTCTGATATGGAAGATCTGGAACTTATGGTGAAAAAAGGGAAGCAGATGTCAGTTATAATAAAAACCCACTTCAGTAAAATAGGTGATACGTTGATCTACATAAGGGATACAGGGTATGGTTTGGTGGATTGTGTGATTAAATCTGAAGTGGATATCTCAAAAGAAATTGGTGAGATGAAAATAGAGGGTGTAAGGGTAACATGGAAAAAGCTCGATAAGGAAGAGTTTGAAAAGGTAGACCCAATTAAAGATGCTGTTGGTAATATCGGCAGTATCGGGATTTTAGCTTAATAAAAAAGATATTGGTGGTTGTTATGTATGTTAACAATATAGAAATTTATGATAATGTGTATGGTGGTTATGGAATAGGCAGACTTCAGAATGGGAAGGTTGTTTTTGTTCCATTTGCAGTAAATGGAGATATTGTAAATATTAAGATAAAAGAGGAAAAGAAAAGCTTTTCCTATGGGGAATTGATTGAAGTAGTCAAATCTTCCCCCCACAGGGTTGATGGTTTTTGTAAGTATATAGGTGTTTGTGGAGGATGTTCCTACGGTTTTCTGGATGATAATTTTGAAATTGAGGTGAAAAAGAGGATTGTTGAGAATAGCTTTAGAAATATTTCCGATTTTAAAATCGATGAGTATATACACTCAAATAAAAGGGATTACAGAGTAAGATGCAGAATGAGATTGAAAAAGGGTGATCTATTCTATAAAAAGTTTAACTCCAATGAACTTGTACCTGTTGATGAATGCCCCATATTGAAGAAGGGTATTTTGGATAAAATAAAAGATATTGCGGCTATCTACTCTGATACAGATTGTGATATATCAATTATTGAAAATGAGAAAGAGGAAGAACTTATCTTTTTAGATTCAGATATAGATATAACAGATAGTAAATATAATATTAAATCAAAAATATGTCAAAAAGGGTTAAAGTCTATAGAGTTTAACATAAATAAACATACCATCCCGGCTGGATATAGGAGCTTTTTTCAGACAAATAGATATCTTTTTGAGTCTTTTCAGAGGAAGGTTGTTGAACTCTTAAGAGGATATGAAACAGTCCTTGAGTTTTATTGTGGAAGTGGTTTTTTTACCATTCCTCTATCAAAAGTGGTGAGAAGAATTGTGGCAATTGACCAAAATGATGAGGCACTCAGACTGTTAAAACAGCATGCCACTGGTAGAGCTGAACTATTAAATATAGATTTAAAAAAGGATATCAACAATATAAAAGGTCGTTTCGATGCTGTGCTGGTAAACCCTGATAGGGATGGACTTTCTAAAGGGGTATTAAAGTTGATCATGGATAAAAAACCCGAGAATATTGTCTATGTTTCCTGCAATCCCCAAACGATGTCAAGGGATATTAAACATTTTATAACTAAATATAAAATAAGTCAATTTACTATTGTTGATCAATTTTATAAAACTTACCATATAGAGTCTATTGCTGTGTTGACAAAGTTTTAGGAGTTTTTATGGATTATGTTGTAATAGGACTTATTGTTTTAAATTTACTTCTTTTAGTTTTTCTTTTCAAAAAGGTTCAGTTTATTGATCTTTCTGTTATTGGACAGAAGATAGATATGTTGGAAAGAAACAATTCTTTCATAAATAATATTGTTAAAGATGAGCTTACCCAGTCAAGGGGAGAGTTGAGGGAAATGATGCAGGAACAGAGGAGGGAGCTGTTTTATAATTTTCAACAATTTACAGAAGCATCAGCCCAAAAGATTGCAGATCTATCCATCGTTCAAAAGGAGCAACTTGAAAATTTTGATAAAACTCTTACGAGTTTTTTATCGAACATCAATGAAAATTTAGATGCAACAAAGTTGATGCTTGATAATAACCTAAAACAGCTAAGGGAAGAGATATCTGTAAGTCTTAAAGGGATCATTGATACCAATGCCAAAATAATAGGGGAACTTGGCCAGACCCAGAAACAGCAGCTGGAACAGTTGTCTTATAATATCTTACAGCTCACAGAAAATTTAAATGATAGGTTTGATAGATTGAAATTATCCGTTGATGATAGACTGGAGAAGATACGAGAGGACAACACAAAGCAGTTGGAGCAGATGAGGCAGACTGTTGATGAAAAATTGCAAGGTACCCTTGAAAAAAGGTTAGGGGAATCGTTTAGACTTGTAAGTGAACGGTTGGAACAGGTTTATAAAGGTTTGGGGGAGATGCAAACACTTGCAAGTGGTGTTGGAGATCTCAAAAAGGTTCTTTCAAATGTTAAATCAAGGGGGATATTAGGGGAGATACAGCTTGAGCAGATGTTGGAGCAGGTTTTAACGCCTGATCAGTACCTAAAGAATGTTTCTCCAAAAGGTAATAACGAAAATGTGGAGTTTGCCATTAAGTTGCCCAGTAAATCGGATAAAGATGATATTGTACTTTTACCGATAGATGCAAAATTTCCAATGGAAGATTACAATAGATTGATAGATGCTTTTGATGCAGGTAACCTATCAGATATAGAATCGGCATCAAAACTACTGGAACAAAGGATAAAAGGGGCGGCTAAGGATATATGCGAAAAATATATCAATCCCCCGGTTACTACAGATTTTGCTGTGATGTATCTACCTGTGGAGGGGTTATTTGCTGAGGTAGTAAGGAAACCAGGGCTTATCGATACGATTCAGAAAAATTACAAAGTGGTTATTGCTGGTCCCACTACTTTATGGGCTGTTTTAAATAGTCTACAAATGGGGTTTAGGACACTTGCAATAGAAAAAAGATCCAGTGAGGTATGGAATCTTTTAGCTGCAGTTAAAACCGAATGGTCTAGATATGGTGATGTATTGGATCAGGTAAAAAAGAAGCTGGAACAGGCAACAGATACGATAGATAAGGTAAGAACAAGATCAAACGTCGTGGGCAGAAAATTGAAAAGTATTGAGCAACTTCCGGATGAAGAAGCAAAAAAGATTTTAGAAATGGATGATATTATAGATGAATAAATGTTTCTTTGAATTTAGTTTTGAGAACTTTTTTAATTGAAAATTATCTATAAATATGCTATTTTTACACATTAAAATGGAGGTAGTATATGGACTGCATCTTTTGTAAGATTATTTCAGGGGAAATACCCTCTTCAAAAGTGTATGAGGATGAAGATTTTATAGCAATATTAGATATCAGGCCTGTAAATCTTGGACATACACTTGTTATACCCAAAAGACATTTTGTAAATATTTTTGATACTGATGAAGAAATTGCCCAAAAGATATATCCCATACTGATAAAGGTTTGTAAAGGGATAAAAGATGGGCTTACAGCTGATGGCATAAATATCATTCAAAACAATGAAAAGTATGCAGGACAGGAGGTTTTCCACTCGCATATCCACATAATACCCCGTTTCAGAGATGATAGTTTAAAATTTACTCCAAGGAGCCTTACTTATAAAGATGAAGATGAAAAAAATAGAATTGTATTAAAAATTAGAGAAAAAATAAAATAGGTGGTGTTGTGAAAAAGTTTGTTGTTATTATTATAATTGTTTTTGGTGTTTTTTTTGGTCTAAAATATGTCATCGGATTTAATATTAATGATTATTTTAAGAAGATTACCTCATCAAAAGAAGAGGTCGTTCTTGATAAAATATCTCCCCAACAGACTGTAACTATAAAACCTTCGGAACAGATCTTAAGTGTACAGGAATCTTTTGAGAAGGTTGCGGAAGCTACATTGCCATCAGTGGTAAATATATATACAGAGCAGAGGGTTAAGGTTAATCCAAGGTTCGATTTCCCTTTTGGTGACAACCCCCTTTTCAGGGATTTTTTCAGAGATTTCTTTGGTACTCCAAAACAGAGGGAATATAAGAGTACCAGTCTTGGTTCAGGGTTTATAATTACAGAAAATGGTTACATTGTGACCAACGATCATGTGATCAAAAATGCCGATTCGATAAGTGTTAAAATGTCTGATAAAAGAACTTTTAAGGCTACTCTTGTGGGCTCTGATCCAAAAACTGATGTGGCGGTTATAAAAATAGATGCCAAAGATCTCAAACCGCTTAAATTTGGAGATAGCTCTGCACTCAAGATTGGACAGTGGGCTATAGCTGTTGGAAACCCATTTGGTTTAAATGGTACCCTTACCGTTGGGGTAATAAGCGCAAAAGGGAGAAGTGGACTGGGAATTGAAACATATGAAGACTTTATCCAGACCGATGCCTCAATTAATCCAGGAAATTCCGGTGGGCCACTTTTGAATATCTATGGTGAAGTCATAGGGATCAATACCGCCATAATTGCTTCGGGACAGGGGATAGGCTTTGCAATTCCAGCTAACATGGCTAAACCGATTATAGAGCAGATCATAAATAAAGGTAAAGTTGAAAGAAGCTGGATGGGGGTTGGTATCCAGGATATGACACCGGAGCTGGCAAAGTCTATGGGGATTAAAATTGATCATGGCGTTGTAGTAAACAAAATATACTCAAAATCACCTGCGGAAAAGGCTGGCTTAAAAGAAGGTGATATAATAATAAAATGCAACAATGAGAGTATCACCACCTCATCAGAGCTTCAAAAAATTGTTATGAATTCAAAAGTTGGAGCTGAATTAAAGTTGACAATCATAAGGGATGGCAAGGAGATGACTGTAAAGGTTATCACAGAAAAGATGCCAGAGGAGGAATCTATCGCAAAAGATTCTCTTCAGCAGCTAAAGGATGAAAGATTGGGTATCACCGTAAGAAATTTAAATCAGGATGATCTGGAGAATTTTAATCATAAAAATGGAGTAATAATTGTTGAGGTGGAAAACGGCTCTCTGGCTGAAACTGTTGGACTTGCTGAGGGTGATCTCATCATATCTGTAAACAAAAGACCGGTGAAGAATATCAAGGAGTTTTCAGCAATACTGAAATCTTTTGCAAAGGGTTCCATCATTAATCTTATGGTGGAAAGGGAAGGGGATACGTTTTTTGTTGCCCTGAGGTTGAACTAAGGTTATTGTGTGGTTGGATTATTTAGTCCAACCACGATTGAATTTATACTATCAAACCTATTCTTATTATCTAATTTTCTTTTTATTAAATATACCTTAAATTTTTGTGATAATGCATGAAGATATAAGTTACGTTATCATTTTCAACTATAATCTTTAGAATAAATGGATTTTGTCTAAACGGGAATTCGAATCTTAAGTCAGCAATTTCATATATCGTTTTATTGGTTTCTTTTTTTATATTTACATAAGGATATTTCAGAAACCACTTGAAAATTTGCAGGTTTTCCTCCTTGTCTAAAATTTCGTAAAGATTCTTGTCAGGTTTTTTATAAATGAGCTTTTCATCAGGTTTATAAGATAGATACATCACATAATTATCCCCTTTATCCTCTATTATCTTCCAGAATATTGGTGAAAATGGAGCAGTAGTTACAATAATATTTTGATTGTTTCCTTTTAGTTTAAATTCATAAGTTGTTTTTATGAGTAATGTCATGACAGGATATGTGAATATCAATATAAAGGTAAAAACAATTGGGTATGATGAAAAAATGGTATTAACTCTTCTTTTTGTAGCGAAATATAATATTATAAGAATTATCAGATAAATTGGATCTATTATAAAAATTGCATTAAGCCCCACCCTTGAGTTGCTAAAAGGGAGAAAAACCTGTGTTCCGTAATTTGTAAAAACGTCTAACAATATATGGATTAAAATCAAGATGTAAAAATTTATAAGTAACTTATCATCAGAATATTTAATCATCTTCGATATCAGATATAGAATGTAAGCTAAAATAAACCCACCTAAAAATGAGTGTGTAAAACCTCTATGATGAAGCAGGTATAAAAAGGGATTTCCAGATATACCAATAAAATTGTCGATATCCGGGCTCATGCTTACAAGGCCGAAGATGATGGTTGTGGTTATACCTCTTTTTTTGGTAAGAAAATTTTTAGCAACGATTCCTGAACAAAAGTGAGTTACTGGATCCATATGATTTAAAGGGAGGGGGGTATCCCCCTCTTGTTTTTCTACTAATCTTTTGTAAATCCGATTGTTTTATAACCCTTTTTAGAATACAGTCTTAAAACGACGTATTTACCCTTTTCAATTTTACCATATATGCTATAGAATTCATCTTCATTATTTACTAACTGATTGTTAACGCTGAGAATTATCTCACCTTTTCTTACGCCTGCTCTGTAGATATTTGTACCCGGCTTTATATCAGCTACTTTTACCCCATAATCTAATTTAAGATTTCTCTTTTCATCGTCGGTGAGGGAAGTTACCACAATGGGCTGTGATTCGATATCTTCCTGAGTTAAATCTTTCCGTTCGGATAGTTTGACATTGAAAGTTCTTTTTTCAATTTTACCATCCACACTCACCCTCAGGATTTCAATGTTAACGATCTTGCCGGGTAGCTGATTCCCTATGTAGTTTATGACATCTTTTGGTGTTTTTATCGGTTTACCATCTATGGATGTGATGATATCGCCCACTTTTATTCCGGCAAGGTCAGCAGGTTCTCCCTGTATAACGCCATTTATTATCACACCATGATCTACGTTTAGATTCAACTCTTTTATCATTTCAGGTGATAATTCCTGAAGATTCTGGACACCCAATAACCCTCTTTTGACGATACCTTTTTTTAATTGTGGAAGAATATTTTTAAGTGTATTCACAGGTACTGCAAATCCAAGCCCCTGACCAGATGCAATAATTGCTGTATTTATTCCAATAACTTCACCTTTAAGATTCACCAGTGGACCACCTGAGTTCCCTGGGTTTATGGAAGCATCCGTTTGTAAAAAGTTATCATAAGGTCCTTCGCCTAAATCCCTACCTTTTGCGCTTATTATCCCTGCAGTGTAGGATGATTCAAGTCCGAAGGGGTTTCCTATCGCTATAACCCATTCACCAATTTCAAGACTATCGGAGTCACCTAATTTTAGAGGTTTTAAATCTCCATTTTCCACATCTATTTTAAGTAAAGCCAGATCGGTAAGTGGATCCCTTCCAACTTTTTTGGCTTTATACTCCTTACCGTTGTACAATTTTACATTTATTTCGTCAGCTTTTTCTATGACGTGATTGTTTGTAACTATATAGCCATCATTTGATATGATAAATCCAGAACCTAAAGCCATTGCTTTGTACTCCTGATATTGCTCAGGGGCGTTGAATAGATCAAAACCACCGAATGGGTTAATGCCGAAAGGGAAATTGAAATTTGGTATCTTTTTTTTGATGGTTTGGGTCGTGTTTATATTCACCACACTTTCTTTAGTAATTTTTACAACTTCGGTGAAATTTGGAAGATTTGTTGCCGCAAAAGCAAAACTACTGAAAAGCAATATTGAAATAACCATTAAGATTTTGATTTTTGAAATATACCTCATACTTTTTCCTCCATTATTGTTTTTTATCAGTAGCTACTATATATGATAAAAACTTTTCCATTTCTTCAAAAGGGATTGTACCTATTACCGTATATTGAATATTATCTATCTTTTTGGACAATAGGTAGTTCCCATATATCAAACTTTTAGTAGTTTGTACATCATTAAGGTTTTTTCTTATAAATAGTGAAAACTTATTCAGTCCATCATTAAATATATAATGAATTGTTCCATCTTCAAGCTTTTTTATCAGTTTACCCTGAAATCCTTTGTAAACGAGGGTATCTTTTTCGAGATTTGTCTCTTTTAGATCTTTTTTTGTTGGTTGTATATCAGGGATCTTTTCAGTATACCCGTATGAATACATCAATTTATGGTTGGTATCGTAGACTTCTCTTCTAACTATGAGATTGCCGGATGTATTTATTATTTGAGAAAATCTATCTTTTTTTATCGGTATTAGTTCGTATTGGGTAATTATTTTGTTGTCCTGCTTGAATCCTTCTTTTACCTTTATGTTGTAATAATCTTTTGATATAGCACTGATATCAATGAAAGGTTCCCTGATCATTCTGGCGATAAATTTTACTCTTGTATCTATATTGATATCATCTAAGGAGTTAAAATTAAGTGTTATATATGAGTTTTCATTTAAAGCGATTTTGACAAAAAAAGTTTCTGCATGGGCAAATGCGAATAGGGATAACAGAAAGAATATTGTCAAAAGATTTTTCATAAATAATGTTATTGCCCCTGACTATAAGCAATATTTACAACATAGGAATTTTGAGATTTTTCAAGGTGTTCAAAAACCATCCTCTCTTCTTCCTGCATGGCAAAATTGTTTTTACCATTCTGGGTGTATTTTGCAATTAATATTGCAGATAAAATTAGAATGAGGGTGGCTATCTTGTAAACAAGTTTTATGGATGCTCTTTTTTTGTATGTAGTTCTGGAGGAATTTATTTTATTCATGATACTTTTTGATAGATCTATATTTTTTTTGTGAGGGGTATTTAAAAAACTCTCTTTGATATTTGACTTTATTTTTGTAATATTTGAAAGATATATTTTACATTCTTCACATGAAGAAAGGTGGGAAAGAAGATCTAATTCATTCATATTATCGATTTCGTTGTCTAAGAAATCATTGATAAATTTATGATACTTTGTACAAACCATCCGCCAACCCCTGTTTGATTAATCTTTCTTTTATAATCTGGCGCGCGTTGAATAATCTGGATCTAACAGTTCCTATGGGTATTTGCAATATATCGGCGATCTCTTCATAGCTCATATCTTCCACTTCCCGTAATATTATGACGGTTCTCAGTTTAGAAGGTAGAGAGTCCACATATTTTCTTACGTATCTTCTTATCTCTTCTTCGAGTAATTCTTTTTCAGGATTTGTTTCATCTGTGATGGAATTAAAGAAGTAGTCATCTTCGTCCTGATCCTCGTTGTACATATCCACAAAACGTTTGTTTCTATCAATTTTCATCAAAGATTCATTTATGGCAATACGCTTTATCCATGGATAGAATTGGTCTTTGTTTCTCAAGTTTGGTAAACCTTCATAAGCTTTTAAAAAAGCTTCCTGGACTATATCCATTGCGAGATCTTCGTCCTTTACGATATTAAAGACCGTGGAAAAAAGTTGTTTCTGATATTTTAATATCAAAAATTCATAAACTTCAGTCTTACCCTTTAAAATTTCGTCCACAAGAATCTGATCATTCATATTCTTCTCCATTTCCATGACTGTATGATAGATTCTTTTTGAAAAAGTTCAAGATAATTTTATTTGAGACGATAATATTTTTAAAAATTTCTTTACAAAAAATTTTTTTTGTTATAACAAAATTATAGATTGATAGGGGTGATGTATGAGTAGGTTTTCTATTGAAAGGATGCTATTGTTTTTTCTTGTTGTAAATGGATTATTGGCAGTTTTGTTTGGTTTGTATAATATTTATCTTATCAGTTCACTTGAAAATCTACCTAAAGAACAGATTCCATCGGTAATTTCACAATTGAACGTCATCAATTATTTGGTAGTTGTTGGTGTTCCTGTAGGGCTTGTGATTACCTATTTTGTTATTTACAGAGCTTTCATCGTCAGAATGGAAAGTTTAAATGAAAAATTATCACTGATATCAAAGGGGGATTATTCTTTAAAGTTGGAAGATTGTCAAGGTATATTGGGCATGGTCGTTCATAATATTAATAACGTAGTTGATAAAAGTAGACATCTTTTAAAAACTACAAAGTTAAATGTGTCTGCATTGGGTAATGCCGCCGATGAATTGAAAAAATCCCAGAGTTATGTTCTATCTGAATTAAGAAATATACAGTATAACTCCAATAGTGTTTCTTCTGCCGCTGAGGAGCTTACGGCTACCAGTCACAGCATTGTTGATAACTGTCGTAGAACCCTTGATAGAACAATTGAGCTTTCAAAATACTCTGAAATAGGTATTTCAAATGCCACGAAGTTGAAAAATCAAATTAATGAGATATCAGAATCTATTATTTTGCTGAATAAGAATATATCTGATTTTATCAAAAGATATGAACAGATTGAGAAATTTACAGCCACCATCAATGATATAGCAGATCAAACAAACCTTCTTGCCTTAAATGCGGCTATAGAAGCTGCAAGGGCAGGGGAGTCTGGTAGAGGTTTTGCTGTTGTTGCGGATGAAGTGAGAAAACTTTCTCTCAAAACCACCGATTCCACAAAAGAGATAAAAACTGTTATATCTGGTTTGAATGCAGAGATGAGACAAATAGGTAAGATTATTAGCGAAAATGTTTCAAAAATTGATGCAGGGGTGGAGGTTACGGGGGAAACTATTGAAAATTTCGAGTATATGAACAATCATATAAAAGAAATTGTAGAGCTTGTTGATAATGTATTAAGATCTATGGAGGAAGAGAATCTGGCGGTGTCTGATATCTCCCAAAATATAACTGGTGTATCACAAAAGTTGGAAGGTCTTCTGCACTCTTCCGAAGAGTTTGTAAGAGCGGGAGATTCATTGAGATCTATATCCAATGAGATGGGAGATGAACTAAAAGAGATTAACGTGGGTAAATCTGATGAGCTAATATCCTGGAGTAAAGAGATTGAAACTGGTATTAAAAAATTTGACGATCAACACAAAGAACTCGTTAGATTGTTGAATAAATTTTATGCTGCAATTAATGAGGGGCGTTCTAAAACTGTATTGGGTGAGATATTAAATGAGCTTGCAAATTACACCGTATACCATTTTCAATCGGAAGAAGATGCTTTTAGGCTTTTCAATTTTCCTGAAAAGGATGAACATACAAGGATACACAAGGATTTAGTAAATCAGGTATTAAAAGTTATCAAGGATTTTGAATCAGGCAAGGATGTGGTAAGCGTAAATCTACTTCAATTCTTAAAAGAATGGGTTGTCAAACATATAATGGGAGACGATATGAAATATGCTAAATATTTCAAAGAAACAGGAGCAAATATAAGATAAGGGGGATCCCTTATCTTTTTATAAATGATGAGGGTATTTTTTTACCCTTTCCACAGCCAACTTTATCTTTTCAATTATCAGCTCATCAGAAACCTTTTTACGTGCTTCATCAAAGGATTCTTCATAGGTCTGATAATGAGGTGGAATAGAGTTGAGCACAATTGCAGCTATATCTAAAATACATATACTACAAGTACATACCGAATCATCCTGGTCAAGGTAATCCGCCAGAAGATCCCATACTCTTTTCTCATTGACATTTTTTAATTGTTCTATATCATACTGGTTGATTTTACTCATAAAACTCCCTATAATATTTTTGAAATCATTTTATACAATGGAGAGAAAAATGCAAGAGAAAATAGCTGTTATAGGTGGAGGTTCTTGGGGAACAGCCCTTGCCAATCTTTTGGCGGAAAACGGTTATGATGTTACTATTTTCGTAAGGGAACAGGAGATTGTGGAGTCAATAAATAAAAGAAATGTAAATATAGTATTCTTCCCGGATATAAAATTAAACAAAATGGTAAAAGCCAGACATTTCAGTGAGATTGATGAGAGTATAGACAATATAGTCTGGGTAGTGCCAACTCAATTCACCAGAAGTAGTATTAAAGAGTTTTATAATTTTATCAAAGGTAAAAATATAATAATTGCCACAAAAGGTATAGAGTTGGGTACCGGTCAACTTGTGGTGGATATTTTCAAAGAAAATCTTGATGCGAGATTTTCCATCCTATCCGGGCCTTCTTTTGCCAGAGAAGTCATACTGAAGAAACCCACCGCAGTTAGTGTTGCATCGATTTTTGACGATGATGCTATATTCTGGCAAAGGGTTCTGTCCAATAAATATTTCAGGGTTTATAGAACAAGGGATCTCAAAGGTCTTGAGCTTGGTGGGGCTTTGAAAAACGTAATAGCCATCGCTGTAGGGATATCTGATGGTTTATCCTTTGGAAACAATGCAAGGGCAGGGCTAATCACCAGAGGGCTTGCGGAGATTACCCGAATGGGTTTGAAGATGGGAGCTACACTTGAAACTTTTATGGGGTTGAGCGGCATGGGAGATCTTGTTTTAACATGTACAGGTGATCTTAGCAGGAATCGTCAGGTGGGGCTGGAAATAGCCAGCGGAAAGTCTATCACAGAGATTCAGAGTCACATGAAGATGGTGGCGGAAGGTGTATTCACTGCTAAAGCTGCCTATGAGCTTGCTATGGAAATGAACATAGATATGCCTATAGTTACTGAGGTTTATAAAATTATTTATGAAGGTAAAGATCCAAAAGAATCTGTGATAGATCTTATGAATAGACCATTGAAAGAGGAGAAAATTACGTTATGAGCGGGGGTTTTTACCACCCGCCCCTGTATCAATTTTCATTTGATGTATTTGCAGGACATGAACTGCATGATTGGTTGGATTCTGCTGATGAGCAGGATTTGTTTGCGTAATCTGTTTTATACCAACCGATTCCTTTTAGCTGGAAACTTGTTAGGGAGATAATTCTTTCGGCTGATGAGCCACACTTAACACACTTTTTCTCCTTTACATCATTAAAAGTTGGTTCTAATAGTTCAAAGATGTGATTGCATTTGGTGCATTTGTACTCATAAATGGGCATAAATCATACCTCCTTTAGATTGTATCTATGATTTAAGTAATATATATAAATTTATTGAAATGTAAAGAGCTTAGTTGTTTATCCTTGACAAAGTTTTTTTGTCAAAATAATATTATTAAAAACTTAAGAGGTGAGTGATGGAAATATCTTACTGTTTGAAAGCAAGGGCTAAAAGAAGACTTGAACCATTTAAACCAGAACAGACACTTCCATTTGGTCAGCTAAGAACTGATCATATGTTTATGATGGATTTTGATGGAAATGAGTGGTATGGTATAAAAATATGTCCATATCAGGATATAAACATAGCACCAGGGGCCATTGCTTTGCATTACGGTCAGGCTTATTTTGAAGGGGCAAAGGCTTTTATGCACCCAGATGGGGAAATATACACGTTTAGATTGGATAAGAATGCCGAAAGGGCAAACTTCTCTGCAGAGATTCTCTGTATGCCCAAAGTAGACGTGGAATTTCAGATAAAAGCCATACATGCCTTGATAGATGTGGATAGAAATTGGTTCCCAATTCAGGAGGGTGCATCTTTATACATAAGACCTTTTATGTTTGGAACTTCCGATTCTCTTGGGGTTCATCCAAGTGAGTCTTACAGGTATATGGTAATATTATCCCCAAGCGGTCCATATTATTCCACTGGTTTTACAAAGCCTATAAGACTTCTTATTACTCAGAAGTTTCATAGGGCTGTTTCTGGAGGTACTGGTGCAGCCAAGGCAGCAGGAAATTATGCCGCATCCCTCAGAGCAGGGCAGTTTGCAAAGAAATTCGGGGCAAGTCAGGTACTGTATCTTGATGCAAATAATAGATACATCGAAGAAGCTGGTGCAATGAATCATTTTCATATAACGAAAGATGGTACAGTTTTTATACCTGAATTTACTGATACAATTTTAAGGTCTATCACATCTCTTAGCATGATAGAATTACTGCCTTCCCTTGGTTTTAAGGTTGTCCAAAAAAGAATAGAATTAGATGAATTCATTGATGGCATTAAATCTGGTGATATTGTAGAAGCCGGAGGATTTGGTACAGCTGCAGTTGTATCCCCTGTGGGTGAGTATGTATTTGAAGATGGATCTGTTTTAAAAGTTGGAAACGGTGAAATAGGTGAGATGACAAAGAAGATTTACAAAGCCTATATAGATATTCAGTATGGTAGAAGCAAAGCACCTGATGGGTGGCTCAGAAAGGTAGAAAGAGTTTGTAAAGCATAAATGTGGATATTATTAAAGGAATGGAGTTTAAAGCTCCATTCCTTAGAGTAAACCCTGCAATTTTAAGAATTCATCTCTGTTTTGCCAATCCTCTTTTATCTTCACAAAGAGGTCCAGAAATATTTTCACCCCAAAAAATTTCTCCAATTCTATCCTTGCCTTTTGTCCTATTTTCTTGATTGAGGATCCTCTTTTTCCAAGTATTATCGCCTTCTGTGATCCCCTTTTTGTATAGATTGAAGCAGATATATACATCAGATTTTCTGATTTATCTTCAATCAATTCGCATTCCACAAACGTATCATATGGCACCTCATCTTTGAGTGTTTCAAAAATCTGCTCTCTGATAAATTCCGCTATCAGAAATTTTTCGCTAATGTCCACAATTTCATCCTGAGGATATATGGGATCACCATCTGGTAATAGCTCTTTTGTAACCTCAATAAGCTTGTCTATGTTTATATTTTTTAGTGAAGATATCGGTATTACCTGATCAAATTGGTAGTCATTAAATACATTCCGGGCAGTATCGTAAACTAACTTTTTTTCAAATACATCTATCTTTGTTATTACCAGGAACTTTTTTATTGGTTCATTTTTTATCAATTCGAGAATCTGTTTATATTCAGGACCTTTTTTTTCGCCTGGTTCCACAAGAAAATAGACAATATCAACCATTTTAATTGTTTCAAAAGCTTTTTCTACCATTAATCTATTAATGTTGTCCTTTGCATTGTGTATCCCTGGTGTGTCTATAAAGATGATCTGGGAATCATTTGAGTTATATATACCACGGATCTGTGTTCTTGTGGTATTTGGTTTACTTGAAATAATTGATACCTTTTCACCTAATATGGCATTCAAAAGAGTGGATTTACCTGCGTTTGGTCTTCCGATGATCCCTACAAAACCTGTTTTAAAGCTCAACTCTCCTCCTGCAACTTTATCAATTTTATTTTTTTAATCTTTCTACCATCTTTTTCCACAACTATAAATTTATATCCATTGTAGATATATTCTTCTCCCACATCAGGTATTTTATCTGCAAGATCGTAAAGAAGCCCACTAATTGTTTCGTATTGTTCCATATTTTCGGTTTTTTCGAAATTAAAATATTCGCAAAAATCATCAATATTAAGCCTACCTTTGACGATATACTGCGATTCTCCAATCTCCTTTATATCTTCCTCTTCCTCTTTATCATATTCATCCCTTATCTCACCTACAATCTCCTCAAGAATATCTTCAAGGGTGATAAGACCATCTATACTGCCATATTCATCCACCACAAGGGCAAGATGAATCCTATTTATCTGAAATTCTCTCAGTAGATCATCGATTCTTTTGGTGGATGGAACAAAATAAGGTTTCTTCAATATATTTTTTATATTCAATTTTTCAAGACCTTTGTTGATATATTTTATTATATCTTTGGAGTACAGAATCCCTATGACGTTGTCTTTATTTTCTTCGTATATTGGGATACGTGAGTATTCGGTTTTGGCTATGGTATCTATGATCTCATTTATCGATGTTGATATCTCTATCATTGTTACGTCGTTTAAGGGTACCATGATCTCTTTTACAGATGTTTCGCTAATTTCAAATATATTATGAAGCATCTCTTTCTTCTGGTTTTCTAATACACCTTCCTTTTCACCAATGGAGATCAAAAACTCCAATTCATCTTCGGTGATTTTTGGCCCTTCCTGCTCCACTTTACCGCCAAAAAATTTTATCAGGCCTTTTACGATCTTATTTAGCAACCATGAAAATGGGTAAAATAACCAGAAAAAGACCCTTAAAATATACATTGTGAAGATGCTGAATTTTTCTGCATTATGTTTTGCATATGTTTTCGGAAAGATTTCACCAAAGAAAATGATCAAAATGGTCATTATACCTGTTATAAGAGCTATTGAACTATTTTTAAAAACCTTATAGGCGAAGTCTGCTGCTATGACAGAGCTTAAGATATTAACGATATTATTACCGATAAGTAGCGTATAAAGAACTTTGTTTGGATGTAAAAGCCATAGTTCAAGTATTTTACCTTTTTCTCCCATCTCCTGAATCATATGTTTTACCTTTAGCTCACCTAAAGAAGTGAGAGCCGTTTCACTTGCGGAAAAGTATGCAGAAAAAACTAAACAAACAAAAATAGATACTAAATAGGCCGAGCCACTATCCACCTTTATCACCTCACAATATTAAGATAAATATAAGAAATGTGACCCCTGAGCCTAAGAGGCCACCCATTATAACTTCAGACATACTATGAACCTTCAATCTAACCCTTGATTCAGCCACAAGCACGCAAAGGAGGAATACCAGGAGAGATACAGCCACATCTTTTGTCAGGTATATTACAGATACCAGTATAGAAAATGCCACAGCAGAGTGACCGGAGGGCATCCCCCCATGAAGTGGTTCACCTCTTCCGATTAGAGATTTTATGATTACAACGAGGGCTATTGTGATGACCAGTGAGACTATTGCTATGTGATGGGGGAGATTTGGTAGTCTTTGAAGATTAAATGATAGAGCATTTTTTATTTTTTCAAATAGCACAAAGTAGCCCACGAATATTGCACCAAAAGCCGTTATCAAAACTGCTCCGGCACTGACGTCTTTCACTCTTTTTGCAACTTCAGATTTCTCTTTTATGAGGGCATCCACAAGGTATTCAATGGCTGTATTAAAAAGCTCAGCAGCAATAACAAGGGAGATGGTTATGGTTAAGATAATATATTCGAGAAACTTTAGATTGAAAAAGAGAGCCATAAAAAGGATTAAAATAGAGAATATGATGTGTATTTTTAAGTTTTTTTCCGTTTTGGTGGCATACAAAACTCCTTCAATAGCATATCCCAATGATTTCCACCAACTCTTAGTTTTCATACTAAATGGTTCTATCTACTTCCTCCTTATAGAATATAACACAATTTTATAAAAAAATCATCTATTTATTGAAAAATTTTTGAAAAAAGTTTTCCTGCAGTTCAAACATTTCCTTCTCATCCTCTTCAGAACTTTCATGATCATATCCCAAAAGATGTAAAAGTCCATGTATAAAAAGGAAAGCTATCTCCTCTTCAACTGTGCATTCATTTTCCACAGATTGAGACTTTACTTTATCATAAGAGATGACAATATCACCTAATATGTTTGATTTGATATCCTTACCATCGTTGATGGGGAAAGATAGTACATCGGTTGTGGAGTCTATTTTTCTATAAAGTCTGTTTATCTCCTTCATCTCCTCATCGTCGGTTATTACGAGGGAGATCTCGGCTGTGTTGAAGGGGAAGGATATCTTTTCATGCTTTAAAATTTCATATGATATATCCTGAAGCATATCAACGTTTAATGGGTAATCTTTTTCATTGTCTATGAGGAATATAATTTCCATAAATCACCTTTTTATTTATTTTCATATATTTCATAAGCTTTTATAATTTTTTGGACTATGGGGTTTCTCACCACATCCACCTTACCAAATTCCACGAATTCGATCCCCTTTATCCCCTTTAACACATCTCTAACTAAAACAAGACCAGATCTTTTATCATTAGGGAGGTCTATCTGGGTTATATCACCGGTAATAACAGCTTTAGAATTAAAGCCCAATCTTGTTAGAAACATTTTCATCTGCTCTATTGTCGTATTCTGCGCCTCATCAAGGATTATGAAAGCATCATCCAGAGTTCTTCCCCTCATAAAGGCAAGTGGAGCAAGCTCAATGACACCTTTTTCTATGAGGGCAGATACCCTTTCAAAATCAAGCATATGGTAAAGAGCATCATAAAGGGGTCTTAAATATGGGTTTATTTTGTCGGCAATATCCCCTGGTAAAAAACCAAGTCTTTCACCGGCTTCCACTGCTGGTCTTGTAAGGATTATTCTGTTTACCTTTTTGGTGAGATAAAAGTTTACAGCCATTGCAACGGCAAGATATGTTTTTCCCGTGCCAGCCGGACCGATTCCAAAAACTATATCGTTTTCTTTTATGGCCTCGATGTATTTCTTTTGGTTTTTAGTTTTTGCTGTGACCTCTTTTGCTCTACCTGATACTTTTACCTTTTCAGTTAAGACCTCTTTTATAACATTTGTGTCATCAGCTTTTGCCATCCCTATAGCGTAATCTATATCTGATTTTGTGATACTTTTCGACATTGCCATCTCTTTTATCTGTAGCAGGAGATTTACTGCTTTCTCAGCATCTTCATCATTTCCCATTACAGCTATTTCGTCGCTTCTGATGTATATATCTACCCCCATTTTAGCCATTATATTTCTGATATATTCATCATTTGGACCTGTAAGCTGTGGTATGATAGACTCATCAATGTAAATTTTTCTCTTCTGCATTTTTTAATTCCTCGTATATTTCAATGGCTTTTTTTAATTCCTCATCTTTACTATTTATTATTCCATCAAGTTTTAATATTGTCAATTGTTTAAATATTTTTTGGTAAATTTGGGAAGGAGGGATCCCCAATTTTCTTAGATCATTCCCATCTATTTCAGGCTTTATCCATCGTATCTCAGTGATATAATCCCTTATAATCTGTTCATATTTATAACCTAATATTGATGCTGTAAATAAAAGAAATTCTTCATTTAAACCTTCAAATAGATAGTATATGTCCGATCTTTTAAGGTGTGAAGATTTTTTTATCTTATTGGCAATATGTTTACTTTTGCCATAACCTTCTAAAAGCTTTTTTTTAGTCTCTCTACTTAGTTCAAATCTGTCGCATATTTTTTGAAAGTCATTATTTTTTAAATCGGAGAATAGTATTAGCAATCTCACGATATAAGGTTCCACTTTGGTATTGCATTGCACTGAATGCCATATGAGATATCTTTCGAAGTTTTCGAAAATACGTAATTTAAGATCGTCTAACTTGAATTTATCAATATAGAATTTCATAATTCCATAATTGGTCATCATCTTTATGGCATCAAGATAATTTGATTCGGATAAAATATATTTAGTTTCAAGAAATAGTCGATTCCCAGGAATCTTATCAAACAGCTTTAGATTGATGGCATTTTTTAATAGCTTATTTGTATGTGGACCGATTTCAAAATTGTATCTGACGGCAAATCTTATCGCCCGTAGCCCCCTTGATGGATCATCTATGAAGCTTAAATTGTGAAGTACCCTTATCTTTTTGTCGATAATATCCCTCTGCCCTCCATAGAAATCCAGAAGTAGACCAAACGTCTTTTCATTTATCTTTATCGCCATTGCATTTATGGTAAAATCCCTTCTAAAAAGGTCATTTTTTATGGATGAAATTTCAACTTCCGGTGCGGAAGCTGGCATATTGTAATATTCTGTTCTTGCGGTGGCAAAGTCCAGTTTGTTCCTATCTGGGAGTATTACAACTGCAGTTTTAAACTTATCATGGATAGCAACTCGACCATTATTTCTTCGGGCAAATTCTTGAGCCAGGATGGTGGCATCCAACTCCACCACAATATCAACGTCAAAATTTTCATATTTCATCAAGAGATCCCTCACAAATCCACCCACTACATAAGCATTTAGATCAAGCTCATCTGCAATTGCACCTATCTGTTTTAATAAATTGTAATAGTATTCTGGTAATCTATCTTTCAAAAGATCAGCCACGTTTCTGGATTTAAATAAGCCTGCAACTTCTGCTTTTTCATTGACAAATCTGGGCATCTTTACGATCTCTTCCCTCATCAGCCTGAGGAGATCGGTTCTTGTGATAACACCCACAAGGGTATCATTAATTTCTATAGGGACCATTTTTTGATTTTTTAAAAGCATTATATCTTTTATCTCATCAATCGGCGTGTCAGGTGAGGCAGTATCAAATTCTATCTGCATTATAGAATCCACAGGTTCATTCTGTAGTTCATGTTTCATACTATGCAGTATATCTCTTCTGAGAATTAAGCCAATGGTTTTACCGTTTTTAACTACCGGCATTACGTTTAAATTGTATTTCATGAATAGATCAAATGCATCTGCAATTTTTTCACCTGTTGATACATATTTAACAGGTGATGTCATAAGATCTCGTGCATATTTCATTGGGTAAATCTGTTCGTTTACTATATTTTTTAGTTTTGGAATGGCTTCGTTTAGTGTTATATCTTTTACAATTGCGCTACCTGCATAGGGATGCCCCCCACCACCAAAGTAGTATAATATCCTTGATATGTCTATCTTATCGGATTTACTTCTTCCAACTATTACAACTCTATCTCCGGTGCGCACCAGCAGGAAAATGGCATCAAAATTTTCCATTTCAATTAATTTGTGTGCCAGAAAAGCTATATCTCCAAAGAATTCATCTGTATTTGCATGTGTGATACCTATAAATAGTTTATCTATAATTAGAACTGTAGTATTTATGATAAGCTCATTAAGAAGTAGCACCTGCTCTTTGCTTAGTTCCCTCTTAACATATTCTGATACAAGGTTTAGATCTGCTCCATGTTCCAGAAGATACGCCGCCGCCAGTAGATCATCTGGTGTAGTTGTGTTAAATGACAAAAAGCCTGTATCTTCGTATATCCCCATCATGAGTAAAGTTGCTTCTTCTTTCGAAAGGTATACCCCATTTTTTTTTAATCTTTTGACTATGATTGATGTTGATGCTCCAATCTTTTCCAGGTATAATTCATCGGTGGCTATATCGATATTATCGGTTTGATGGTGGTCGAATATTATTATTTTATCAGATTTATCAATTAATTTAGATAGATATTTTAATCTGTTTTTTATTTTGCAATCAGTAATTATTAATAATTCTATATTTTCTTTAAATTCATCGATGAATTTCTCGGTGGCTTTTATATAGGGGATACCAAAATCATTTTCTTCCAGAAATCTGCCTACATTTCCCTCCAATGTATTACTAATAAAAATTTTATCACAACTGTAAAGCTTCATAGCGGCATAAGCACTTGAGAAGGCGTCAAAATCTGGATTGTGGTGTGTGATTACTATTTTCATCTATTTCTCATTTTGAATCTTGGATGGAATTGTTCCAATATGCTTCTCGCTTTATTATCAGTTATATGTGTATATATTTCAGTGGTTGAGATGTCAGAATGCCCCAAAAGAAGTTGTATGGTCCTTAAGTCAGCCCCGTTTGTTAGAAGGTGGGTGGCAAAGGAGTGTCTTAATGTATGAGGAGAAATATCTTTTGTTATCCCAGCTTTTTTACAATATTTTTTTATCATCATCCAGCAGTATACTCTGGTGAGGGGAGCAGAGTTTTTATTCAGAAAGAGAAAACCATTATCTTTTTCTTTGATAAAATATCGATGTCTTATTTCGAGGTACTGTTTTAATTCATCCTGTAAGGATTGATAGATAGGTAGAAAACGTTGTTTTGAACCTTTACCAACAACTGATACAATCCCCCTTTTAAAATCTATATCTGATGTCTTACATTTCACCAATTCACTTACCCTCATCCCTGTGGAATAGAAAGTTTTAAGAATAATATTATCTCTATAACCTATGGGGGTACTTTTGTCTGGTGCATTTATCAACGCTTCCACCTCTTCAAAATTGAGAAATTTTGGTAATTTTTCCCACTTTTTTGGTTTGCTAATGGATGCCACAGGGTTTTTATCAAATATCTTTTCCTGAATCAAAAAATCATAAAATGCGGATATACCAGAAATATTTCTCAGGATCGATTCTATGGAAAGCCCTTTTTTTCTAAGATGTGACATGTAGCTAACCATATCGGATGGTGTCAGATCGTAATTTTTAGTAAATCTGGTTAGTTCCATTATGTCTCTTTTGTAAGCTTCTATTGAGTTTTCAGAAAGGGAAAGGTCATACTTCATATAATTCTGGAATTTTTTGACTAATTCTGCTGTAATTTCCATAAAAACGGCAATATATTCTCCTGTAGTCTTTTATAATGTATAATGTATACCATGAAATTTTCCAATTATCAATAGTATCACCAAAAGATAAAAAATATCTTGAAAATAGATGAAAATTTAATATAGTTAGCTATGGCTAATAAAACGTTGAATTCTAATATCACATATAATGGGAAAGTGTATCACGTGCAAACCGAAATTGTTGGGGATAAGGTGTTGACTCAGATCTTTTTTAAAGGTAGAATTTTATTTTCTTATCGGTCGGATTTTGTGGATTTTCAAACTACAAATAAACAGCACAGGACAGCTGAAGCTGCTATATTAAAGGGTAAAGTAACCATAAATGATTAAATTTTTTAATGTCACTGTAAACTTTTATGGTGAAAAAAGGGCACTGGATAATGTCTCATTTGAGGTGAAAAAAGGTGAATTTGTCTACATAACCGGTGAGAGTGGCGCAGGTAAATCTACCTTATTGAGGCTTATTTATGCTGACTTGCTCCCAACTAAAGGGGTTGTGTTAGTTTCTAATAAAGATGTAAGCCACATAAGTAAGCATAGCATCCCTTACTTGAGAAGAAATATAGGTGTGGTTTTCCAAGATTATAAGCTATTAGAAGATAAGACTGTATATGAAAATGTTAAAATGGCTCTTGATATCTTCTATCTTAAAAAAAAGTCTGTGGAAAATCGAATATTGCCCTTATTGAGGAGGCTTGGAATATATAGTAGAAGGGAGACTCTGGTAAGGAAGCTTTCAGGTGGTGAAAAACAGAGGGTAGCAATAGCCAGGGCACTCATAAATGAGCCATCGATAATACTTGCAGATGAACCAACCGGTAATCTTGATAAAGAAAGGGCAGAAGATATTATTGAATTACTACATGACACTGTGGAGATGGGCGCCACCGTAATGATAGCTACCCATGATAAATATCTCATTGATAAGCATAGAGGTCGAATAATAGAATTAAAACAAGGACAGTTGGTAAATGACTCTGAAAAAGCAAGAAATACAGAAACTACTCATCTTAATTAATAGAGGTTTTTTACTTTTTAAATCGAATATGGCAATAAATATAACCTCTATAGTGACTATAATTACAGCCCTATACATATTTTTTGTGTTTTTCGTTTTAAGCTACTCAGTGGATAATTTCTTTGGTAAGCTCGTTAATGTTCAGAATATCAGAGGATACATAACAGATTCAGCCCCACAGGATAAAATTAATGCACTTATAAAAAGACTCAGTAGTTTGAAAAGTGTTGCTGAAGCTAAATTTTATAAAAGTAAAGATTCATATGAATATCTTAGAAAGTCTTATATGAGTGAAAAATATCTTGAGCTCTTACCGGAAGAATTCTTTCCATCCTTTGTTGAGGTTACCCTCAAAAGTAATTATCAGGAGATAAAGTTTATAAAGGAGATTGAAGGGGAGCTGATGAAATCTGATATAATAAGTACTACCTCGTTTGGAGAAAAATGGCTTTTGAATTTTTTGTCCATCAAAGTGGGGCTTAAAATATTTGTAATGATTCTTACTGGTTTGTTATCCATTTCCATCGGCTCTGTAATTTACAACACAATAAATTTGAAGTTATTTAAATTTAAAGAGGAGATCAAGATCTATAGCCTTGTGGGGGCCACCAGGAGTTTCATAATAACACCATTTGTTGTTGCTTCGGTATTAGAGATGACGGTCTCATTTTTAATAGCTTTTATTCTACAATATGTTACTTTTTACCTTATTAGACACTTTTTCCTTGATAAATTAGGGGTTGTTTTTCTTCAATCACCATCAATCTACGTTATATTCTCAATATTTTTTATAATGGCTTTTATATCTATTATTGCCTCAATTTTATCTGTATTTTCATTTCTGGATAAAAATCTTGGAGCAATTGGTGAATAAATTTTGGTTGATATTTATTCTCTTTTTTCCCTTAATGACCTTTTCCGCAGAAAATAAAAAGGAAATCATAGAATCCAGCAATGATTTGATGTTACTGAAAAAAGAGATTGAAAAAGAGAAAAGTGAAATAAAGAAAATAGATCAATCAAAAACTTCGGTGGGGTTAAAGTTAAAAGCGATAGAGAAAGAGATTGCTTTTAACGAAGCTGTACTTTCTGAAATCAATAAAAAATATTCAAAAGTCAAAGAAAATCAGCAATTGATAGGGGATAAAATATATATTTTAACACGTGATATTGAAGTTCTTATGAAAGAGGTAAGGAAAGGTAATATATATTTAGTTGATAACAGAGGGGTAATCAATTTAAAGTTGCTTATTTTCTCCAGAAGCTATCATGAGATGATAAAAAATCTTGAGATCATAGAAAAAGTAAACATTAAATTAAAAGATAAAATTTCTCAGATAGCAACCAAGAAGAAAGAGATTGAGGAACTAAATAAACAGTTTGATGAAAAATCAAAAGAATTGGAGAATCTTAAGAAAATTAAATGGGAGGTTTTAAAAGAACTTCAAAATCAAAAAGTCATTTATATGCAAACGCTTACGGTTTTAGATGTTGATAAAAAACATAAGGAATCCTATTATTTAATTCTTCAGTCAAGGTATGAGGATCTAAACAAAAGAGTTCTGGAGATAGAAAAGGAAAATAAAAATACCCATTTTAATCAAACTGCTATCGGTTTTGGAAAGTTAAAAGGATTGTTGGATTGGCCAGTTAAAGGGAAAATAGTGGAGGGTTTTGGTGTAAAATATGTGGAATCTCTAAAAACGGAGATATACAACAAAGGGGTTAAAATAGAGGTTAATGGGGATGGCTTTGTGAGATCTGTACATGATGGTGTTGTAAAATATGTAGATTGGATAAAAGGTTATGGAAATTTAGTAATTATTTCTCATCCTGATGATTTCTATACTATTTATGCCAATATAGATGATGTTTTGGTAAAAAATGGCCAGAGGGTTTCAAAAGGTGAAAAAATTGGTATAATTGATGTTGACATAAAAGAGGTTCAGCATTATCTTTACTTTGAAATTAGAAAAAATAACAACGCATTAAATCCTCAAGAATGGCTTAAAAAGGAGGCAACATGAAAAATAGATTTAGTAAGTCTTTTATAATATTAGGTATAGGGCTTATTTTAGTATTAGGTATTTTTGCTTTGTTAAAGACAAAATCTGTATATGCCCAGAAAGGCATAAGCAAATTTCAGTATCTTGAAATATTTTCGGATGCTCTTGACATAGTAGAGAGAAAATATGTGGAGCCTATTGACACTAAAAAGTTGATTCAGGGGGCAATTAAGGGTATGTTAAGTGAGCTTGATCCCCATTCTAATTATATGGATGAAAAAGCTTTTGAAAATTTTAAAACAGAGATAAAGGGTGAGTTTGGGGGGCTCGGAATTACGATTGGAATAAAAGACAAGATTTTGACGATTATTGCACCTATTGAGGACACACCAGCTTATAGAGCAGGTTTAAAAGCGGGAGATAAGATTATCAAAATAGATGGAAAGCCCACTTCAAATATAACAATTGATGAAGCTGTTAATAAATTAAGAGGTACACCAGGAACCTCTGTGACTATCACGATACTTAGAAGCTCTATGCCAAAACCTTTCGATGTTACTCTTGTAAGGGAAATTATTAAAGTTAAAACAGTCAAGTTTATGGAAAAAGATGATATAGGTTATCTAAGGCTCACCCAATTTAATGAATCCGCATCTTCTGAGCTATCAGAAGCACTTGATAAACTTAAAAAAGATGGTGTTAAAGGGTTAATTCTTGATCTCAGGAATAATCCAGGTGGGCTTTTGGATGAAGCTGTTAATGTGGCATCTATGTTTATAAAGCCTGGAAAAACAGTTGTTTTTACAAAAGAGAGAAATGAAAAAAATAACATGTATTTAAAATCTAAGAATATGAGAGTATCTGAATATGAACTTCCTATGGTCGTTTTAATCAATGGAGGTAGCGCCTCTGCATCTGAAATAGTATCCGGTGCTTTGCAGGATTATAAAAGGGCAGTGATAATGGGTACCACAAGCTTTGGAAAAGCTTCCGTGCAGACTACTTTTAATCTGAGTGATGGCTCTGCCATAAAGCTTACCACTGCAAAGTATTATACCCCCAGTGGTAGATCTATCCAGGGAGTAGGTATAAAGCCAGATATTGAGGTGAAATCTGGTGAAATTTTGTACAAAGAAGATAATATGAATATAAAAGAGAGTGACCTTGAGAATCACTTAATTGGTGATGAAGAAAAAAAGAATAGTATTAATAATCAAGCTTCAGATAATAAAACTATTAATGATAATATAACTCTTTCAGATCTTGATAAAATAGATTTTGATAAAGATCTCCAGTTAAAATATGCATATGATTTTTTGAAAGGTATTCTTATATATGGCAAAAAAACGAATTAATAAAATTAAATCAAATAAGATACCGCCTACCTTAGTGGTGGGCGGTATCTTTTTTTTGATTGTAGCTGTTATCTTTTTACTTATTGTGAATATAAAGGTGGACAGATTAAAAAAAGAATATGACAGAGTAAATGTAGATCAGGTTAAAACTAATAAAAAATTGAACATAGATATCAGTGAAAAATTAAAAATTTTTCTTTTTGATCATGAAATAAATAAAGATCGTTTAAAGTTTTTATCCGAGCAGAAGAATGGAAATAATATTTACTATAAATACAAAATGCTTCTCACAGACGCAGAGCTTCAGGCTATAAAACCTTCTCTTGCAAGCTTCTTCAGTTCAAATGGTTTTGCTTTTCATGATAATGATAAAAATATGATTTTTGAGAGGGATGGCATTGTTGTGGATATTGTTGTGGATATCCTTGAGATTTATGCTACGCCCAAAGAAAATGAGGTGGAAAAGAAAGAGATTGTAAAGGAACCCAAAGCTGATTTCAAGAAAGATGTTAGTATAAACAATAAAATTTTTAAAATAGAACCTAAGCACAGGCTGGCAATTATTTTAGATGATTCAGGCCAGAATTTAGAACTTGCCAAAAAGGTATTATCTATGAAGTATCCGGTTGTTTTATCTATTTTGCCTTATACCCAGTATGATAGGGAAACAGCAGATCTTGCAAGGAAATACAAAAAAGAGTTTTTTTTGCATCAACCAATGGAGCCGAAATCTTATCCTGATACCAATCCTGGAAAAGGGGCTATTCTTTTGAACATGCCCAAATCTGTTATAGAAATTACGATAAAAGAGAATATTGACAGATTGGGTGGGGTAGATGGTGTAAATAACCATATGGGATCTGCTTTTACAGAAAATGCGGATAAGATGAAGGAAGCTTTAGATGTCATTAAGGATTATACAAAGATTTTTGTTGATAGCCATACAACTGCTGACACTGTAGCTTATGAAGTTTGCAGAAAAACAGAAGGTCTAAAATGTGGAATTAGTAAAAGATTTATAGATAATAGTGCAGATAGAGATTATATAACAAACAAATTGTATGAAGCAGCGGGCTTCCTCAAATCGCAGGATGTTATAGTTATAGGTCATTTGAGGAATAATACTGTGGATGTTTTAGAGCATGTATTACCACAGCTCGAAAAAATGGGGGTAAGGATAGTTACGATAAGTGAGGTGGTAAACTAATGATCGTTTGTGGAATTGAAACTTCATGTGATGAAACCTCTGTTGCCATATATGATAGTAAAAGGAATAAATTTTACTCACTTGTTTCATCGCAGGTGGATATTCATAGTAAATTTGGCGGTGTGGTTCCAGAGATTGCTTCCAGAAACCATGCGTTAAATGTTATGCCACTATTTATAGATGTTTTGAAAATGGCAGGTGTGTCCAAAGAAGATATCAATCTGATAGGGGTTACAAAATCTCCAGGCTTGATAGGAGCCCTGTTTGTGGGGGTCTCATTTGCCAAAGGTCTGGCTTTTGGTCTCAAAAAACCGATTGTTGGGGTAAATCATCTTTTTGCACATATCGTATCTACAGAGATTGAAAACGATGTAAAGCCACCTTATCTTGGTGTGGTAATCTCAGGGGGGCATACACATATATATTTAGTGGATGAGTGCTATAACTTAAAGCTACTTTCTAAAACAATTGATGATGCAGTTGGAGAAACTTTTGATAAAATAGCTAAATTTGCAGGTTTACCATATCCTGGGGGACCCTTTATAGAGGAGCTGGCTAAAAAAGGGGATGAAGGTGCTGTACAATTACCTATAGGATTAAAAGGTGATAACGATTTTAGTTTCAGTGGATTAAAAACGCATGTGATAAATACCATTACATCCAATAAGTTTAAATTAGAAGATGTTGCGGCCTCCTTTCAAAGGGTGGTGGTGGATACACTGGCACTTAAAATAGATTATGCGTTGAAAAGGACAGGTGTAGATGTCGTTGTGGTGGCAGGTGGTGTTGCCTGCAATAATTATATTAGAGAGAATCTTCCTAAAAAACTTAATATGCATTGTTATTTCCCTTCGAAAAAATTGTGTACCGATAATGGTGATATGGTGGCTTATGCGGCTTATCTTTTGTATAGAAAGAGAAAATTTTTGTCAAAATTCGAGTCAGCTCTGGACATTGATGAATTTATAAAATGAAAGTATTAGATTTTTTAAAAAGCTATCCTTTAATTGGTGCTCCGCTGGCAGGTATCACAAACTATCCCTTCAGAAAATTAGTACGTCTTTTTTATAATGGTCTTATTTTTACTGAGATGGTTTCGGTGGAGGGTGTGAAAAGGGGTAACAGACAGACGTTGAAACTGATTGATGTTAAATCAGATGAAAACCCTGTTGGGATTCAGCTTTTTGGTGGCAATCCTGACTCTTTTTCGGAAGCTGTAAGGGTGATTGAAGATAATTTTGATTTCTTCTGCTTTGATATAAATATGGGTTGTCCTGTGAAAAAGGTTTTAAAATCAAAGGCAGGTGCTTATCTTTTGACTGATTTGAAAACTGCTATGGGGATAATTTCTGCCGTAAGAAAAGCTACCCGGAAGCCGCTTTTTGTAAAAACAAGGCTCGGTTGGGATGAAAAGAATCTGGTATACAAAGAAATATTGAAAATCTGTGAAGGGGAAGGGGTTGATATCCTTACGATTCATGGGAGGACAAAGTCCCAGCTCTATTCAGGTAAGGTAAATTACGATGCAATTGCGGAGATAAAATCGCTGTCTAAAATACCCATTATTGGAAATGGAGATGTGGTGGATCTAAAAACTTTTGCATTGATGAAAAACACGGGTGTTGATGCTGTTATGATAGGTAGGGGGATGATGAAATCTCCATGGATATTTAAGTCGTTGATGGATAACAAAGATCCTCTGGGTTACCTCAAGCCTGAGGAAACTAAGAATACACTGTTTTTTCTCCTTGATGAAGAAAAAAGATTTAGAAATGGTAAATATTTTCTGGCACCATTTAAAAAGTATGCCGTATGGTTTTCAAAAGGTTTTAAAAACAGTTCGGACTTCAGAGTGAAAATATATTCCACAGATGATGAGAATAAGATAAGAGAATTGATTGATGACTTTTATAAATAAAAAGTTGTTAATTTTATTGTAATAATCACCAAAGTGGCCAGGAAGAAAGAATTTAATGGTTTCATCAGGAGTATTAAGTCAATCTGAACAAATTAAAACGAAGTTGTTACATTTTTTTCTATATATTTTTCCATTGAGCCGAATTTTTTCTTGACATCTTTTGGGTTTATGCTATCTTAGCAATTATGAGAAGTTTAATAGTTTTTAGCAGAAATTGGTGGTGGACAACTTTTAGAATATGAAGGTTGTCCCCTGCCCATAGATTGGTGGCCGTGCGGTGGACAACCGCACGGCTTCTTAGTTTATAGTGTCGAAGCCGTGTTTGAAAAAACACGGCTTTTTTTATGCAAAAAAATCGGAGGTAAAGATGATATTCCCGGAAAAGGAACGATTTTTAGAGCTTTCAAAAAGCTTCAACAGAGTAACAGTCTATAGGGAGATAGCTGGAGATATTTTTACCCCAATATCCCTTTTGAGAAACTTTTCAAATGAGAAATACCTGTTTTTACTGGAAAGTGCAAATTTAGACAAGACATTTTCCAGATATTCATTCTTTGGGATTAACCCCACAAAGATTCTCAGATTTAAAGGGGGCAAGCTCCTGATGGAGTCAGGATCCAAGAAAAATGAAGTGGATATGAATCCCATAGACTTTCTCAATCATGAGATATCTACATTTAATGGATATGCGGATAATGTATTTGGTGATTTTTGTGGTGGATATGTGGGGTATTTTGGTTATGAGATGGCAAACTATTTTGGTTTTTTGAGAGAAAGATTGAAGGAAGATTCAAAGTCGGATCTTATGGCACTTATGCTGGTGGAGGAGTTTTTTGTTTTTGATAATCATTTTGGGAAGATGTATGCCGCTAAATCTGTAAGTACAAAGGGAGACCCTTCTAAAAATTACGAATTGGCTTTAAAAAGATTAAACGAAATGGCAAATATCATTTTAAGTTTTAATTTTGATAATTTTGATTCTGATAGTGAAGTTGAGATCGAAAAAGATTTTACTAAAGATCAATTTGTAGAAAAGGTAAAAATGATCAAAACTGATATTGAAAATGGGGAGCTTATACAATGTGTTCTTTCAAATAGGTATACCCTTAAAGGTAAGATAAATCCGGTAACGCTTTATAGAACTCTTAGAAATCTAAATCCTTCTCCTTATATGTTTTACCTGAAGTTTAACGATTATGTTCTTACTGGTTCTTCCCCTGAAATACATTTGAAAGTGGTTGGTAAAAAGGCAACTTTGAAACCTATCGCTGGAACCTATGCTATAGGTGATGACCTTGAAAAAATAAAAAAGGAATTATTGTGTGATCAAAAAGAGGTGGCGGAGCATTTGATGCTGCTCGATCTTGCCAGAAATGATCTTTATACCGGTTGCAATGACGTCAGGGTGGAGAAGAGTTTCCAGGCGGAAGTTTACTCTCATGTTGTTCATATAGTATCAGAGGTATCTGGAGTTATGAGGGATGGTGAGAATGCGTTACATCTTTTCATGAAAACATTCCCAGCAGGGACGGTAACAGGTGCCCCAAAGGTAAGAGCGATGGAACTTATCGATAAATATGAAAATAGTACCAGGGGATTTTACGCCGGATGCACCGGTTATATCTCCTTTAATGGGAACCTTGATACCTGTATAACGATAAGAAGTGCGCTTGTAAAAAAGAATGAAACGATCTTCAGAGCTGGGGCAGGGATTGTATATGATAGTGATCCAGAAAAAGAGTATCTGGAGGTGGAAAGAAAACTTGCGGCACTGAATGCTGCAATTAAAAGAATAAAAAGTCTGGAGGTGGGTAATGTATTTGTTAATTGATAATTATGATTCTTTTACATTCAATCTTAAGGCATTGTTTGAATCTGTGGGTGCAAAGGTACACGTTATAAAAAATGATGAATATATTGATGCCGAATCTTTTAAAGGAATTATCCTCTCTCCGGGTCCATCAAACCCTGCGAATTCAGGAACCACTTTAAAGTATTTACAGCTTTACACCGATAAGAAGCCTTTTTTTGGAGTTTGTTTAGGTATGCAGGCGATATGTTACTCTTTGGGGTATGATTTTAGAAAAGCTAAGAGAATAATGCATGGTAAGGTTGATAAAATTGTTATAAAGAACAAAGAAGTACTTTTTAAAGAATTTCCTGATGAGATTAATGCAGTCAGATACCACTCTCTTGTGATGGATATACCAGAAAAATATACAACATCTATCTCCACATCTGATGGGGAAGCCATGTCTTTTGAAATGCCTGAACGTATGCTGTTTGGGGTACAATTTCATCCGGAATCTTATCTTAGCGAATCTGGATCAATTTTGGTTAAAAATTTTATAGATTTTTGTGAGAAAAGATAGGAGGTATCAATGGAACTTGTGAAAAAGGTCAACAATGGTGGTATACTCTCATATGATGAAGCTTATCAGCTTTTTGAAAAGATGGTTACCAATGAGCTATCAGAAGCCCAGATAGCGTCTATATTGATATCTATGAAAAATAGAAAAGAGACATCTCAAGAGATTGCAGCAGCGGCAAATGTATTGATGAAAAAGATGGTGAAGTTTGAACACAATTTCAAAAATACCATTGACACATGCGGTACAGGTGGAGATGGTAAATCCACAATAAATATATCAACAGCGGTGGCGATTAACCTTGCTTCTATGGGGTATACGGTTATCAAGCATGGTAATGTTGCCCAATCTGGTAAAGTTGGATCAGCTGATATCCTTGATCTGCTTCATATCCCTTGCAGACTTGAGAAGACCGATGCGGAGAAATATTTTATTGATAATCGATTTGTTTTCCTTTTTGCGCCATTTTACCATCCTATTTTGAAAAATGTGGCAAAGATAAGAAAAGAGATCATGACATCCACCATATTTAATTTTTTGGGACCTTTGATGAATCCAGGAAATCCGGATTATCAGATTATTGGTATAAGTAAAAGGGAGATGCTTAAAACTTACACAGATGCAGCCTTGATGCTTGGCAAGAAAAATATTGTGATCTATTCTTCAGATGATGGTTTTGATGAAATCTCCACTTCTGATATCACAAAAGCATACATTATTGAAAATGGTAAAATCGATTACTTCTTTGTTGATCCTGCAGAATTCTTTAAGCCATTCCCTCTGCCGGTGGTGGAAGACAAGGAGGAAGCAGTTAATCTTTTTATGGAAGGGATAAAAGGTGAAAATGACGAAATTACAAAAATTTTTGCATTGAACACTGCAGTGGCACTTTTTATTATGGATAAAATAGATATAAAAGAACATTATCTTAAGGCATACGATAATATAAAATCTGGGAATGCTTACAGAAAAATTCAGCAGCTAAGAGGGGAAAATGAATAATAAACTATTGGAGATAGTAAACTACAAAAAAGAGTATATAAAGACACTACCCAGAATAGAGCTAAAAAGGGAGAAAACTATTCTGGATCCGAGAAAGTTTCTTTTAAACAATCCAATTATAGCTGAATTTAAAAAGGCTTCACCATCTGCGGGCATTATAAATAACGAGATGGATTTGGAAGAATGTGTGCTGGAGTATCAGCGATCCGGTGCAGGTATGGTGAGTGTTTTAACTGATGAAAAATTTTTTGGAGGTTCGTTTGAATATCTATCAAAAGCCTCTCAGGTCCTTTCGATACCGACTCTTTGTAAAGATTTTATCATATCTGAGATTCAAATAGATTATGCATATAGTTTTGGAGCAGATGCTGTTTTACTGATAGCGACGATATTGGATGATAACCTTTTGCATAAACTTGTCTCCTACGCAAAAAAGCTTTCTCTTAATATACTTCTGGAGATTCATACGGAATTGGAGTATGAAAGGGTGAAAGATTTAAAGGTGGAGATGATTGGTGTAAACTCAAGGAATCTTGATACATTTCAGATAGATAAAAATAATGCTGCCAGGATTATCAGTAAGGTTAAACATGATTTTGTGGTGGCAGAAAGTGGAATAGAGGACGAAAACGATTTAAAAATGTTTAAAAGAGCTGGAGCAAAGGGATTTCTGATAGGTACCTCTTTGATGAGGTCTAAAAATTTAACTGATACTTTCACAAAACTTTATAGAGGTTTGAAAGATGTTTGTTAAGGTTTGTGGTATAACCAGTAAAGAATATATTGATTGGGCTATTGAGCTTGGATTTGATGCAATAGGAGTTGTCTTTTATCCTAAGAGTAAACGATTTGTTGATAAAGTTAAAGGGATAGAGCTTGCGGATTACTCAAGAGGTAAAATAGCCACTGTGGCTGTTGGAATCAGCTATGACGAGATTAGAGATGTGAAGGGCTATTTCGATTATTATCAGATTTCTGAGTATAAGTTTGATAAAAAACTCATATATTCCATTGAGAATAGGCCAGACAAAGAGGCAGAACTTTATATTTTAGATAAAAGTAAAGGTGGCGGGGTCTTTTATGAGATACCTGAATGGTTTTATGAAATAAGAGATAAGACAATTATAGCTGGAGGGTTAACTCCAGAAAATGTGGTAGATGTAGTAAAAGCTTATTCCCCTTTTGGGGTGGATGTTTCAAGTGGAGTGGAAATTTCGCCTGGTATTAAAAGTAAAGAGTTAATGAGAGATTTTATAAAAAATTTGAAGTAATTGGAGGATCTATGAAAGGTTTTTTTGGTGAATTTGGAGGTCAGTTTGTAGCTGAGACGTTGATACCTGCTCTGGATCAGTTAGAAGAGGCTTTTGAAAGGTTTAAAAATGATGAATCATTTATCTCAGAACTAAATCATCTCCTCAATACCTACGCCGGTAGGCCAACACCTGTTTACTTTGCCAGGAATTTGTCAAATATGTATAGAACAAAGGTTTATTTAAAAAGAGAAGACCTTTTGCATACAGGTGCCCATAAAATCAATAATACCCTTGGGCAGGGGTTATTGGCCAAAAAAATAGGTAAAAAAAGGGTTATTGCCGAAACAGGAGCTGGACAACATGGGGTTGCAACGGCTACTGTTGCCGCATTGCTCGGACTTGAGTGTACCATATATATGGGGAAAATAGATGCGGAAAGACAGGAGATAAATGTTAGACGTATGAGACTGTTGGGTGCTGAAGTTAAAGTAGTGGATGAAGGTAGTAGAACATTGAAAGATGCCGTCAGTGCGGCTTTGAGGGATTGGATAAAAAATGTAGAAACTACACATTACGTTTTAGGTTCTGCCCTGGGTCCCCATCCATTCCCCATGATAGTTGCCTATTTCCAATCTGTGATAGGAATGGAAACGAGGAAATTTTTTGAAAAAGAAATAAAATCTTATCCTGACTACATAATTGCTTGTGTTGGGGGCGGGAGCAATTCCATAGGTATTTTTAAAGGTTTTTTGGATATTGAAAGTGTTAATCTTATTGGGGTTGAAGCTGGAGGTATGTCGAGTAGATTGGGTGAACATGCTATGTCTATAAACCACGGTAGATTGGGGATTTTTCAGGGTAGTTTGAGCTTTGTTGTACAGAGGGATGATGGTCAGATCGCGCCTGTTCATTCCATCTCCGCCGGTCTTGATTATGCTGGTATAGGACCAGAGCATGCCTATCTTCATTCCACAGGCAGGGTCAAATATCTATCTGTAAACGACGATGAGGCTATGAAGGGGTTTTATACCCTCACAAAATATGAAGGAATTTTGCCGGCTCTGGAATCAAGCCACGCTTTGGGTTATTTTATAAAAAATTATGAAGATTTTAAAAATAAAACTGTTGTTATCCTATTATCCGGAAGGGGAGACAAGGATATGGGAATAGTAGCAGAATATGAAAAGAATAGGGGGCTTTAATGAAAGGTGCATATATTCTGGCGGATTATCCATATAGGGATCTTTTTATTAGAGAGTTTGAATATCTATGCAGATCTAAAGTGGATTTTATCGAAGTAGGCTTACCTTTTAACGATCCGGTGGCAGATGGACCAATTATTGCAAAAGCTTCCAATGAAGTTGCTGAAAAAGGTTATAATATAGACGATATAGCAGATATTATACAATGTAATAATGGTAAAAAAATTTATATAATGACGTATTCAAATATCATTTATAATTATGGTTTAGAAAGGTTTTCCAAAAGATTTGAATCTATTTTAGACGGTGTGATTGTGGCGGATTTACCCAACATTGGCCATGAATTTTTTATAAAAAAAGGGTTTTCTATACCTATTATCCCTTTTGCAACACCTGAATCCAGAGAAAAAGATTTAAAAAAACTAAACGGTTTTAATGGTGGTTTTGTCTATTTCATAGGCATCAGAGGGATTACTGGAGGTGAAGTGGATTTTAGGAGTGAAAATATAAAGATAAAATATAATGAAATAAAAAGTTTTACAGATAAGAAAGTTATTATAGGTTTTGGTGTGAAAAGTGTAGATGATGTCTCTACAATTTTATCTTATGCAGATGGCTTTGTAATAGGCACTGAAATAGTAAAAAGACAGGATGATTTTGAGGAATTTAAAAGGTATGTGGATAAAATATACTTATAATGTTGTTATAACCAAATAAATATAGGAGTTTTGGTACCTTACCAGGCATTGGTCAATCTTTTTGGTTGATAATTTAGCGATATCTTGCTATAAATCTCAAAACAATAATCAAAGAGGTGGATATGCGTCTTTCTAACTATTTTGTACCTACTTTAAGGGAAACCCCTTCAGATGCCGAGGTTGTTAGCCACAAGTTGATGGTGAGAGCTGGAATGATAAGAAAAGTTGCTGCTGGTATCTATAATTATCTTCCCATGGGGTTAAGAGTAATAAGAAAAGTAGAAAATATTATCCGCAAATATATGAATGAGGCTGGTGCCATTGAGATATTGATGCCGGCTGTAGTTCCTGCTGAGTTATGGAAGGAAAGTGGTAGATGGAATGTTTATGGTAAGGAGCTATTAAGGTTCAAAGATAGACACGATAGAGATTTCTGTATGGGTCCCACTCACGAAGAGGTGGTTACCGATATAGTAAGAAACGAAATAAAATCTTACAAAGATCTCCCTATAAACCTATACCAGATACAGACAAAATTTAGAGATGAAGTAAGACCAAGATTTGGATTGATGAGGGGTAGGGAATTTATAATGAAAGATGCTTATTCCTTTGATGTGGACGACGAAGGGGCAGAGAAAAGCTATGGTTTAATGAGGGATGCGTATTGTAAAATTTTTGAGGCTTGTGGATTGAAATATAAGGTTGTGGAAGCGGATTCTGGCGCCATAGGTGGTAATTTTTCCCATGAATTTATGGTTACTGCTGAGACGGGTGAAGATTTTGTTATCAGTTGTGATAGCTGTGATTATGCTGCTAACGTTGAAAAAGCACCTGTTATAGACAATTTTGAAGAGGATGATGAAGTAGAAAAGCCTATCGAAAAGATTGTGACAAAAAATCAAAAAACGGTTGAAGAGGTAGCAAAATTTTTAAATGTCGAAACTAAAAAAGTTGTTAAAACGATGATTTTAAAAGCTGGGGATGATATCGTTGCGGTGATGATCAGAGGGGATCATGAGCTTAATCTTGCAAAAATTAAGAATTTTCTTAATGCACCGTTTGTGGAATTTGCAACTCCGGAAGAGATTGTTAAAGCCACCAATGGTCCTCTTGGTTTTTCAGGTCCCATAGGTATAAATCTGAAAATATATGCAGATAATGCAGTAAAAAAATTAAAAAATTTTGTCGTTGGTGGTAATGAAAAAGATATACATCTTGTAAACGTCAACCATACAAGAGATTTTAAGGTGACTGCCTTTTCAGATTTTATAAATGCCAAACCGGGTGATAAATGTCCAAAATGTGGTGGAACGTATGTTATTACCAAAGGGATTGAAGTGGGACATATTTTTAAGCTTGGTACAAAATATTCCAAAAGTATGAATGCCACGTACCTTGATAAAGATGGGAAACAGCAATATATCGTTATGGGATGTTACGGTATTGGTGTGGGTAGAACTGTAGCCGCAGCAATCGAACAGAATCATGATGAAAAAGGGATTATATGGCCTATACAGATAGCTCCGTTTGAAGTGGTGATAATACCTATAAATACAGATGATGAAGATGTTGTGAATCTATCGGAGACTCTTTATAAAAAATTGTTGAAAAAAAGTGTTGAATTGATAATAGACGATAGAAATGAAAGGGCAGGGGTTAAGTTTAACGATGCTGATTTAGTGGGGTATCCCATAAGAGTCAACATAGGTAAGAAAACCCTTGAAAAGGGTGAAGTGGAGATTGTCATCAGAAAAACAGGGGATAAGATAAACTGTAAAAAGGATGATGCATTGTCAGAGATCTTGAGAATCAGGGAAGAGCTATATAACAATAAGATATGAGCATGTAAAAAAGGTGGGATCCCCACCTTTTTTACTTAATAATTTATGTCTAAAAAATCTTTCTAATTAATTGGATATCCACCGAAAGCAGATACCCATATTAAGCTTTTTATTATACTCTGAAACTAAGTCAAGATCAAAGATTTCATAATTTTTATTAAAAAATTTGAGTTTTTTCATAAATGCTAATAATTCTTTTTTCCCCAACCACTGGGAATGGGTGGAAAAAATAAAAAAGTAAGGTTCATCTGTAAGTTGATTTGTTAATTCTATTAATTTTTCCAGGTCTTTTTTGAGGGACCATTCTCCATTAGGTCCCCGTCCAAATTCTGGAGGATCAAAAATAAATCCGCTGTACTTTTTACCCCTTTTGACCTCTTTGTTCATAAAAGTTATCATATCATCATTTATAAATCGTACACCGGAACTATTGAAGTTCATCTTATAATTCTCTTTTGCCCAATTAATTGCTGAAGAAGAACCATCCACGTGAGTTATTCTATTTAATCCGTTAACGGAAAATATTGTGGAAATACCTGTATATGCAAAGCCATTTAATATATTGAGTTCTTTTGTGCAATGATCCGACAGATCCCTTAAAAAGATCCAATTCTGGTACTGTTCCGGAAATATGCCCACCTGTCCTGATACCGAAAGTTTTAGTCTAACGACAGCATCAAGAACGGATATCGTCCATTCTTTGTATAGATTTTCGGGTATATCCCAACCAACCTCAGGTATAAAAGTGGCTGTTTTAGTGTGCCAGATTTCAGGATTAGATGGTTCTGTGGTTGAGGCGGGGGATGGTCTATCCAGAATATACGATCCAAATTGTTCCAATTTTCTACCATTACCAAAATCTAAAAGCTTATAGTCAAAATTAAGGGGGCTTACGCCCCCAATAGTATTATTAGTCGACATAAGTTAACTTAAAATTACCCATCTTATGAAATTCAAGATACTTGTAAATTTCTGCTTTCTTAGGTTCCACCCTTTCGTTCATATATTTAAAATAGTCTTCCGGTGTTGGGAGCTTTCCTAAAAGTGCAGCTATAGCAGCAAGCTCTGCAGATCCTAAGTAAACCCTTGCACCATCACCCATTCTGTCATCAAAATTTCTTGTGGATGTGGATATTACAGTCGATTTTGATCTAACCCTTGCTTGATTACCCATACACAGCGAGCAGCCAGGAATCTCTGTTCTTGCTCCTACATTTGAATAAATTGAATAGTATCCTTCTCTCATGAGTTGGGCTGCATCCATCTTTGTTGGTGGAGTTAGCCAGATCCTTGTGGGAGCCTCTTTCTCTTTTTCCCAAATTTTACCAGCAGCTCTGAAGTGCCCTATATTTGTCATACATGATCCGATGAATACTTCATCTATTTTGTCCCCTGCAACTTCAGATAAAAGTTTTACGTCATCAGGGTCGTTTGGACATGCAAGAATAGGCTCTTTTATCTCAGAAAGATCAATTTCTATCACTGCAGCGTATTCTGCATTTTCATCCCTTGTGAGAAGCTCAGGTTTTTCCAGCCATTTTTCACAGGCGGCAATCCTTCTCTTGAGTGTTTCGGCATCCTGATATCCTTCTGCAATCATCTCTTTCATAAGGGCGATGTTACTCTTTAGAAATTCTGCTACTGAGTTTTCAGAGAGCTTTATTGTGGCTGCTGCAGCAGATCTTTCGGCTGAGGCATCTGTAAGTTCAAATGCCTGTTCAACAGTAAGATCTGGTAAACCTTCCATTTCAAGTATTCTACCATTGAAAATATTTTTCTTACCTTTTTTTGCAACAGTAAGAAGACCCTGTTTAATAGCAACATAAGGTATTGCATTTACAACATCTCTTAGAGTAATGCCAGGATTTAATTTCCCTTTAAATTTCACCAATACAGACTCTGGCATGTCAAGTGGCATAAAACCGAGGGCTCCTGCAAAGGCAACGAGACCAGAACCTGCCGGGAAGGATATCCCTACTGGGAACCTTGTGTGGGAGTCACCACCTGTACCCACTGTATCTGGCAAAAGTAGTCTATTCAACCATGAGTGAATTACACCATCACCTGGCTTAAGAGACACACCACCCCTTGCTATTACAAATGATGGGAGAGTTTTATGCATTTTTACATCTGCAGGCTTAGGATAAGCAGCAGTATGACAGAAAGATTGCATAAAGAGATCTGACTGAAATCTAAGGCATGCAAGCTCTTTGAGTTCGTCTGCTGTCATAGGTCCAGTGGTATCCTGGGAGCCTACGGTGGTCATCTTTGGCTCACATGCAGTTCCTGGAAGAACCCCTGGCAAACCACAGGCTTTACCAACAATCTTTTGGGCAAGAGTATATCCCTGACCTGCTTTTGGAACAGGGTTTTGGGCTTTTACGAAGAGATCTGATTCACCAAGTCCCAAAAATGCTCTTGCTTTGTTTGTAAGAGCTCTACCAATGATGAGATTGAGTCTTCCTCCAGCTCTGAATTCATCCCTGATAGTTGCTGGTTTCAACTCAAATTTTGTGAGAACTTCACCATTTTCCTTTCTGATTTCCATCTTTACAGTATCTATTATAATTACATCGCCGGTTTTCATTTCTGTTACGTCGCACATGATCGGAAGACCGCCAGAATCTTGTGTGGTATTGAAAAAGATTGGGGCTATAAGTCCACCTATTACTATACCACCTCTTCTTTTATTTGGAACAAATGGGATATCTTCACCTATATGCCACATTAGAGAGTTGCAGGCTGATTTTCTTGAAGAACCTGTACCTACAACATCACCAACGAATGCCACCTGATAACCTTCTGATCTAAATTTTGCTATTTCCTGAATACCGCCTGGGAACCTTGTTTCCCCCATTGCAAGGGCGTGAAGTGGTATATCTGGTCTACTGAAGGCATGTTTTGCTGGGGAGAAATCGTCGGTATTAATTTCCCCATCTACTTTATACACTTTTAACTTAATCTCTTTTGGTAAATCTGGTCTTGATGTAAACCATTCGCCGTTTGCCCAGGATTCGATAACTTCTTTTGCGTATTGATTTGTTTTTGACAATTCGGCCACTTCGTCAAAAGCGCCATAAACAAGGATAACGTTTTTAAGTGCGTTTGCAGCTGATTTAGCTAGAGATGGATCTTTTAATGCTTCCACCAACGGAGCTACGTTGTAACCACCTATCATCGTGCCAAGCATGAAAATAGCATCTTCTTTTGAAACAACTGGAGATTTTACCTCACCTCTTACTACTTTTGCAAGCCAATTTGCTTTAACTTCTGCAGCTGGATCAACACCGGGGGAAACTCTATCTCTAAGGAGTGAAAGTAAAAAATCTTCCTTACCTTTTTCAGGATTTTCTAATGCCTTACATACCTCTGCGGTCATCTCTGGTGAAAGAGGTAAGGGTGGTATACCCATAGCTTTTCTTTCTTCCGCATGTTTTAGATACTGTTCAAATATTTCACTCATATTAATACCTCACTATTTTGTATTCTGTATACAATTTTATACAACTTAAATTCGAATTTGTCAAAAGAATTTTTAAAAATTAAAACACGCTTTGATAATAAATGATATTTTGGTTATTGAAATTTTTATTTTATTATGCAATAGGATTAATTGATATAATCTATTATAAAATTGGAATTTTTTGTTATTTTTTCTCTCGACAAAATTTTAATTTTATAATAAAATAACAACGTGTCAAAAATTCGATGAAAAATTTTATAAGGAGTGAGTTATGGCCACACCAGAATTTTACTATCAAGATCCTTTCCCTCTTGGACCAGATAAAACAGAGTATCGTCTACTGTCCAAAGATGGGGTAACCGTTGGCGAATTTGAAGGAAAGCCTATTTTGAAAATCGATCCTGAGGTTCTCACATACCTTACCAATCAAGCTTTTAGAGATGTGTCTTTCCTTTTAAGAAAAGAGCACAACGAAATGGTGGCAAAGATTCTTTCTGACCCTGAAGCATCACAGAACGATAAGGGTGTTGCCCTTGCATTTTTGAGAAATGCAGAAGTGTCAGCTAAATTTGAATTACCACTTTGTCAGGACACCGGTACTGCCACAGTGGTTGCAAAAAAAGGGCAGCAGGTATGGACTGGTGCAAATGACGCAGAATATATCAGTAAAGGGGTTTATAAGACATACACTGAAGAAAATCTGAGATATTCCCAAACAGTTGCACTTGATATGTATACCGAGAAAAATACCGGTACAAACCTCCCTGCTCAGATAGATATTTATGCCACTGAGGGTATGGAATACAAATTTTTATTTGTGGCTAAAGGTGGTGGAAGTGCTAATAAAACTTATCTATATCAGGAGACAAAAGCTCTGCTTACTCCGGAGAAGCTTGAAAAATTCTTAATAGAAAAGATGAAAACGATTGGTACAGCAGCTTGTCCCCCATACCACCTTGCCTTTGTAATTGGAGGTACAAGTGCTGAAGCATGTTTGAAGACGGTAAAACTTGCCTCAACGAAATATCTTGATGCTCTTCCCACAAAAGGGAATGAACATGGGCAGGCATTTAGAGATATAGAGCTGGAAGAAAAGCTTTTAAAAGCAGCTCAGCAGTTAGGAATTGGGGCTCAGTTTGGTGGCAAATATTTCTGTCATGATATTAGAGTGATAAGGCTCCCACGACATGGTGCATCCTGTCCTGTGGGAATGGGGGTTTCCTGCTCAGCTGATAGAAATATAAAGGCTAAAATAAATAAGGATGGGATATGGCTTGAGGAGTTGGATAGGAATCCTGGTAGGTTGATTCCAGAGCAATACAGAGGTAAGCATAGTCATGGTGTCAAAATAGATCTTAATAGACCAATGAAAGAGGTTTTAGCTGAGCTTTCGAAATATGAAGTGGCCACACCTCTATTGCTTACTGGTACACTTGTTGTTGCAAGAGATATTGCCCATGCCAAATTTAAGGAGCTTATAGATTCTGGTAAAGGAGTGCCTCAATATCTTAAGGATCATCCGGTGTATTATGCTGGACCAGCTAAAACTCCTACCGGTAAGCCATCTGGTTCTTTTGGACCTACCACGGCAGGCAGAATGGATTCATATGTGGACCTTTTACAGTCACACGGTGCCTCAATGATTATGATTGCAAAGGGTAATAGAAGTCAGCAGGTAACAGATGCATGTAAGAAATACGGTGGATTTTATCTTGGATCTATTGGTGGCCCAGCAGCAATACTTGCTGAGGAGAATATCAAAAAGGTTGAGTGTATCGATTTTCCAGAATTGGGTATGGAAGCTGTGTGGAAGATAGAAGTTGTGGACTTTCCTGCTTTTATCCTTGTGGATGATAAGGGGAATGATTTTTTCAAAAAATTAGGGCTTTAAAATAAAGGGGGCTTGTCCCCCTTATTTTTTGGAGATGAAATGAGTAAAATTATAGTTGCTCTGGATTTCAATGAATTTAAAGACGCTAAAGCAATTATAGATGATACTTTAGATTTATTGGAATATTATAAAGTTGGACTTGAAAGCTACATCTCTTGTGGAGAAAAATTGATTAATTATTTAAAAGAAAAAGAGAAAAAAATTTTTTTAGATTTAAAATTTCATGATATCCCAAATACTGTTTCTGCTGCTACCATAGCCTCTTTAAAATATGGGGTAGATATGCTCAATATGCATGCCCAGGGCGGGGTGGAGATGATGAAAACTACTGTAGATTCTGTATCTGAATATTGCTATAAGAATGGATTGAATAAGCCTATCTTAATCGCAGTGACACTCTTGACGTCCCTAGATAAAAATTACATGATGGATTATGGGATAGGGTTTAATTCGACTGAAGAATACGTATTACATCTTGCAAAAAAAGCAAAATTAGCTGGACTTGATGGTGTTGTTTCTTCACCTAAAGAGACTACAAAAATAAAAAATGAAATCGGCCCAGATTTTATAACAGTCACTCCAGGTATAAGGCCAGCATACGAACAAATTGGTGACCAGAAAAGGGTTATGACCCCCAAAGAAGCAAAAATGGTTGGGACAGATTTCATGGTTATTGGTAGGCCCATAACAAAAGTCAAAGATCCGAAAGGTGCAGTAATAAAAATTTTGGAGGAATTAAATGACTGAAGAGCAGATTTTAGACGTTTATAAAAGACATGGTGCATACCTACAGGGGCACTTTTTGCTATCTTCTGGATTACATAGCGATACATATCTTCAGACAGCACTTGTTATGCAGTATCCTGTGATTGCTGAATCTATTATTGGTGAGCTTGTAAAAAAAGTGTATGATATCAATTTTGATACGGTGGTAAGCCCAGCGATAGGAGGTATAAGGTTTGGGTATGAATTTGCAAGATTATTAAGGAAAAGAGCCATTTTTACAGAAAGGGAAAATAATGAGATGACCTTAAGAAGGGGCTTTTCCATAAAGCCAGGTGAAAAAGTCATGATTGCTGAAGATGTGGTTACCACCGGAAAATCAACAATGGAATGTGTCAAAGTTGCTCTGGATCATGGAGCGGAAGTTGTTGGTATTGTTTGTATGATAGATAGAAGTGGAGGGGAAGCAAATTTTCCATATCCTTTTTTCCCTCTCGTTAGAATTAAAGTGGGTACTTATGACCCTTCAGATTGTCCATTATGCAAGCAGGGTTTGCCCCTTGTGAAGCCGGGCAGCAGGAAGATAGTCTAACAGATAAAAAGGGTGGTATGTCAAACCACCCAATTACTTAAGTCTTTGGGAGTGAGATTTATACTGATTGGGGAGTAAACAGGGGCTTTTTCTATAATTCTATTACCTTTTGAAAGTTCAAAACTTATCTGAATATTTCTGTTTATAATTTTCTTATCGATCTCGAAAAGTAACTCTATGGATTCATCCACCCGGTAATCTTTCAACACGATCTTTGTTGAACTATTTTCCATCGATCTTTTGTTAAGATATACTTTTATTAAATCATCATTCAATTTAATATGCAATATGACATCCTCTTTTGAACCAACTAAAGGTTTAAAGTTTCCCAATATTATCATCAACAAAAAATTTCCCAAAAATCCCCATCTCATTCTCTGAAGATGGTTTGAATCGGAATGCATAGAGGACAGATCATACTTTATATCCACATCGCCAGCCCCAAGATATTCAAATATGGATGAAAGCTTGGCATCAAAATTTGAATAGACTTCACTTAAAGGTGGATTAATTTTTAATTTTTTATGAAATTTTTTTATGGGTATAAAAAGTTCGTTTGGGGGATCTATTGATAACTTTCTGTAAATATTAATGATATGTTTTCTGAATAGATAATCAAGGGTATCTGCCTGTTCGGTGTAATGGTCGTCCCCATACCACCAGAACCAATCGCTTCCCTGGGCAATATGTATCTCTTTTTCTATTTCATTCCTCTTTTCCAGAAAAATATTGTCTTTGTATTTGTTGTATGTTTCTATTGCTTTATAGAGTAATTCCCAGGCTTTATTTTTTTCAGGATGTCCCATCCAGGTGGAAAAATTGCCATATATCCATGAACCACTTGCCACATATTGTAATTCTTCAGCATCTATCTCATAATTGTATATTGCTTCTGAGTATGTAATTGTCTCAATCCATTCAGTTTCTGATATTTTTAAATATAAAAGATCAAAAAATTCCCTTGCATTGTTATGATAAAACTCCCAGGCGTTTTCTCCATCTAAGATGATCGATACGTGTGGTGAGAAGTTGCATTTTAAGAATATTTCCTTTAACCTACCCAGGAAATCATCAACAGCCTTTTCTGTGGGTAACCCGCTGTAGACAAACCCGAATAGATCACTCAGCTCTTTATCCCTGAAGAATATAAAAATATTTTGATCATCATTAGAATAATAATATTTTTTGTAGAGTTTATTTCTAAACTTATTATCTTTTAAATCTAAATTTAAACTTCTTGAAAGTATTTCTTCATCGGTTGCCATCCATAAGATTCCATGTTGACTGAGTATTTCAGCGGTTTTAGTGCTTACAGATCCTTCTGCAGGCCAGAAACCTTTTGGGACCTCCTCAAATATCTTTTTATACAAACTTTTTGCCTCTTTTACATGCCAATTAGCATCTTCCGTAAGCTGAATTGCATTGGGTGGTATGCTATTATCAGGTAGAGCCTCATAAAAAGAGGCTGGATCTAAAAGTAGAGGTAGAATAGGGTGATAGTATGGTGTGGTGGATATTTCGATTTTACCACGATTTTTAAGTGTCTTATAATATTCAAGGATATATCTAAATTTAGATTTTAAAATACTCAGTAATTGATCTTTTTCATCTTCTGTATAAAATCGATCTTTTAGGATAAGACTTTTTATAAAACTTGATTCATCTCTGATGAAGGTGCCGGTCCAGGAAAGAAGAAAGTGAACCTCCAGATCTAATAAATCTACTGAAGAATCTATTGATAAATCATCTTTTTTATATCTTAAGTAGAGCTCTCTATATCTGGAAGAGGGGGATATCATATTTTTTTCATTTGCCCAGAATAGAGCTTTTGTTAAAAATTTTTTGTCATTTTCAGAAAGATTGGCCACAGGTTGGGATATCTTATTTATTAAAATATCCTGTTCAAAATTTTTAGAAATATCAATTATCTGCTCTATAAGGGAGGGAACAAGATTAAATACAGCTTTTATATTGTAAATTTCATAGTATTTAGCCATTTCAATGTAATCTTTTATACCATGAAGAAATGCCCAGGGTAAATGGTATACACCAGCCTCATCGTCCTTGTAATAAGGCTGGTGCATATGCCACAAAAATGTTAGATATAGCTTTTTCATCTATTCTTCTGTCCAGGTAGTGATCTTTTGTTTATATTCCTCAATCAGCTCATTTTTAGCTTGTTCGTCGACGGCTTCTACATATAGATGTACATTAGCAGAATATTGATCTGGTATCATCAGCACATAACCTTTGTTTTTAAAATTTATTTTTACTCCATCGACATATGATGCCTCTTTATCCATAGCATCTTCACTCATTTTCCTCATTATATATCCTTTTTTGCTGAATGGACAGTTTATTATAAGATGGGCAAAGTGATATTCCGGGATCGATTTTGATACCTCAGATAACTTTTTGTTTGTTTTTGCAAGAAGTTCCATAACTTTTATGGAGTTAAACATTGCATCCGGGCTAAGCGTATACTGGGGAAAGGACAGCATCAAAGAAATAGACCCTATAAAATTGAATTCTTTTAAAAACTCTGCTTTAAGCCCTGTGGATCTTCCCCTTATTATATCGACATTTTTAGTTTTTCCATCTAATACAGTTGGAACCATTATTGGCAGGTATACCTTGACCTTTTCTGTAGCCACCATGTCAAGAAGTGAGATAATAATCAATGTTAATTTTTCTGGGGATATGATTTCACCATCATCACTAACCACCTGGAGTCTTTCACCATTCTGAAATATTGCAAAACCTATATTTGCTTTTAGCGTAAGTAATATCTTTTTAATCTCTTCCAGCTTATCCTGAACTACTTTAAAGTTTTTTGAAAGCTGTTTTTCATTCTGATATGCATTTAAAACCACTGCCTCAACTCCTAATTCCATTAGTATATTCGGAAGAATATGAGTTGTAGTGCCATTCATTAAATCTACCACCACTTTAAATTTGTTTCTTTTGAAAGAATCAACATCTATGTTATGTAATAGATGTTTTATGTATGATGATTCTATGTCGTGAACCTCAATAATTTTCCCTATGTCATCATAAGATGCCCGTCTAAAGTTTTCTCTAAAAAAAGTTCTTTCAATATTTTTTTCAAAGTTTGAATCTATGGGGAGACCATTTATATCTGAGAATTGTATTTCTGTGTATAGTGAATTTGTGAGGGATTGACGGAAAATAACACTGATGGCATTTTTGGATATTTTTTGAATATATTTAGTTACAGGGTTTGCAGTCATTCTTAGATCCACAGCATTTACACCTGTAGACAGAAGTCCTCCGAGGAAGGCTCTTTTAAGCATTCTGGATGCACTATGATAATCTCTGCTTAGTATAATTATAGAGTCTTTGGGTAAACTACTACCAAGGGCAGCACCAAGTTTTGCACAGAGCTCTGGTGATAATTCTACATTGGTCTGTGCTGAAACAATTCCACCTTCAAAGATCGATTTTTTCCACTTATCACCCCATATAAGGTTACTACTTAGGATCGAATCTTCTTCGATCTGTTTGTTTGGCCAAACCATGATATCCTTTTCAAAAACAACGTAGTTACCTATTTCTGTATTCTCCGCCACAATTCCACCAGATTGAATATGTACCCCTCTACCAACAATAACTCCATTGCATAATACAGCATTTTTTATTATACAATTTGCACCTATTTTGACATTATCCCATATGATGCTATTTTCTATCGTAGTGCTTCTACCAATTTCTACATTATTTCCAATGGAGCAATTTTTGATTTTAGCATCGGTATTTATTAGAACATTATCCCCTAAAACCACAAATCCATCAAGCTGTGCCCCTTCATAAAAGGAGTTTTCGCCTATAAATATACTATCATGCACATTTTTACCTTTAATTGGCAATTTTACCTTACCGTTAAAAATATCTAAAAAAACTTCTCTATATGAGTTGGGATTACCCACATCTCTCCAATAACCTCTGGCATTAAATCCAAAAAGCTCAATACCCTTATTCATCATTGATGGAAATAGATCTTTTGAAAAATCGAAATTACTCTTTTCGGGGATAAACTTCAGTACATCTTTTTTAAATACATATATTCCAGTGTTTATTGTGTCGCTGAAAACTTCCCCCCAACCCGGTTTTTCCAGAAATCTAACAATTTTTCCATCTTTATCGGTTATTACTACGCCAAACTGAAGAGGGTCTTCCACGGAAGTGAGGCATATTGTGGCCTGCCCACCTTTCGTGTAATGAAATCCTATCACCTCATTAAGATCAAAATCTGTTACAAGGTCACCGCTTATAACTATGAAATCATCATCCAGAAATCTTTCCCCCTGTTTCACCGCCCCAGCTGTACCATAATCGTCATCAGGTAAAATATAGTTTATATTTACACCAAATTTTTTTCCATCCCCGAAATGATTTTTGATTATATCTGGCATAAAATATAGAAGTATAACGATATCTGTGATACCAGCTTTTTTAATCGATTCAAGTATATACTCCATCATCGGTACATTCAAGACCGGAATCATTGGTTTTGGCAATGACGTAGTTAGAGGCTGAATTCTTGTACCAAACCCCCCAGCCATAATTACAGCTTTCATATATTCCTCCTTTATTTATTTACTCCCAGACGAATAGATTATCTTCAAACTCATTTAAGATAAACCTGTTTTTAGGGAAGATACCAAATGCAAATCTTATCTTCCCAGAGCAAGTCAACCTAACTTCTCGTGAGTATATAGATACCCCATCTTTACTTTCTTTAAAATCAAGTTCAATAAACTTTGGATCTTCAAATTCTATTTTTGGACAATTTGTATCTGAAATTACACAAACTTTTAAAAAATTTGGATCCAGATCGTCAGTGTAAACTTCTGCATAAAATTTTACCGTTGACCCCATATAAAGGTTATCTGAAATGATTTCGGCCTTCACTAATCTAAGCTTATGCCATTTGCTAGATATCTCATTTTTAAAATTCATAAACTCTCTTAGATTGGCAAAATTTTGTTCTGAAAGATCGTTACACAATTCATGTAAAGAGGTATAGTACTTTTCATGATATTCCATGACCATTCTGGATGTAGAAAACTCAGAGCATCCGATAAAGATAGAGTTTTTCATCATTTTTAACCATTCCCTTGGTAACCCGGATCTATCTTTTGTGTAGAATAAGGGTACTATTTCATTTTCTAATTTGTCGTACAATTCCTGCCCCTCCACAAAATCCTGGTATTTTGGATCACTATACTCTTCACCTGCACCTATCGACCATCCATTGTTGTTTTTATACCCTTCCACCCACCAACCATCCAGTATAGAAAAGTTTAAAGCGCCATTTATAGCAGCTTTCATACCACTTGTTCCACTTGCTTCCATAGGTCTTCGTGGATTATTCAACCAAACATCCACACCTCTTACAAGATATTTTGCCACCTGGATGTCATAATCTTCCACAAACACTATTTTATCTCTAAATTCTGGTTTTCTGGAAATATGATAGATCTTCTTTATTATCTCTTTCCCCTCTGTATCCTTAGGATGGGCTTTCCCTGCAATAATAATCTGAACAGGCATCTTTGGATTGTTTAAAATTTTATTTAATCTTTCTTCATCTGAAAATAAAAGGTAACCTCGCTTATACGTTGCAAATCTTCTGGCAAATCCTATAGTAAGAATTTCGGGATTTAAGATCTCATTTGCTTTAACTATTTCTGAATATGAACCACCCCTTTTGTTTATGGAATTTATGGTTCTTTTTCTAATAAATTCAACAAGTCTTGTTCTCAAGATATTTTTAGCTTCAAAAAGCTCAAGGTCAGGGATTTCATAAACGTTTGACCATACTGATTTTTGATATGGTCTCATATACCAATTTTCTCCGAGGTATCTATTAAAGAGAGTTTTAATTTCATCGGCAACCCATGTTTGCAGGTGTACCCCATTGGTAATATGCCCCACAGGGACAAATGGTTCACTGACATTTGGCCATAAGTTGTTGAAAATCCTTCTTGATACCTTACCATGGAGTTTACTCACACCATTTCTGAATATACTGCATTTAACTCCACATATTGCCATAGAAAATAGTTCAGATGAGTTATATGGGTTTACTTTTCCTATTTTGAGTACTTCATCGATAGATAATGGTGTTCCGTTATAAATTGGTCCCAGATGCTTATATATCGCATTGTTGTCAAATACATCAAATCCAGCTGGAACAGGTGTGTGGGTGGTAAAAAGTGTTGTGTACTTGACCATGTTTATAGCTTCGTATAAGTTTAGACCATCTTCCATCATGTAATCTTTGATCCTTTCAATAATCGCAAATGCTGGGTGTCCCTCATTAATATGAAATACAGTCGGTTTTATCCCCAGTTTTTTCAGGGCTCTTACCCCTCCAATACCTAAGACTATCTCCTGTTTTATCCTCATCTCTGGTTCACCGTCGTAAAGTTTACCAGTAATTATTTTGTTTTCCGGGATATTGTCATCGATATCTGTATCCAAAAGAATCAATCTTGAAAATCCAAGATGGACTAACCAGATTTTTGCCTTTATTAGAGAATTATAACTTGGGATCTCAATCATCAAAGGATCTCCATTTTCATCCTTGGCTTCCACGATCGGCATTTTATAAAATTCGTTATAAGGATAAGTCTCCAGTTGCCACCCATCAGAGTTTAAATATTGATGAAAATAGCCATTTCTATAAAGTAAACCAACGGCAATAAAAGGGATTCCGAGGTCACTTGCAGCTTTAAAATGATCACCAGACAGTATGCCAAGTCCTCCTGCGTATGATTGTATCGACTCGTGCATACCATATTCTGCAGAAAAGTATGCAATCTGCATATTACCATGTTTTTCTAAATCTCTGATGGTTTCAAACCATTTGGGTGTTTTTATGTATTCTATATAATCGTTCCATACGGAATCCAGCCTTGAAAGGAATACTTGATCCTTTTCCAGTTGTTGCAAGTCATGTTCAGATAACGAAAGAAGAATTTCTATAGGGTTGTGCAAGGTTTCTTGCCACAATTCCGGTTTTATCATTTTAAATAGATCTTTGGCATTATTGTTGTAGACCCACCATAGGTTGTAAGCCAATGATTCCAATGTTTTTAACCTTTCTGGGAAATTGATCTTGACGAAGAATTCTCTTTTTTTCATAATTTAACCCCACCATTTTTTTTAATTATAACAAAATAGTTATAAAAAGGCAAGTTTTTAAAAATTTCTAAATTAATTCTATTTTATGCCGATTATCAAATCAAGCTTGAAAAATAATAAATTTGATAATATAATTATATAAAAATATCAGGTGGTGTTTATGGCTGTTCAACAGTATGTTAGCTTTAACCTTGCTGCGGAAAAGTATGCTGTGGATATTATGTATATTGAAGAGATAATAAGAATGATGGAAATAACGCCTGTGCCAAGGGCTCCTGAATTTATCGAAGGGATAATAAACATTAGGGGTAAAGTTATTCCGGTGGTGGATCTAAAGAAAAAACTAAACATAGGTTCTTTTTCCCCCGATAATAACACCAGGATAATAATTGTAAATATCAGAAATAAAAAGGTAGGTTTCATAGTTGATAGTGTTAATGAAGTAATGAGAATAGATGAAAATTTAATCGATGATGCACCTGCTGTGACGCTGAGTATGGATAGATCTTATATAAAAGGCGTTGCCAAAACTAATCAAGGACTTATTATTGTAATTGACATAGACAAGGTATTTTCCTCTGGGGAAGAGAATCAGCTTTATGGATTTTGATGAATTTAGATTTAACGATTTTAAAACAGTTGAATAATATTTTAAAAAATAAGCTCCATTACTATAAAAATTTTAAATCATACCTTTTGCCTTTAAAGGATAAGCTACCAGACGAAATATCTCAAAAGATAGATAAGATTTTAGCTAAAGAAAACCCAGAAACTTCAGAGCTAGATGATGTTATAAATGATATCATATTGGAGATTTATAGTACCAAAAGGGGGAATTATAATAGATTAAAAGAGCCTCTTATTATAAAATTTAGCAATTTTGTAAAGACATTGGAGCAGATAAAAAAAATTGGGATTGAAACTGCTGAAGATATCATATTTCATTTCCCATACAAATACGATATTTTATCAAGTTCATCAGATGGTAAATGTGTATTAACCGGTACATTTGAAGACTCTAAAATAGTAAAAACAAAAAATGGTAAAAAGATTCTTGAAGCGGTTTTTAAAAGTGATGCTGGATATTTCTATGGTATATGGTTTAATTTTAATAATAGATATCCATTTTTATTATTAAAAAAAGGGGAAAATTACAATCTCTATGGGAAATTACAAAATTTTAATGGACTATCTGCAATAGTGCACCCTGAATTTTTGTCAACTGGGGAGATTGGGAAGATAAGACCAGTTTATTTTTTGCCGGAAAACGTTAAGGATAATATCTTCTTGTCACTTTTGAAAAAAGTTTTTATGGAGTATTCTGATAATATTTTAGAAACCTTACCATTGAGGCTTATCATTAAATACGGTTTTCTTGATCTGAAGAACTCTTTAAGATACATACACTTCCCTGACAATATAAATGAATTTAGAAAATATAATTTACTATCCCACAGAAGATTTGTTTACGAAGAGTTATTTTATCTGCAATTGGGGCTTTTTATCAGAAAGAATAGCTATGGTGAGGTGAGGGGGATAAAGTTCAATATCGATAAAGATATACTTCTAACTCTAAAACCATATATTCCTTTTAAACTTACAGATGCCCAAAAGAAAGCACTAAGAGATATTTTCAACGATATGAAATCATCCAAACAGATGAACAGACTTTTACAGGGGGATGTGGGGAGTGGTAAGACAGTAATCGCTTTTATATCTGGGGTATTGGCCGTAAAAAATGGATATCAGGTGGCGTTTATCTCACCCACCGAGATTCTTGCAGAACAACATTACAACAATTTTAAAAAACTTTTTAAGGAAGACTTCAGTTCCTGTTTACTCACCGGTTCTTTAAAACAAAAGGATAAAAAGTATCTAAAGACACTGATAGAAAGTGGAGATATCTCCTTCATTTTTGGTACCCATGCCATATTGCAGGAGGATACAATTTTTAAAAATCTTGGATTTGTGGTGATCGATGAGCAGCATAGATTCGGCGTTATGCAGAGGAAGATATTGATAGAAAAGGGGTATACACCGGATATTTTATTGATGAGTGCCACCCCCATTCCCAGAACGTTATCCCTTACTTTTTATGGGGATCTTGAGATCAGTATTATAGATCAATTACCACCAGGAAGAAAGCCTATAACAACTAAAGCGTTTAGACAGAAAGATATAGGAAAAGTTTTTGAGCTTGTTAATGATCAGATTGAAAAAGGTTTTTCAGCATATTTTGTGTATCCTTTGATAGATGAAAGAGATACTCTTGATTTAAAAGCTGCAACACAGGCTTACGAACAGGTGGCAGAATTTTTCGGCAGTGATAACGTTGGTATTTTACATGGAAGAATGAAGACAGAAGAGAAAAATTATTTGATGAATAGATTTAAGAATAGAGAGATAAAAATACTTGTTTCCACTACGGTGATTGAGGTGGGGGTGGATGTTTCACACGCGACGGTCATGGTTATTGAAAATGCTGAACGATTTGGATTATCTCAGTTACATCAGCTCAGAGGTAGAGTAGGTAGGGGAGGGGATCAATCATTTTGTTATCTCGTTTATTCCGATAAAATTTCTGAAGATGGTTTAAAGAGGATTAAGGCCATGGTAAATTACAATGATGGTTTTAAGCTATCCGAGATAGATCTTGAAATGCGGGGACCTGGTGACTTTTTTGGAACAAGGCAATCGGGATTACCGGATTTAAAATTTAGCAACATAATGAAGGATACAGATATTCTATTATCAGCCAGAGAAGATGCCTTTGAAATCTTAAGGGAAGATCCATATCTTAATAAACCAGAAAATCGAATTTTAAAAGAGATGTTAAAATTTAAATGGAAGGATGCATACGAACTTGTCAATATCGGTTAAAAAAAGGCGGTTTTAAAGCCGCCTTTTGATCATTTTTCTATCACAACCCACACGTAAAGATCACCATTTGTGGGATCTTTGAATTCATCTTTTATTACTGCGTCATTTATTATTTCTTCTGCCGATTGCCTGGATGTGGAAGAAAATTTGGATTTGTAATATGTGACGACATTATTGGAAGTGGATTGGGTTCTTTCAAGAGTTGATTCAGAATTGATTATCACTCTGATCTGTTTTGCAAGCTCTGCCAGAGCCATAGTTTTGGCCAGTCTTAATTGACCTGCATAACCATTTGGAGCAGCATTCTTTCTGGCTATACCAACGCCACCGAGATAACCATCATAGTTAGGTTCCCAAAACCAAACAGGCTTTCCATCTTTCAATGGATAGTTATTAGAATCTCTTTTCTTTTCCACCACTTTATTTGGGGATTCTTTATCTATTATAACTTCCTTAGGTTTTAATTCTTCTTTGGCAGGTTCCTTCTCTACCTTAGGAGTTGGTTTGTCCAATTTCTTTTCCACAAAATCTACCTGTGGTTTTGCTTCGCCTGTTTCTTTATCGAGCTCTTCAAATGCCTTTTTAGCTCTCTCCTGTTGCACCGAAGCAGGAGCCTGATTTACCTTTGTGGTGGTTTTTTCTGCCATACAGGATATTAAAAAAAGTGTGGCTATTATCAAAATGGTCATCTTTTTTTTCATTGAAACCTCCTGATATTCCTTTTCTTTGATTTTAATCTAACATCCATAAAAGTCAAATGAAAAAATTTAAAATAAAATATAACTATGTTATTTTATAAAGTTTATTTAATATATATTGACTTTCAAATATTTAAGTATTAGAAAAATCGATATTTTCCTAAAATTTTATGAGGTGTGATATGGGTAATTTTAAATTTACTAAAAAAGAGAAATACAATGTAGCCATAGCTGGAGCTACAGGTGCTGTGGGGGAAACTTTTCTTCAGATTCTTGAGGAAAGAAATTTTCCCATCAATGAATTAAGATTACTTGCTTCTGCAAGATCTGTGGGTAAAACTATAAAGTTTAAAGGAGAGGATTATAAAGTTCAGGAACTTACTCATGATTCCTTTAAAGGTATCGATATAGCTCTATTTTCTGCTGGAGCTTCCAGAAGTCTTGAGTTTGCTCCATCTGCTGTGAAGGCTGGGGCACTCGTGATAGATAATAGTTCCGCTTTTCGTATGGAAAAAGATATTCCTCTCGTCGTTCCAGAGGTAAACGCTGCGGCAGCTTTTGATAATAATGGGATTATTGCAAACCCAAATTGTACTACTATTATAATGGTTGTAGCTCTTAAGCCTCTTCATGACTATGGTAAAATAAAAAGAGTAGTTGTTTCTTCCTATCAATCATCATCCGGAGCTGGAGCACAGGCAATGGAGGAGCTTCTTGCCCAAACACGAGCCTGGGCTAAAGGAGAACCTATTAAAGTGGAGAAGTTTCAGCATCAGCTTCTGTTCAACGTAATCCCTCACATAGATAAGTTTACTGAAAACGGATATACAAAAGAAGAGATGAAGATGTTTAATGAAACAAGAAAAATTATGGGGGATGATACCATAAAAGTTACTGCTACATGTGTGAGAGTACCTGTTATATCTGCTCATTCTGAAGCTGTTACGATCGAAACGGAAAAGAAGATCACTGTCGAAAAAGCAAGAGAGCTTTTGTCTAAAGCTCCTGGTGTTCAGGTACTTGATAATCCAGAAAAAAATGAGTACCCAATGCCACTTTTTGTTGCTGGAAAAGATGATTGTTATGTAGGTAGAATTAGAGAAGACATTACCTGTGATAATGGACTGACTTTCTGGGTTGTGGGGGATCAGCTTAGAAAAGGTGCCGCATTAAATGCTATACAGATAGCTGAGCTTTTCATAAAATAAAAAAGGTGGGTTATCCCACCTTTTTTTATAGTCCTAATATATTATATCCGCTATCAACGTACAAGATATCCCCGGTAACTCCACTTCCTAAATCACTGCATAAAAATAAAGCGGCCTTCGCCACATCTTCCTGAGTTACATTCTTTTTCAAAGGAGCTTTCTCCTCTATCTGGGAAAGTATAGATTTAAAGCCAGAAATTCCACTTGCGGCTAATGTTTTTATGGGCCCAGCAGATATGGCATTTACCCTTACCCCTTTCGGCCCAAGATCATTTGCAAGATATCTTACTGAAGACTCAAGAGCAGCTTTTGCCACACCCATCACATTATAGTTTTGTACTACTTTTACAGAGCCATAATAAGTCATTGTAACAATAGATGCATTATCGCTTAATAACTCCTCATAAGCTTTGCATATTGCAACTAGAGAGTATGCACTTATATCAAGAGCAATTTTAAATCCTTCCCTTGGGGTATCCACAAATCTGCCCTTCAAAGCTTCTGCAGGAGCATAAGCCACTGAATGAACGATTATATCCACTTTCCCAAATAGTTCTTTTGCTTTTTGGGCAGAGGATAAGATATCTTCATCTTTTGAAACATCACACTGGATACAGAATTTACCCCCAAGTTCTTCTGAAATTGGCTCCACTCTTTTTTTCAATGCTTCACCGGCATAGGTAAAGCCTAAATTGGCACCGTTTTCTTTGAAGAGTTTAGAAATGGCATAGGCTATGGATTTGTCATTTGCAACGCCAAAGATTACAGCATTTTTTCCTTCTAAAAGTCTCATCTTACCTCCTAAAGGTATTTTATTAGATCTATGATGTTGTTTATACTATAAAAGTTTAAATCTTTCTCTTCTATTTTTCCAGGTGCAAATATATTTTTAATGTTTAGTTTTAAAGCTTCATTTATACGATTTTTAAGATTTGATACCTGTCTAACTTCTCCGGTAAGGCTTACTTCACCTATGAAGATGGAGGATTCTGGTAAAGGAGTATTTTTAAAAGCTGAAATAAGTGAAGCTGATATCGCAAGATCAGCAGCGGGTTCATTTATCTTTAGTCCTCCGGCAATGCTCAGATAGATATCATGATTTGCAATGTTTAAACCGCCACGTTTTTCTAAAATTGCAGCAATCATATTTAGTCTATTTAGATCAAAACCGTTTGCTATCCGCTTTGAAAAATTAAAAAATGTCGGGGTGACCAGAGATTCCACCTCCACGAGGAAAAATCTCGTTCCTTCCATTACACTGGTGAGAGCTCTGCCAGAGTAGTTTGAACTGGATATAAGAAGCTCTTTATAGGAAATTTCCTTCAATCCTTTGTCAGACATCTCAAAGAATCCCACTTCGTTTGTGGGGCCAAATCTGTTTTTCACAGATCGTAAGATTCTAATGCCTCTATTGTAATCACCTTCAAAGTATAATACTGTATCCACGAGATGTTCCAGCACTTTGGGGCCGGCAATGCTTCCTTCTTTCGTTACCTGACCTATTATAAATATTGTTGTACCAATGGTTTTAGCAATTTCCACAAGGTTGTGTGTTATATGTTTTATCTGACTTACCGTTCCAGCGGCCGAAGATATCTCTTCTGAATAAAATGTTTGGATGGAATCGATGATTGCATAGTCATAAAAATTAGATTTTAATATTTCCTGAATATTTTCAAAGCTGTTTGTGGAAACGATATCCAATTCAATATTGCCAATCCCTAATCTATCTGCTCTTATCTTTATCTGAGAATATGACTCCTCTCCAGAAAAGTATATGACCTTTTTTCTTTTGTTAGTTAGTATAGCTGAAATCTGAAGAATTATGGTGGATTTACCGATGCCAGGTTCACCACCTATGAGGATGACAGATCCTTTTACAATTCCCCCACCTAAAACCTGATCAAATTCTTTTATGCCTGTAATAAATCTATCCACTTCTATTCCACTAATGGATGATAGTTTTTTGATTGGTATATTTTTTGGCGTAGATTGGTTTTTGGTTTCTTTTGTATCTATAATCTCCTCAGTGAAACTATTCCAGCTTCCACATTCAGTACATTTTCCCACCCATTTAGGGGATATCGCACCACATTGGTTGCAAACAAAGTGGCTTTTAATCTTCGCCATCCCTTTCCTCTAAAAAATCGGTTATCTCAAGTGCCTTAGGATAATACTTTATTCTTAAGTGCTCATAAGCTAATTTTGTGGCTATTCTCCCTCTGGGTGTTTTTTTGATAAACCCTTTGAATATCAAATAAGGCTCTGTTACATCTTCCAGTGTATCCCTTTCTTCTGATAGGGTAGCAGACAGCGTATCAAGGCCAACCGGCCCACCATCATATTTTTCGATGATTGTATTTAAGTATGCTCTATCAGCTTTATCTAGACCTTGATCATCTATCTCAAGCCGTTCAAGCCCCAATTTGGCGATATCTATGCTTATATAGCCATTATTCATAACCTGTGCAAAGTCTCTTACTCTTCGTAAAATCCTATGGGCTATCCTTGGAGTTCCTCTACTTCTTTTGGCTATCTCTACTGCAGCAGACTCATCTATAGTACAGTTTAAAATAGCCGAACCACGTTTAATTATGGAAATTAATTCCTCTTCTGAATAGAAATCCAATTTAAAAACCATTCCAAAACGATCCCTCAATGGTGATGTCAGTAGTCCGATTCTTGTGGTGGCCCCCACAAGAGTAAACTTTGGCAGATCTATCTTTATCGTTCTGGCTGAAGGTCCTTGACCTATCACTATATCCAATTGAAAATCCTCCATTGCTGGATATAGAATCTCCTCAACGCTTGAGTGTAATCTATGGATTTCATCGATAAAAAGAACATCCCCTTCTGATATATTGGTGAGGATTGCCGCCAGATCCCCAGGTTTTTCAATTACAGGACCACTGGTGGATTTTATATTAACATTCATCTCATTGGATATAATATTCGCAAGGGTGGTTTTACCAAGCCCTGGTGGGCCGTAGAACAGAGTATGGTCTAAAGGTTCATTTCTGAGCTTTGCTGCTTCTACAAATATTTTCAGATTTTCAATAATCTTCTTCTGCCCTACATATTCCGTAAATCTTTTGGGTCTAATGTGATTGTTTGTTACATCTTCACCAAGTTTTTCTTTTGAAAAAATATCATTATTCATCTTTTGATTATTACCGATTTTTGTAAAAAAATCAACATACTTTAAAATTTCAAAAAATAAAATAGTTGAAAAATAGTAAAAAATGTATTAAACAGAAACAATGATGCGTATAAAGACAGGTTTTGAGATCTTAAATGATTTGTTGGGTAGGGGATACTTTAGTGTTATCTACGTTGAGCAAAATTTCCCTTTACCTTTCAAAAATAAGGCTGTAAGTAAGCAGATAGATGTGAAAACATCTGTGGAACTACTGCTTTCGGCTGCTGTGGTAGGTAATAACGTAGTTGGTATATACCATTCAAGCATATCTCCCAGATCCAATGTAGAATTGAAGGGTGGGGCTGTTTTTATCTCCACTATTTTGCCGATAGATCCAATGGTTCCGGTGGTATTTTGCCGTAGTATCTCGAATATATTTGAAAGGTTTAATACTGCATTAAAAGTTTCAGAAGAGTTTAAAATACCTGTGATGTTATGTATCAACGAAAATGCGATACATAATTTTTATGAAGTTGAATCTGTTGATCTATCATCAGAAAGGGTATCTGCCACAATTACATCAGATACTTTTAAAAAGATAAACACGAATCACACACTCGCTCAGTATAATAAAATATTTGAGTATCTTGAAAAGAGATTTGTCGATATATTTGAAGGGGATGGGTTGATATCTTTTGGTGATAGTGATGGAAAATTTCTCAAGTTTTATGTGCCTTTTGTTATGGATTCCATAATAGAAGGGAAAACTATTCAAATTGACAGTAGAGATCTCCATTTCTGGGAGAGTATAACAAAACTCAGAGAAATAGCTTTAGATTTTTATGACGTTTCCACTGAAAATCAGAGAATTGTAAAAAATTATTTCTGTCCAGGATGTCCCTTTTTATTGATTAAAAAGAACGTCGGTTTTGAGAATAAAATATTGGTTACCGATATAAATTGTCCAACCATAAGAAGAGTTTTTGGATTTAAGAATAGCACTCTAGATAATGTAATAGGGTTTACTTTAAATAAACCTTCTTCAAATATACTGTTCGTAGGTAATTTATCAAATCTAAAATCCAGCATGATCGATTATTTGAAAAACTTTGAATATTTCTTTCTTAATGACGGTTTGAAAAATAGCTTTGGTTTACCTTCAATTTCTAAACCATATAAATTTAAAGAGAAAAATGCTGTATTTCCATATAGTTGCGAAAATATTCAAAAAAGTTCAGTTTTAAAAGTCAATCCCAAAAAATGTGTTTGTATAAGAAAGAATGAAAAATTACATTGTGTTGAGGGGTCTTATTGCCCAGCATTGTTTGAGAATAATGGCACGATTTCTGTAAACGAAAATCTCTGTGTTGGTTGTAAATTATGTGAATTATACTGCCCTTACGGAGCCATAAAATGAATTATAAGATATTTTTCATTGGTCAAAATAGAGAATTGCTGAATCTCATCCTGAAGCTTTTTTTGATAACTGCTAAAGAAGCTGATTATGCGATAAAAGTGGAAAGCTCTCTTCCGGAAAATCTTTTTGAACCTATTTGTTATATAGTGTTTTTAAAAGGAAGCGAAAAAAACTCGTTTAATGAGATTGTTATGGATTTAGATGATATGTCTGTGGTAGAAAATAAAGATTTTTCACCTTCAAAGCTTATGATAAATAAGGATAAAAATGCCTTACATTACTGGTATATCTTTGGTAACCTATTTAGATCCATAGAAGACTTAAACCCCGCTTACGTCACTGGATATCTTCTGGAGCAGAAAAAAGAATTAGAGCTAAAATATTTTAGATCTGCCTAAAAATCCCTTTCACTAAAAACTATAGCACTGAATCGATACAGTTCTATTTCATCTTTTTTCCAGATATCTGGTGGTAATCCAGCTTTCATACATGTATAGGATATAAATTGATTTTTATCCCATCCTTGCTCGGTGGCCACCTGCGGTAGCAAAACCCCAGAATAGAATCCTTTTCTTACGTATAAACCATCTCTTCCAATTACTATATCTTCAAAATTTTCCAATCTTTCCATAGGTGTGAGAACAGAAATCTCAATTTCGATATCTTTTAATTCATCTTTTTCAAGTGGTGAAAATCTTGGATCATGAAATGCGGCTTGAATTGCCATATTAGAAACAACTTCATAAAGCTTTTTATCATTTCTAAATGTTCCTATACAACCCCTTAATTCACCGAATTTGTGTAGTGTAACAAAGCAGCCACATTTTATTGAAATCTCATTATAAAGACGATCATCCAATTTGTTTTTAATATCATCGAGTATCTTTTGTGTACTTTCTTTTTTATCAAAACTGTTTTCCAATGTTTTTCTGGCAGTAAATAGTAGAATTTTCTTGGCTTCTGAAGACAAATTGTACATACTCTACCTCCCTTTTATGTTATTATACATTGACACCATTGAAATGACAATACTAAATTGCAATAAAATAAATGGGTTAAAATTAATTACCAAGGAATAGTAATAAATTTTTTATTGCTATTTCTGATAAAAAGTATATATTATGTAAGTTTGACTTCGCATAGAATATGCGTTGCAATAAAGGAGAGAAATTATAATGAATGAATTAACAAAATTTAAAGAACTAGGGCTATCCGAAAATGTACTTAAAGCCCTTTCAAAAAAGGGTTTTGAAGAGCCTACACCTATCCAGGAATTGGTTATACCTAAATTATTACAGGGGGAAAGGGACATTGTAGGGCAGGCTCAAACAGGTACGGGGAAAACAGCAGCTTTTGGGTTGCCTTTAATCGAACTACTTGATGACAAATCACCATTCGTACAGGCGATAGTTTTAACACCCACAAGGGAGCTTGCCCTTCAGGTGGCGGAAGAGATGAATTCTCTAAAAGGGAAAAAAAGACTAAATATTGTTCCTATATATGGTGGCCAGTCTATGGAGCTGCAGCTAAGGAGACTCGAAAATGATGCCCATATAGTTGTTGGTACGCCGGGTAGAGTTATAGACCATATAAACAGAAAGACACTGCGATTAAATAAATTAAAATTTATGGTTTTGGATGAAGCAGATGAAATGCTAAATATGGGGTTTATTGAAGATATTGAAGAGATTATAAAACATACCAATGAAGATAAAAGAATGCTTCTCTTTTCTGCAACAATGCCCAAAGAGATTTTGAATATAGCTAAAAAATATATGAAAGATTATGAGGTTTTAGCTGTCAAAACAAAACAGCTTACCACAGAACTTACAGAGCAGATATATTTTCAAGTTAGAGAAGAGGACAAATTTGAAGCTCTTTGCAGAATAAGAGATATGGAAAAAGAATTTTATGGACTAATTTTCTGTAGAACGAAGGTTGATGTAGATACCGTTTGCAATAGACTCATTGATAGGGGTTACAATGCGGAAGCTCTTCACGGGGATATTTCTCAGTATCAGAGGGAGAGGATACTAAAACGGTTTAAGGCTAAGCAGATTAACATGCTTGTGGCTACGGATGTTGCTGCAAGAGGTATAGATATCAGTGACCTAACACATGTAATAAACTATTCTCTGCCTCAAGATCCAGAATCCTACGTACATCGTATTGGTAGGACAGGAAGGGCAGGGAAAGAAGGAACCGCTATCACATTTGTGACTCCAGAGGAATATCGTAAGTTGTTGTACATTATGAAAATTGCAAAAGCTGATATAAAGAAGAAAAAAGTGCCCTCTGTTAGTGAAGTAATTCAAGCCAAAAAAGAGAGGATAAAGGATGAAGTTTCAGATATTTTAAGCGATAATATGTCAAATGACTATTTTGAACTTGCCAATAAACTTCTTGAAGAATACGATCCTGTAAAAATTGTAGCAGCTTTGTTAAAGATGAATTACAGGGATGACTTTGAGGCTGGTAGCTATTCTGAAATTTCGGAAGTTTCAAATGTTGATAAAAAAGGTAAGGCAAGGCTATTTATTGCAATGGGTAAGCTCGAAAATATGACACCCAAAAAAATTGTGGACTTTATTGTTGATAAGACTGGTATAAAAGAATCAGATATAAAAGAGGTTAAAGTATTTGATAAATTTTCTTTCATAAGTGTACCTTATGAAGATGCAACCTATATTGTAAACATATTTAAAAAGCAGAATAGGGGTAAAAGACCTCTTGTGGAGATAGCAAAAGAAGCAAAAAGATAAAGTGATAGTTTAGATTAATTTATGAAATTAAAGTTAATATTACTTTTTTTAATTATTGCCGTATCTTTACCTGCAGAGGTGATCACTTTTTTACCTTCATATAGAAAGGTGGTCTTCCTCACTTTTGATGCGTGTGAGACTAAAACACCTTCATATTTCGATAAAAAGATACTAGATTTTCTGATAAAAAATAAAATACCTGCTACTTTTTTCATAAGTGGTAAATTTGCAAATAGAAATAGAGAGACATTATCAGAGATATCAAAATACAATTTTTTTTCAATTCAAAATCACTCTTATGATCACAATCTCCACATGGAAAAAATGACAGATGCTGATATTGAGATGGATCTAAATAAAACGTCTCAGTTGATTGCGGAGATAACCGGGAAGAAACCTAGCCTTTTTAGATTTCCGGGTGGGAATTATGACAATAGAAGTTTAAAATTAGTTGAAGATTTGGGTTACAGGGTGGTTCACTGGAGTTTTGAGTCTGGAGATCCTGATAAAAAAATGACTTCAGATCTAATCTTTGAAAAGGTAAAGAGAAATGTAAAACGTGGGTCTATTATGATTTTTCATATAAATGGTAGAGGCTGGCATACTTCAGAGGCATTACCACAGATAATAAACTATTTGAATAGTGAAGGGTACCATCTGGAATTGTTAGAAAATTTTTTAAAAAATGAAAAATTCAATTGAAGTTTTTGAAAATACATTTTATAATGAAATAAGCCAATAATACAAAGGAGGAAAAGCCGATGCAGCTATTTAAATTAACCGAAGATCAGCTTAGAAATAGTGCTACAACTTTGATTATCCAAAGAGCTGAGAATTATATAGGCAAATTCAACAACTGTAAGATAGAAGGTTCAGTCTTAAAAGGTACAATAAAAGGTAACCACGGCATATATAATGTGGAGTTAAAAATAGATACAGATCCTATTCAGTATAAGTGTGATTGTGATACCGCAAAAACTTCATTCTGCAAACATGCTGCAGCTCTTGGCCTTACATATATATACACTCCTTGGGTTTTTGAATTAGATCACATTCCTGATAGAACAAAAATATCATCTTTTGAAGAGCTCCAATACTATGTTAAAACAGTTAAATTAAAAGATTTATTAGAAGATTTAAGAGGGTGTTGTATTACTGTAGCTCAACTATCAGAGTTGCTCGGTATCTCCGTACAGCAGCTTTTGGCAATTGTTAAAGATGACCAGAGTAACAAACACCATATTCTTACCGATCCGATAAAGCTTTCGTGCATGTATCTATTGGAGAAAAGATTGCAATTTAAATAATATATAAAGCGGGTATAAAAACCCGCTTTTTTTCTGTGTTTTGCCTTTTATAAGATTAGTATCAAATGGAGGAAAATGTGCCCAAAAGAACAGATATCAACAAAATAATGATAATTGGATCAGGACCAATTGTAATTGGTCAGGCATGTGAATTTGATTATTCTGGTACTCAGGCTCTAAAAGCGTTAAAAGAGGAAGGTTATAAAGTGATTTTGATAAATTCAAATCCTGCTACAATTATGACTGACCCTGAATTTGCAGATGCAACTTATATAGAGCCACTAACGGTGGAATGTGCCGAAAAGATTATTGAAAAAGAAAGACCTGATGCTATCTTACCAACGGTTGGTGGTCAAACGGCTCTTAATCTGGCACTGGATCTTCATAAGCAGGGAGTCCTTGATAGATATAACGTTGAGCTCATAGGGGCTAAGGTTGATGCCATCAAAAAAGCAGAGGATAGAGAGCTTTTTAAAGCAGCCATGCATAAGATTGGTCTTGAGATGCCTAAAAGTGCTTATGTGAAATCTTTTGAAGAGGGCATGGATGCAATTGTTTACATCGGTTTTCCAGCTATCATAAGGCCATCTTTTACTTTAGGTGGTACAGGTGGTAATGTGGCCTACAATATGGAGGAATACAAACGTTATCTTGAATGGGGGCTTGAGGCGTCACCTGTGGGTGAAGTTCTTGTGGAGGAGTCAATAATAGGATGGAAAGAATATGAATTGGAAGTAATGAGGGATCTTAAAGACAATGTTGTGATAATATGTTCCATAGAAAATTTCGACCCTATGGGTGTTCATACAGGAGACAGTATTACCGTTGCTCCAGCCCAAACCCTTACAGACAAAGAGTATCAATATATGCGGGATGCTGCCATAAAAATAATGCGGGAAATAGGTGTGGATACTGGTGGTTCGAATGTCCAATTTGCCACAGATCCCAAAACTGGTAGGCAGGTTGTAATTGAGATGAATCCAAGAGTTTCAAGAAGTTCTGCACTTGCTTCAAAGGCCACTGGATTTCCTATTGCAAAAATTGCAGCAAAATTAGCCGTTGGTTATACACTCGATGAAATACCAAACGATATCACAAAGAAAACTCCAGCATCTTTTGAGCCTACAATAGATTATTGTGTGGTGAAATTTCCACGATTTACATTTGAAAAATTTCCAGGGACAGATGATACTTTGACCACACAGATGAAATCTGTGGGTGAAGTTATGGCCATAGGTAGAACATTTAAAGAAGCTCTGCAGAAGGCTATAAATTCTCTTGAAATTGGTAAAACCGGCTTTGATGAGATATTTGATAGAAATGACTATGGTAAACCGGAAGTTATTGATGAAATAATTTCATATCTGAAAAGACCCACGGACAAAAGGATGTGGTATATAGGTGAAGCTTTTAGGGCAGGTATGAGTATTGATGAGATTTATAACTATTCATACATTGATAGGTGGTTTTTAAATAATATTAAGCAGATTATAGATATGGAAGAGGAGATAAAGAGAAAAAAAATAGATACGCTGATGCCTGAAGAGTTACGTAAATACAAAGAATACGGCTTTTCGGATAATAGACTTGCAAAACTGATGAATTGCACTGAGGATGATATTGCTTTTAAGAGAAGAAGCTTGAATGTTATTCCGGTTTATAAAAGGGTTGATACATGTGCTGCAGAGTTTGAGTCGTTTACTCCATATCTTTATTCTACTTATGAAAAAGAGTGTGAGGCTGGCGTTACAGAAAGAAAAAAAGTTGTTATTTTAGGAGGTGGTCCAAACAGAATAGGGCAGGGGATAGAGTTTGATTATTGCTGTGTACATGCTTGTTATGCTCTTTCGGAAATAGGCTATGAAACGATTATGATAAATTGCAACCCTGAAACAGTCTCCACTGACTATGATACGTCAGATAGACTTTATTTTGAGCCCTTAACTAAGGAGCACGTATTAAATATAATAGATAAGGAAAAACCTGTTGGCGTGATAGTTCAATTTGGGGGCCAGACCCCTTTAAAACTCTCAGTTCCACTTGAAAAAGCAGGGGTTAGGATTCTAGGTACCTCACCAGATAGTATTGATATTGCCGAAGATAGGGAAAGATTTAAAAAATTGGTGGAAAAATTGGGTATTTTGCAGCCCAATAATGGAATAGCCAGAAATCCCGAAGAAGCTTTCAAAATTGCAGAAGAGATCGGTTATCCTGTGGTTGTACGTCCATCTTACGTGTTAGGTGGAAGGGCAATGGAGATAGTATATGATAGAGAATCTTTGGCCAACTATATGAAATTTGCGGTGGAAGCAAGTGAAAAGCACCCAGTATTGATAGATAAATTCCTCGATAATGCTATTGAATTGGATGTGGATGCCATTTCTGATGGTGAAACTGTTGTGGTGGCTGGTATAATGCAGCACATTGAAGAAGCCGGTATCCATTCAGGTGACTCAGCTTGTTCGATACCACCAAGAACTATTTCTGAAGATATCAAGGCAAAAGTTATAAAAATTACCAAACAATTAGCTTATGAACTTAAAGTATCTGGTTTAATGAATATTCAATTTGCTATAAAAGATAATGATATTTATATTCTCGAGGTTAATCCAAGGGCATCAAGAACGGTTCCTTTTGTTAGCAAAACAATAGGTGTACCCCTTGCAAAGCTTGCAGCTAAGGTTATGGTTGGGCAAAAGCTCAAAGATTTAGGATTCACCAATGAGGTAGATATACCATTTTTTACCGTAAAAGAGGCTGTTTTTCCATTCGTGAAGTTCCCCGGTACAGATCCTATTCTTGGGCCAGAAATGAAATCAACCGGTGAGGTTATGGGAATAGATGTCACTTTTGGTAAGGCATATTACAAAGCACAGATGGCTGCTGGTAATAAACTTCCAAGGTCCGGAAAGGTATTTATAAGTGTAAAAGATTCAGTTAAAAAAGATATTATTCCGATTGCAAAAGAATTTGACCGTCTTGGATTTAATATTGTTGCTACCGCTGGGACATACAATCTTTTAAGAGAAAATGGTATAAACGTTGAGTTTGTGAAAAAGGTTCAGGATGGTAGACCAAATATTGTAGATCTGATAAAAAATAGGGAGATCAAATTTGTTATAAACATTCCACATGGTAAAAAATCCAGATTGGATTCCACTTCCATCAGAAGGGCTATATTAAGTTACAACGTTCCTTATGTTACTACAATTGAAGCTGCGGAAGCATCCATATTAGGCATCAAAGATTATTTTAATGAAAATTTAAATGTGACATCATTGCAGAATTATTATATTCAGATAAGAAGGTAGCATATGATTGGAACTGTAGTTGAAAACATAAAGTTAAACGATAAATATTATTATATGATAATAAATAATAAAGATTTTGTTGAAAATGCTAAAGTGGGGCAGTTTTTGATGGTACAGTCGAAAGAATATGACTATATTAATGATCCCATATTGAGAAGGCCTTTTGGAGTATGTGATGTAGATTACGATTCAGGGGATTTTAGTATTCTATATATGATTGTTGGTAAAGGAACAATGCTACTTTCTACATTCAAAAAAGGTTCGAAAATTGAGTTTTCTTCACCTCTGGGTAATAGCTTTACAATTCAAAATAAAAAAAATGTTGCACTTGTGGGTGGTGGAATAGGTATTGCTCCGTTATATTTTCTTGCCAAGAGATTAAAAAATAATAACTGCAAAATAACCCTTTATTTTGGTGGGCAATCAGAAACCGACATTATTTTTCTTGATAAATTTGAAAAGTTTGTGGATGAAATTGTTGTAACCACCAATGATGGATCCAAAGGGTTGAAAGGTCTTGTCACAGAGCCATTTATAAAAAATATTGATTATTACGATTATGTATATAGTTGTGGACCCAAAAAAATGTTAGAGGCAGTATCAAAGATATGTATAAACTCAGGTAAGGCTGTGGAAGTATCTCTTGATGAAAGAATGGCATGTGGTCTTGGTGCCTGCCTTGGATGTATTGTATATGTAAGGGATAATGATGGGAATGAGATCCAAAAAAGATGTTGCGTGGAAGGACCAATATTTGATGGTTCAAAAGTAATTTGGGAATCAGTTTGTAGAGGTTGATATGATTGAAAGTTTAAAGATAAATTTGTGTGGAGTGGAATTTAAAAATCCAATCATTACAGCAAGTGGTACATTTGGTTATGGTCTTGAATACGCCAACCATATCGATTTGAACAAGTTGGGTGGAATATCTGTAAAAGGGATATCTCTAAAAGAGGTCAAAGGTAATCCTATGCCGAGGATTATGGAAACTTCGGCAGGTATGTTGAATGCTATTGGTCTTCAAAATGTTGGTGTTGAGAGGTTTATTAAAGAAAAATTACCTGCATTAAGAAAGTATGATACAAAAATAATTGTAAATTTCTGGGGCAAGACGCTCGAGGAGTATATCGAAGTGGCCAGGGTATTGGATGGGGAAGATGTTGATATGCTTGAGATGAACATCTCATGCCCCAATATAAAAGAGGGGGGTATAGCTTTTGGTACTGATCCTAAAATGACATATGAAGTAGTTTATAATTGCAAAAAAGTGATGAAAAATAAACCACTTATAGTAAAACTGTCACCAAATGTTACAAACATAAAGGTATTCGGTAAAGTTGCGGAAGAGGCCGGGGCAGATGCCATCTCCGCCATCAATACATTACTCGGCATGGCAATCAATATTAACACAAGAAAGCCATTTTTATCTAATATAACAGGAGGTTTGAGTGGCCCTGCCATAAAACCTGTAGCCATCAGAATGGTTTATGAGTTGTACAAAACTATAAAGATACCTATAGTAGGAATAGGTGGTATAATGAATTATAGAGATGTGATAGAGTTTTATTTAGCTGGTGCATCTGCAGTGCAGGTTGGTACGGCAAATTTTGTTGATCCTGAGATACCTATAAAAATAATTGATGAACTGGATAATTACTTAAAATGTAACAATATAAGAAATATATCAGAATTGACTGGAAAGGTTGAGATTTAAACAATGGCATAATATATTTTTTAGTAAATTAAAAAATAAATCTGACAGCAATTAATTTTTTATATGAAGAACTCTACAAGAAACGCCTACCATTTTAAGGGATAAAAACTCAAAGAATCTCATTGTTATTTTAAATTAGAGATTATTTGTTTTCTATAAAATAAACGTCCGATAAGATATATTATGTTAAGTTGAGTAGATTTATTTCTTATATGAATTGTGAAAATCCGGAATATCACTGGTATTTTCAGAGATCCTTTGTTATGGGTAGGATGAGATGACAAATTTATAAAATATCATTTTTATTTATAACTCAATGAAAAATGTTAGATTATAGCTTAAATGCCAGTAGATAAATATAATTGATTAAGAATTTCAGGATATTATTGCTATTTAACAATAACTTCAACTCTTCTATTTTTAGGTTCTGGTGTTTCATCAGGGGTTTGTATCAGGGGGTTATCTTCCCCTAATGAAGACAATTCAATTTCCATACCTGTCTCCACACCTTGAGATGTTAATATGTTTTTCACCGATTCAGCTCTTTTTAAACCAAGCATATAATTTGCTTCTTTTTCACCAACACTATCTGTGTGACCAATAATTTCTAACTCAGGATTTTCTCTGTTTTTTATTTCATTTATTATTTCTTTTATCATATTACTACTTTCTTCAGTTAGCTTATCACTTCCAGTTTCAAAATATAGTATAAATGTTTTAGGTCTTTGCGCTTCTGCTTTTAATAAATTACCAAAACGTTTTTCAAATTCCTTTTCATCAATTTTTATTGGATCAGCAATCTTATTATCTTTTATTTCAATTAAATATTTTTCTTTATCGATCAATTTTTCTGTTGTCTCATTTTTTACGATAACTTTTCCAATTTTACCATCATCATCTGCCAATAGACAAATTTTATCAGATTTATTTTCTTTTATAGATCCTAATGTAATAACAATAGCTGTGCTAATTGCAAATAATGTAAGAGGTGTCATTTATTCACCTCCACAACAAATTTAGTACCCTTTACACCGATGATAGCTGAGGGTGTTTTGATATTTACTTTATTTGAAGCTATCTTTGGTATTTTGCCAGAGTTGAAAAGTATTTTTCCAGTTTTTACTTCCCCTTTAAGTTCATAATTTGATTTTATGGGATTATAATCATAGGCTACTATAATATAAGTAGTATTTTCATCCAGAGTTATCATTGTATTATCTTTGAATAATATACTGCAATCTGAATTTTTACTTGTAACTATCTCATCTTTAACCTGTAATTTTGTCCCCAATTTAGCAGAAATATTTGTCCCATTTCTTAAAATGGAGACAGTACCTTTTAAAGATTTTATTTTACCAATTGATTCTGTTTCAGCAAAAAGGTTATTCAATGTAAGCAAGAAACCAATAATTATTAAAAATAACCTCATAACTAAACTCCTTTCAAAATCGGGGCGACTGGATTTGAACCAGCGACCACACCCACCCCAAGGGTGTACGCTACCAGGCTGCGCCACGCCCCGATATTTAAATATATAAAACAATTTTCAGAAATTATCAACATAAAAATGGTTACGGAGGCAGGTATATCTTCACTACTGCCTCCATGATTTATTTATCTGATTTTTTCGATTACAATCCTGTATTTATCGAATGTTTTTAATTCGTATTTATTTAAATTTTTTATTGCATTTGCCAGATATATCGATTTTTCAGGATATTCAACCAATACTTTGTCAACACCCTTATCAGTTACATTAAGCACCCAACTAATGTATTGTAAGTCATTTTTCAGCTCTAACAAATTATTCAAGTTTGTATTGCCAGCAAGTACCACTTCGATAGTTTTCTTATTTTGTCCCTTTATCTTTTCTACTACTGTTGAGATTAATTCATTAGAAACATTGGATGCAAGGTTTTCGAGCATGTTGTGAGTTGCATCTTCAGGTGTGGGGCCCTGCCCTCTTCCTGATACATACCCACTTGCTACGATGACTTTTTTACCATCCTTATCACCTATCAACCTATATGTTAACCGTCCGGTAACTACGTTAAAAGGTAAGGAAACTCCGTATCCAATATTTTTCCCCTGGTGTGCAGAAAGAGTTGTATCCACTTTACCAATTAATATAGCCCCGGATAAAAACTGATATGCAATATTTCTAAAAGCACCGAAATTGCTGGTTTTGAGTGCATTTTCTACCTCTGTAAGTGAGTATTTAGTTCCTAAAGATGCTACATCCACCACATCAAGACCCTGTAATGATAGTTCATTGATAACTTTTTCTGAAAGGGCTGTCGTTTCGTCAATATTTTTGTCTGGAAAGATTACAGGGATGTAAACGGCCACAGAAGTATTTTTAGCAAAAATACTTACTGCTTTTGCAGCTTCTGATGGGGACACATCAGCGGAAATTTTAACCCAATATACATCACCATCTTTTCCTTCATCAATTATTTTATACTTATCTACTACACCTTTAACCTCATTTTTTATCGCCTCATCCACAAGCTGAGAGTTTTGGATTACTGTTTCTACTTTCACCTGTACCCCAGCAGCTGCTTCCAATGCAGCCCATTTGGCTCTTGCAATAGCCTGAAATTTAGCTGAAGCAACATCTCCATTTACAATGTTGCCTTCCCCTGTGGCGGTAACTGTTTTGCTATGAACTAAGAATATAGGTAATAGCAAAAATAGTATAACAACTAATATTTTTTTCATTACACACCCCTTTTAGATGTTAAAAAGAGGGGGATAACCCCCCCTAAATATTTAGAACAATTTTTTAAAAGTACTTTGTCCTTCGAGTGGTGCTCTTTTTACAAGGGTTCCTATTTTAATTCTTTTTACATTTTCAGGTTTACCTTCTATTTTAACCCAAGCAGCATTTTCATCAACCTGATTTGAAACAACCATTTCCACATCTATTTTTGATTTTTGGCAGCTTGTTTTTTTAGTCATAAAGTCTGAAATTTCCATAAATTCGTATGCTTCCACTTTTTGGCCTGGTTGAATCCCATCGTTTTTACCAAGACTGATAAGAGCTATTTGCTTACCACCTCTTAGTTGGTTAACATAAGCTTTACTACCGAAAAGTTCGGAAAATTCTGGCTTTATATCATCAACAGATTCTCCAAAAGCTTTTTTAGCAGCGTTAACAATTAATTCAGGATTGAATGCAGGTTGTTCACCGGCTAGTTCTCTACCTTTAACCTTTTTACTGAGTATTAATTGACCTGTAGATGCGTCAATAAGCTGTACTGTCATCTCCGTATTGACATTCCAACCTACTGTAGTAGCATCTACAGCAGCTTTTGTTAAACTCAATGCCAGATTTACCCATGCATTGCCAGTGTTAGTATCTGTTTTGGTACGCTGAACATAGTGAGCTTTAATTAGATCAACTGTACCGGTTATAATATAATCTACACCAGAGATTTTACCAAATTTGACAACAGTATTTGGATCTGCCATATTCATCTGAAAACCTTGCTCCGCAAGTACCTTTCCTACCTGCTGTCTGGTGAATACCTGCACTCCACCTATATGCATAATTGCATCTTCCACCGCAGATTGGGCATACTGTCCTAAATTTGGGGCTATTTCACGATAAAATGTGTTTATATCTGCTGAATATTTATGATCCCTCTGTGATACTCCAGCATATCCTACCCCAGCGGCACCTGGTCCAACGACGACACCAGCAACTGCAGCAGATTTTGTAGTGGTTTGAGATTGTCCCTGTATTTGAGTATTTACCGCTTTCATATCCCCAAATCCGGTGTTGTTGGCAAAATCAACCACTGCCACCTTATACTTTTTCCCCTGATACTGAGGTTGACAAACTGTTGGGATCTGCACCTGCTCTTGATCAGCAGGTGTGATTTGTAGTGCACCTGGATCTACCTTTGGTGGTTGAGCACATGCAAAAAGAAAAAATACTGTGAATACTACAAGATACTTCAAACATTTCATAAATCCCTCCTTTTTTTATTGTCACATATTCTTTGTAATAGGATTATAACAGGAGAAAAATAAAGTTCAATAAAATTTTTAAATTTTCTTATTTTTTTCATCACTATTTTTTTAAAAATGCCATTACTTTTTTTAAGTCTTCCCATGCTGGTTTTTTCATGGACTGGTTTCTTAGTAAATAAGATGGATGAAAGGTGGGCATAACTTTTATACCGTTGTAATCCTGAAATTCTCCTCTAATTGTGCTGATTTTTTTATCTGTATTAAGAAGATATTTTGTGGCTGTGCTACCAAGAGTAATAATTACTTTTGGATTTACAATTTCTATCTGTTTTTTAATATACCCAATGCAGGCAAATGCCTCATCATCAAAAGGTGCCCTATTGTTTGGTGGACGACATTTTACTATATTGGCAATGTATACATCTTCTCTTTTGTAACCCATTGCTTCGATCATTTTTGTAAGAAGCTGCCCTGCCCTACCCACGAAAGGTCTTCCCTGCTTGTCTTCATCTTCCCCTGGACCTTCCCCAATAAACATAATTTCTGCGTCCAGATTTCCTTCTCCTGGTACTACGTTTGATCTTGTTTTTCCTAAAATGCATTTATAACAGGATGATACTTCTTCGATTACCTTTTGCATCTGCTCGAGCTTAGAACTGTTTTGAAGATTCAATGAAGAATGCAGTATCGATTTGTCAATAATTTCATACTTGACTCTATGATCACAATAAAAATAGTTTATACCTAATATATCCTTGTAAAAATTCTCTTTCTTGATCATCTTATTATTAAGTCAGAAATTATTTTTATTATTTTATCCGCTACTTTCTTTTTATCCATCTTATCGATTTTTATTTTATCTCCAGAATTGAAATATATATTGACTTCATTATCATTAGAATCAAAACCTATATCTTTTCTTGAGATATCATTTGCAACTATAAGATCAAGTTTCTTTTCTTTCATTTTATTAATTGCATTTTTCTCGACATTGTGAGATTCCGCAGCAAATCCTACGAAAATCTGATTATCTCTTTTAAATTTGGATGCTTCTTTTAGTATATCTTTATTTTTTACAAGTTTTAATGTAAGATTTTCAGAACTTTTCTTGATCTTTTCTTCACTATAGTTTTCTACTTTATAATCTGCTACAGCCGCTGCCATAATCAATATGTCAATATCATTTATTCTATTCATTACTTCCCAATACATTTCATCTGCAGATGAAACTTCTTTTTTATGAACAAAAGTTTTAAGAAGTGTAGGTCCAGAGATCAAGGTAACGTCAGCTCCATTTTCAAAAGCTGATTCTGCTATTGCAAAACCCATTTTACCACTTGATCTATTTGAAATAAACCTTACGGGGTCTATGTGTTCAATTGTGGGGCCAGCGGTAACGAGTACCCTTTTACCCTTTAACATGTCAGATTTTTTCAAAAATTGTTTACAGTACAGATAGATATCCTCTGGCTCCACCATTTTCCCTACCCCTTCGTCCTTACATGCTAAGATACCCGTGATAGGCTCTATAATATGAAAGCCATTTTCCTTTAATACTTCCAGATTTCTCTGAAATATTTTATTTTTATACATTTTACTATTCATAGCTGGAGCCACTACTATAGGCTTAGCACTGTCGTAAGCTAATATTGATGAGGTTAGTAGATTGTCAGCTATGCCATTTGCCATTTTACCAATTGTATTTGCAGAAGCTGGTGCAATGATAAAAATATCAGCCCATTCAGAAAGACTTATATGTTTGATATTTTCCGGCTCGATGTATATTTCAAAATCATCTGTATATACTCTATTACCGGTTAGTGATTCGAAAGTAAGTGGTGAGATGAATTTGGCAGCATTTTCCGTCATGATTACTTTTACATTGTGACCGTTAAGCAAAAAGTGTCTACAGAGCTGGGGGATTTTATAGGCCGCAATCCCTCCAGTGATACCAATAAGTATATTACTCATTTACTAAAACAGGCTTAATTTTTCTCTCAACAATTTCTACCAGAGCTATGGTTGTGGGTTTTTGATATTTATTGTCCTGCTGTGGAAGAGTATTTTCTTTCATATTAATTAGTTCTCTTGCCCTCTGGCTTGCCATTAAAACAAGCCTGAATCTACTTTTTACAAACTCATTTTTAATCCCTTTTTCAATATCCACAATAGCCATTTATTCCTCCATGTTAAAAATATCTTCTATCTTTTCTATATCTGAAGTCCTTAAATGTTCTGTGACATAAATGCTTTCAAGTTCTTTGTAAGAACTTGAAATATCTCTATTTACTATTATATAATCATAATCTTTGTAGTATGCAACCTCTTTTTTTGCGTTCATAAGTCTAATATTTATTTTTTCCTCCGATTCTGTTCTTCTATTATATAGACGATCTCTAAGATCTTTAATAGATGGAGCAATGATAAAAATATAGATCCCCATGTTGATCTTTGATTTCAACTGTCTTGCCCCCTGTGGATCGATGTCAAGTATGATATTTTTACCTTCTTTTAGATTCTCTTCTATGAATCTTCTTGATGTGCCATACAAGTTCCCATGCACTTCCGCCCACTCAATAAATTCATTATTATCAATCATCTCTTTGAATTTTTCAACAGTAATAAAAAAATAGTCTTTTCCATCTATCTCATCAAATCTGGGGGGTCTCGTTGTATAAGATACAGAATAAATAAGATCATCATATGCCTGTAATAATTTATTACATAAAGTAGTTTTACCAGCACCGCTTGGGGCACTTACAACAAAAAGCTTACCTTTTTTAAACATTTCAACTCCAGTAAAAATTATACTATATTCTGCACCTGCTCCCTTAGCTTGTCAACGATGTTTTTTCCTTCCACTACCATATTAATTATTTCTGTACTGCTACTTTTACTACCAATTGTATTAAACTCCCGGTATAACTCCTGACACATAAAATCTAATTTTTTACCAACGGGATACTCATTTTCAATGATCTTTTTAAAATGTAAAATATGTGATTTAATTCTTGTAACCTCTTCTTCTATATCTCCCCTCTCTGCATACATGGCTGCTTCCTGATATACCCTATTTTTATCAGGTTCATCCTTTAATAAAAGCTCAATTTTATTTTTTATCTTTTCAAACAAATCTTCTAAGATACGATCTTTTTTTTCTTCAATTGTATATATTATATAGTTTAGAGTATCGAGTTTTTGTAAAATATCTTTTTTAAGCATTTCACCTTCGAAACTTCTCATTTCATCAAGCTTATTAATAGCTTGTTCCACAGAAGATAATATATACTTTGAGATCTCCTCCTCAAGCTCATCATCTTCATAGAAGTTTAATACATCGTTAAAATGTAGTAGATGCTCTAATTTAATTGAATCATCGATATTATGTACTGATCTTATAGAGTGTAACATTTTTATTATTTCTGCAAGCAGCTCATTGTTAATTCTTGGTATTTTTGGTGTTTTATTGTATATAATATCTACGTTTAAGTCTATTTTCCCTCTATCAAGCTTATCTTTTAATAAATTTATGATCTTTATTTCTAGATGGTTGAATAGCTTTGGAAGTTTTATTTTGCTATCCATATATTTGCTATTTAGTGTTTTTATTTCTACCTTAATCATACATGGATCAAAATTTTCAACAACTTTTGCATATCCGGTCATACTTTTAATCATATGTTTTCCTGTAATATTATTATTGTTTTTTCAAATTTATTTTTATATAATATAATAAATAAAAAAGGAGGTCAATATGTTTCCAGTGTTTCTGTTTTTTCTCGTTTTAATTATTATAACACTTGCAAATATTTTTAAAATTTTAAAAGAGTATGAAAGGGGTGTCATCTTTAGACTTGGAAGGTATGTAGATGTAAGGGGGCCTGGACTAACACTCCTTATCCCCTATATTGAAAAAATGGTAAAGGTAAATCTTAGAACAGTGGTAATGGACGTTCCACCACAGGATGTTATTACAAAGGATAATATATCAATAAAAGTGAATGCGGTGGTGTATTTTAGAGTGATTAACCCTTCAAAAGCGGTGCTGGAAGTGGAAGACTATTACTATGCCACCAGTCAAATATCACAGACTACTCTTCGGAGCGTTGCAGGTCAGTTTGAGCTTGATGAAATACTGTCCCATAGGGATAAAATAAATCAGGAGCTTCAAAGTGTGATTGACAAACAGACCGATCCGTGGGGAATAAAAGTTAGTTCTGTAGAGATAAAACATATCGATTTACCTATTGAGATGCAGAGGGCGATGGCAAGGCAAGCCGAAGCAGAAAGGGAAAGAAGAGCTAAGATCATACATGCTGATGGTGAATTACAGTCTTCCGAAAAGCTTTCTCAGGCAAGTAAAATTATGGCAGAAAATCCACTTACAATTCAATTGAGATATTTACAGACATTAACGGAGATTGCTTCAGAAAAAAATTCAACAATAGTTTTCCCTCTTCCTATTGAATTACTCAGAGCTTTTGGGTTGAAAGTAGAAAGAGAGCAATAATATAATAGTTTGATGTTTTAGAAATATTATGGGGGGGATTCCCTCCCCCTTTTTTTTAATTTATTTTTTCCACCGCAATATCAACATTTTTGTTTTTTAAAATAAACTTAAGAATTAAAAAATATAAAACCAATATCCCCAGTGAACTGAAAGCTATAAAAATATCTTTGATTCCTAAATATTGTAGAATGGTAGCTAAGAATACGAGTATTACAGTGGGTATTAGATATGATATTACTGCTGATTTTTTTACGTTTGAGTTATCGATAGACACTTTTACAGTGTCACCTTCTTTAAGGTCTAAGTTGGTGTTTACTGTAAATATCTTTTCAGCTTTTTCGCCTGCCATACTGCAGGATGCGTGACACGATGCACAGGCAGAAAGCTGCTGCACAAGAATATCAACCTTTCCTCCACCATAAACTTTTATAACTTTACCAATATTTTCAAAGCGTTCTGACATATATTTTTTCTCCTAAGAAGTTATCTATGGCAAATCTGCTATTATACACTTTAAATACCAATGTAGGTTTTTTTTGCAATAAAATCAACTCTGTTCCGGGTAATATACCCATAGAACTTATTTTATTTAGTGCATCTTTATCTACAATTTCTATAGATTCTACTATGTATATATTATTTATCTTTCCATCTGTCAATCTCATTAGAATCCTCCCAAGATAAGTATATAATTTAAAACAATTCCAACCAAAAAAGCAAAAGGTACTATAAAAAGAAAAATTAGAATAGCATTTTTCGAACCTCTTTCCTTTATCATAACTGAGAATTGAGCAACACAAGGAACAAATAATGTAAGTATTACCACAGATACCACAGTTTGAACCGGTGTCATTGAATTTTGAAGATCGTAAAGTCCAGCTGCCCCAAAATCTCTTCTAAAAAAACCATACAGAAATATCTCCCCCATCTTTTCTGGCAAACCAGCCCATCTGGCGGGATAAGATAAGATAAAGGTGAGCAGATCAAAAATTTTAGTTATCTTACCAACCCAAATCAATACACTTATATATATAAATATTGGGATAACTTCAAGGGCATACCATTTTAGTCTTGAAAATGTTTTAATCAAAACATTTCCTAATATTGGCATTCTTAATGGTGGTATCTCCATAAAAAATGTTGCTGGTTTACCTTTTAAATATCTGTTTAATATTAACCCGGACAGTAAAAATATTATAACAATGGTGATAAACCATACCAATAAGTATTTAAAATTACCACCAAGTAGCCCTAAAATAACACCCAGTTGCGCTGCACAAGGTATGGTGAGGGCTAATAGAAATGTCACGATATATCTTTCCCTTACAGTTTCGAGTGTTCGGGTCACCACTGTAGCCATCGTCCCACAGCCAAGTCCAAGGACCATTGGAATTACCGATCTACCAGACAAACCTATCTTTTTTAAAAAATTGTCTAAGACCATTGATAGTCTTACAAGATAACCAGAATCTTCGAGAATTGAAAACATGAGAAAAAATGAGAAAACAACAGGAAGAACTATTGCAAAAGCATAACGAATTCCGAGTGTAATTACGCCGTATTCTCCTGCAAAGAGATCAAAAAATATGGTTTTCCCTAATAAAGAATCGAAAAATCTATTAACATATGGATTTATTATTCCTTCGAAAATGTCACCTTCTATAAAATCCACAAGTACTCCAGCCCCTACCCCACCTACAAATTTATAAAATCCGAAATACAATATTATAATGACACCTATTAATCCCCCAATTGGATGCATCGTGAAGTTATCTATTAAACTTTTGATAAAACCATCTTTGTCACCTGTTTTTATTATGACATTCTCTTCAACAATATTCATTGCATTTTCATGTAAAATTTTTGCATATTCAAGTCTGAAATTATTTTGTTTCTCATTCATTAGGATATCCTGAATTTGATTGAAATTCTTTTCATTCCGTATCATGTCCAGGCTATCTTCATCCCCTTGTAGTAATAATGCAGCTATTGTTCTGTTTGAAATTTTATGCTGATTAAACAATAGATTACAGATATTATCTATCTTTTTAGAGAGTTCTTCTGTATAATCAATTGAGATTCTTTGATAATTGTATCTCTTTTCACAAACACTAACTATTCTTGAAACCAGGTTTTCTATTCCAATCCCTTTTGTGGCAACTGTTGCAACCACAGGTATCCCAAGGTCATGTTCTAAATGGGGTAGATTTATTTCAAGCCCTCTATGCTTAAGTTCGTCAAACATATTCAATACCAATATTACTGGTAAACCAGCTTCTATCAATTGAAGTGTCAGCGGTAGCATTCTCTGGATATTCTTGGCATCAATAACATGTAGGACGACGTCCGGTGTTTCTTCTAAAAGCAATTTTTTAGTAACTTTTTCTTCCTCAGTTATCGTCATAAGATTGTAAAAACCAGGGGTATCGATAAACTCTATCTCGTGATGTTCTCCGATTTTCGTTCTACCTCTGGTGATATCCACCGTTGTGCCGGGATAATTTGATACAGACACATATTTACCAGAAAGCCTATAAAAAAGTGCACTTTTACCCACATTTGGATTACCAATAAGCAATACTTTAAAATGTCTAAGTCCAGTCATACCGTTCCTCTATGATTTTTATTTCCATTATATTATTAACAATTGGTGTGTTTGTCAAGAAAAAAAGTTAAAGAGATTTAACTTATGTCAAAAAAATAAAGGCGGGTTGCCCCGCCAATTATTAGATATTTTGTTTGATTGAAGCATCCACAACTGCATAAGCAGCAAGATAGACTATTTCGTGTACGTCACTACCCCTCTGGAGAACGTGTACAGAGTGTTTGAATCCCTGAAGAATAGGTCCTATAGCAGTTCCACTACCAACTCTGTAGAGTAATTTATAAGCTATGTTACCTGATTCAAGGTTAGGGAAGATTAATACATTTGCATCACCTTTTATTTCAGAAAATGGGAATGCCTCTTCAGCGATAGGTGCATAGGTGGCAGTGTCTGCCTGCATATCGCCATCTATTATGATATCAGGTCTTTTAGCTTTAACCAATTTGATTGCATCCTGAATTACTTTTACCCTTTCACATTTTACACTACCAAAGTTTGTAAAGTTTAACATAGCAATCTTTGGCTTTATGTCAAATTTTTCAACAGTGTCGGCGGATTGGAGGGCTATCTGTGCAAGCTGTTCAGCTGTTGGATCAAGATTTACAGTGGTATCAGCACACAGCAATAATCTGTCTTTGAATATCATGAAATAGGAACCAGAAACAGTTTTATAATCTTTTTCAAAAGGGATTGTTTCAAGTAGAGGTCTTACAGAATTACCGTAATCTCTGGAATATCCAGTTACGAGACAATCTGCTTCTCCATTTAAAATCATCATGGCACCATAGTAGTTCGTAATTTTTGTTAATAGTCTGTAAGCTTCTACTTCGGTTACCCCTTTTCTCTGTCTCATTTTGAATAGTTGTTGGGCATATTTATCAAGATTTGGAGATGATTGAGGACAGACAATCTCAATACCTTCAATATTTAAATTTGCTTTTTCGGCTATTTTTAAAATAGTATCTTTATCCCCAAGTAAAATAGGTGTTCCAAAGCCTTCTTCGATTACTTTTACAGCAGCTTTGATAATCTTTTCATACTCACCTTCCGGGAAAACAATCTTTTTAGGAGTAAATCTTGCTCTTTGTATAATATGTCTTGTGAATTCTCTTGCTACAGATAATCTTGCTTCAAGCTGATCTTTATATTTTTCCCAATTAGTAATAATTACCCTTGCTACTCCGCTATCTATGGCAGCTTTAGCTACTGCGGGAGCAACTGTGGTAAGAGCTCTCGGGTCAAAAGGTTTTGGTATAAGATATTCTCTGCCAAATTGAAGTTTTTTTACTCCGTAGGCTCTACATACAGATTCTGGGACATCCTGTTTTGCAAGATTGGCAAGTGCATACACTGCAGCAAGCTTCATCTCCTCATTTATCTGGGTGGCTCTAACATCAAGAGCCCCTCTAAAAATAAAGGGGAAACCCAGAACATTATTCACTTGATTTGGATAATCTGATCTACCTGTGGCAACTATCGCATCACCCCTTACCTCATAAACCTCTTCAGGTGTGATTTCAGGATCAGGGTTTGCCATGGCCATTATTATGGGATCTCTCGCCATAAGTTTTACCATGTTTTTAGTGACCGCACCTTTCACAGATAATCCTATGAATACATCAGCCCCATCCATAGCCTCTTCTAGAGTTCGCTTGTCCGTTTCAACAGCAAAGGCTTCTTTGTATTTATTCATCCCCTCTACTCTACCTTTGTAGATCACACCTTTTGTATCACAAAGAATAATATTCTCTCTTTTTACGCCAGCTTTTATGATTAAGTTTCCAGTTGCTATCGCAGAGGCACCTGCACCATTTATTACCACTTTTACTTGATCTATTTTTTTATTGACGATTTCTAATGCATTAATCAGAGCAGCAGTTGCAATAATGGCTGTACCGTGCTGGTCATCGTGAAAGACAGGAATTTTTAGCCTTTTTTTCAATTCCTCTTCTATATAGAAACAATCAGGGGCTTTAATATCCTCAAGATTAATTCCACCAAATGTTGGTTCCAGAAGCTCACAGGCTTTTATAATGTCATCAGGGTTTTTTGAGTTTAATTCTATATCAAAAACGTCCACATCGGCAAATCTTTTGAAAAGAACTCCCTTCCCTTCCATTACAGGTTTTCCAGCAAGAGCGCCAATATCACCAAGACCCAAAACAGCTGTGCCATTTGAGACAACAGCCACAAGATTACCTTTTGCGGTATATTCGTAAGCTAGCTCTGGGTTTTGTTCTATCTCAAGACACGGATGAGCTACGCCAGGAGAATAAGCTAACGATAAGTCTTTTTGGGTTAAGGTTGGTTTGGTGGGTATCACTTCAATTTTCCCTTTTCTTCCTGAAGAGTGATAAAGCAATGCTTCTTCTTTTGTTACTTTCTGTTTTACTCCCATTTTTTACCTCCTGATTTTTATGATATATAATTGCATAAAGTTAACAAAATGTAAAGAGAAAAATAAATTTAAATTAAATTTTATATCCCTATATTTGTAAATTAATTCAAGTCGTTAATTATATAAAAAAAATCTATATTAATTTTGAATTCTGCGTTCTATATGCAAAATATTTTCTATTGTATTTTGATAGTAAAATAGATAAAAGTAAATGTAATATAAAATATCTATTAAATAAAATTCTTATAATACTGAATTAATATTTTTAATCTCTGACTATATTAACAAATCTATTGGATTTATAGATATATCTTTAAAGCACGATAGTAATAAAATCAATAATAAAAACAAAAATTTTATTCTAAGTAATATAAAAATATCTAAATACTAATAATAAAAAATGATAGAATTCTTATTTGTTAAATTTATATAAACAGACTGATTATATTAAGTTAAAAATAGATTAAATTTTGCCCATTCATTATTTTTAAAATCCTCTTTTAATTTTAGATTTTTTTTGTATAATGCCTTTATGAGTGATAAAACAAAGTTTAGCATTGATGAGATATGGTATGCTCTCGAAAGTGGTGATATAGGTGTATGGTTTTGGGATAATTCCACAGGTAAGGTTTTATGGTCTGATCATGCCTATAGGATGTTGGGTTACTATCCAAATGAATTTGAAATGTCATACGAAAAATGGGTGGAGCTTTTACATCCGGAAGATATTGAGTATGTCCAATTATCTTTAGCCAAACAAATGGAAATAAAAAAATCTTTTACTATTGATTTTAGATTAATAGCTAAGGATGGTAGCTACAAATGGATCAGAGGTTCGGGAAAAGTCATTAAATATGCTGATGACGGTTCTATGTTGTATCTTATGGGAACACATATAGATATTACTGAGAAAAAAAATGCAGAAATACTACTCCAAGAAAAGCTTTATCTACTCGAAGAGGCAGAGAAGATTGCAAAAATTGGTTCATGGGAACTTGATATTAAAAATAACAAGCTGTTTTGGTCAAATGAAATTTATGATATTTTTGAAATAGATAAGCAGGAATTCGGAGCATCCTATGATGCCTTTATTTCGACTGTTCACCCTGATGATAGGGAAAAGGTTAATGATGCATATTGGGAATCTGTTAGAATGAAAAAGAGTTATCAGGTGGAACACAGACTTTTGATGTCTGATGGTAGAATTAAATACGTTATAGAAAGGGGGAAAACTTTTTACAATAAAGATGGAGAGCCTATAAGAAGCATAGGCACAGTTCAGGATATTACTGAAAAGGTTTTACTGGAGAAATCTGTAAAAGAGCAAGAGATAATTTTTAAATCAATATTTGATAGAGCACCCGTTGGTATCATATTTACCAATAAATTGGGAGATATCATTTTAATAAATGATTACCTTTTGGAGCTACTAGAACATAATTATCAGGATTTAAAAAATAAAAATATATCTGAAATTATATTTTCAGAAGATTACGAAAAAGAGCAAATTTTTATTCAGGGGATATTAAATAATGAAATAGATTACTATAGAATCGAAAATAGATACGTAAAAAGAGATGGATCGTTGATCTGGATGGATTCAAATAGATCATCCCTGAAAGATGAAGATGGTAATATAAAAAACTTAATAAGTGTTGTTGTCAACATAAATGATAAAAAAATTGCCGAGCAGGAGATTATCAAGGCAAAAGAGGAGGCAGAAAGAGCAAATCAGGCAAAATCTACTTTTCTTGCCAACATGTCTCATGAAATCAGAACTCCATTAAATGGCATAATAGGTATTTCCCAACTTCTCATAAAAGAAAATCTTCCTAAACATATGTTAGAGTATGTGAAACATCTAAATATGGCTTCACATCATCTCCTCGATATCATTAATGACATTCTGGATTTTTCCAGAATCGAAAGTGGTGAAATTAAGATTCTAAACGATATCTTTTCGTTGAAAGATACTATAGATGAAGTAATTAAAGTGCTTTATTATAGAGCTAAAGAAAAAAAAATCGAGTTTACCGTTTTTATAGATCCATTAATACCTGCAAAGATTATCGGTGACCCTTTAAGGGTTAAACAGATTCTAATAAACCTATTGGGAAACGCCATTAAGTTTACAGAAATCGGTTATGTTTCTCTGGATGTTTTTATAAAAAATTCAACAGAAAACTGTGTAGAAATTTTATTTGTAATTAAAGACACAGGTATAGGTATAAATGATGATAAAAAGCAAAAGCTATTTACTCCATTCTTTCAAGGGGATCAATCGGTAACAAAAAAATATGGCGGTACAGGACTTGGGTTGACCATAGTAAAAAGATTATTAGATGTGATGAATGGTAATATAAATTTCGTCTCAGAACCCGGTAAAGGCACAACTTTTTATGTTACTTTGAAGTTTGGGATTGATGACTCTTCTGGATTATTCTATAATGAAAAAATTACCAATCTAAATGTTCTCTTTATTTCTGATTTATCATTATTTTCTCAAAATATACTTAAAATTTTAGAATCTCTTAAATTTAAAGTAACAGTTTTTGATGAAACGTTCAGTTTTGAAAATAGTAAGATAGATATCGTATTTGCTGTTCATTCAACAAAAAATGAAGAGATTATCAATAATGTATTCAAACTGTTTGAATCAAGTAGGGCTATCATTATTACAAATCTAAGCAAACTAGAGGCCCAAAAGATATTTACAAAAAAGCCATTCATTATGGAAAAACCAGTCTTACCTTCTGATATATTCAATGCCGTAACAAAAATTTTATTTAAAGAAGATTTAGCTAAAGAAGAAAAATATTTAAAAAATTCTGATTTTCCAATTCAAGATTTACACGCTTTGATAGTGGAGGACAATGTAATCAATCAGATAGTATTACAAAATATGTTGAAACAGTTTAATATTTCATCTGATTTTGCCAATGATGGTCTTGAAGCAGTAAATTTGGCAAAAAAGAAAAAATACGATATTGTTTTTATGGATATTCAGATGCCAAACATGGATGGTTATGAGGCCACAAGGCAGATAAGAATGATACCCGATTATGTTGACATACCTATCATTGCCGTAAGTGCACATGCTTTTAAAGCTGATGCTGATAAATCAATTGAAGCAGGGATGAATGATCATCTCACCAAACCTGTTTCCATGAATGAGCTTTTTAAAACTATTTCAAAGTGGGTTAAATTAAAATATACCTTTTCAAATGAACCAAAGACAGATTCTGTTTCAGAGATTCCATTTTTAGATTTCCAGGATTTGAAGATGAGGGGAAGTGATCCAGAGAATATAAAATTTCTTGTCAATCTATTTGTCGAAGAAATAAATCGTGATATTCCAATCATCAAACAGTGTATACAAGAAAATGAAATAGAAAAGTTACAAAAGATTATCCACAAACATAAAGGGGCATCCGGCAATATCAGTCTTGTGGATATACATAAAAATCTTGTGGAAATAGATAAACTGCTCAAAGCAAAAACAGAACCTAAAATGATCAAAAATCTATTTGATAAATTTTTTGATCAAATAGACATATTGAATAGTTATAAAGAAACGTTGGAAGGTTCGAGAAAAGAGATCGTATCTTTTAAAAAAATCTCAAAAGATGATATTGAGGAATTAACAAAATTACTTTTGGATAATAATTTAAAAGCAATTGAGAAATATGAAGATATGAAATATGGCTTATCCTCGGTGGATGGTCTTTTGACAAATCAGCTGGGTTTAGCTATTTCAAATCTAAATTTTACAGAAGCTTTCATGATATTAGATGAACTTAAGAAAAAGGGTCTTTTATGAATAGTAATAATGAACATAAAGGTAAAATTTTAATTATTGATGATTCCGTTTCCAACATACAACTGATTAATGGAGTTTTAAAAGATGATTACGAAATTTTTTTCAGTACAAACGGGGTTAGTGGAATAAAAAAAGTTTATGAAACCTCTCCCGATCTAATATTACTGGATGTTGTAATGCCGGATATGGATGGATATGAAGTTTTAACAAAACTCAAATCAGATATATTAACAAGAGAAATTCCGGTTATTTTCATTACAGCACTCGATTCCGTAGAACAAGAGGTTAAAGGTCTTGAGGCTGGTGCAGTTGATTATATCACCAAACCGATTATAGGTGCAATTTTAAAAGCAAGAGTAGCTACTCATATTGAGCTGAAAAAGCAGAGGGATTACTTAAAAAAACTTGCAATGATAGATGGTCTTACAGGAATTGCCAACAAGAGAAGATTTAATGAATATTTAGAAAAATGGTATAAAATATCATTGAGAAAAAAAATGTATCTGTCTATATTCGTGATTGATATAGACTATTTTAAATTGTATAATGATACCTACGGTCATCTTGCGGGAGATGATTGTTTGAAATCTATTGCTTGTGCGATAAAAGATTCTCTAAAAAGACCTTATGATCTGGTGGCGAGATTTGGTGGAGAAGAATTTGCCTGTGTTATACCAGAAACATCTTATGATGATGCTTTAATGATCGCTGGTAGAATTAAAAGCAATATATCTAATCTAAGATTAGAGCATAAAGCATCTACCGTTTCACCTTATGTTACTGTAAGTATTGGTGGTGTATATGGAATACCAACTGAAATGGATGAACATTTTAAAATGCTCGAAAGAGCAGATGAAGCATTATACAAAGCAAAACAATTTGGAAGGAACCAGATTGTGATTGAAAAAATCTAATCTTTAAAAATCAAATATAGGGATAATTTATGTTGAGGATATTGTTAATATTATTAGTTTTTTTTAATATCTTATACGCCAGTGATAACCAGACTAACTTAATAGATGATCTATCATATTTAGAGTATATCGATAATATTACTAAAGTTTTAAAATCCAGGCACAACGTTCCGGAAGAATTCAGTAAATCGATACTATTATCTTTAAAAATCGATAATGCAACCATTGAAAAAATTACTACCCCGAAGGAAGCTTTAATATGGGGAAGATACAAAAAAATCTTTATCACCGAAAAACGATTATCCGATGCCAAACTGTTTTTTGAGGAACATAAAGATCTTTTAAATAAAATAGAAAAAGAGTTTAACGTTGATAAAGAGATAATAGTGGCTCTGGTGGCTATAGAATCAAATTTTGGTAAATATAAACCGGTACATAATGTGGGGGATGCGTTATTTACTCTTGCCAGAGGGTATCCTCCCAGAAGCTCATTTTTTACGAAAGAGCTAATAAGTTATATTTTACTGAGATATTTGGACAAAACCTATGACAACAATACATTAAAGGGCTCTTACGCTGGTGCCATTGGTCTGCCTCAGTTTATGCCATCAAGTATATTGAATTACGGTATTGATTATAACAGCGATTGTCGAGTGGATCTTGTGAATGATTGGCAGGATGTTTTCGCAAGTATAGCAAACTATCTAAAACTCAACGGCTGGATCTATAAAGATATAGTTGCTGAGCAGATTAGGCCTGAAGATATAAATTTATTTCTACCATATCTTAATCAATCCCAAATCATTGATTTAGAAAAATTAGGATACCTCCAATCAAAAAACAGAAAAGCCACAGTTAGAAAATTTGAGAATGAGAATGACTTTGAGCTTTGGTTAACATATAAAAATTATGATGTAATAAAAACTTACAACAGAAGTGATAACTATGCTCTTACAGCATATCTCATTTATAAAAGTTTACTTCAATGATGTCGTATTGCCCAGTTTTACTTGACATTGTCTATTATTTAAATATAATAACCCGTTAAACAAAAAACAGAAAATGGAGGAATGTTATGGCACAGATGAGAACATTAAAAAAACTTACAAAGTTAAAAAAAATTAGAGATCATGGATTCAGAGCGAGAAAATCCACAAAAGGTGGAAGGAATGTTTTAAAAAGAAGAAGAGCTAAAGGTAGGAAAAGATTGGCACTGTAGAAAAAAATGAGCGTTTCCCTAAAGAGGTAAGATTAAGGAAACAACTTGAGTTTAAATACCTATTTAAAAAAGGTAAAAAGATATATTTTAGATACTTTTGCATATTTTATATCAAAGGTTCAGGTAGAGTCGGTTTAGTAGTTGGTAAAAAAGTTAGTAAAAATTCAGCTGATAGAAACCTCATAAAGAGAAGGTTAAGGCATATATACAGGACTAACAAAGAGATTTTTAAAAATCTTGATTTAGTCATTCTTGCCCTACCTTCTTCTTTGAAGGCCACATATTGGGAATTGTTGGATGATATTACACAAAATGTTAAAAAAATTAATGATAGAGATGATTAATTTTTATCAGATAGCTATATCCCCATTCTTGGGCAATAATTGCAGATTTTATCCGTCTTGTTCTGCCTATGCAAAGGAAGCTATAGAGAAAAAAGGGGTTTTCAAAGGGATTTTATTATCCATCTGGCGTATACTAAGGTGCAACCCTTTTAATAAAGGTGGCATCGACCATGTTAAATAATATCACATATCGGAGGATATCTTAATGGACAAAAGAACAGTATTAGCTGTGGCGATAAGTATAATAATCTTACTTGCATATCAATTTTTCTTCGCACCAGCACCAATGCCTGTGGCTCAGGATAACTCTGCCACATTATCTAAAGAGAAAGACAATGTTGCTTCTAAATCTGAAGTGAAGACAATATCAAATATTACGACAAAAAGTAAATCTATTGAAGTTGAAAAAGTATCAAACGGTTTTGTGGAAATCTATTTTGATAAGCATTCAGGAAATATAAACAAGGTTTCAGTGGTAAAATATCGTGATAAAAAACTGCCGATTGTTACATTTAAAAATGATAATGATAACTACATGAAGGTCTTGGATGGATATGGTGATAATTATAGCATGGAGATAAAAGAGATTGATGGTAAAAAGATTGTAATTTTTTCTGCTCTTCAAAATAATATAGGGATAACTAAAACTTATACTATAGGGAAAGAAGGTTATCTAATAGATCTAAATTTAAAGGTTTCAAACAATTCTGATCAGACTATTAAACTTGATGGTAGTATAGATATCGGCCCAGGTTTTGGGGAAGGTTTCGAAAAAAGCAGTTACATATTTGAAGGCCCAATAATTTATAATGGGGAAAAGAGGGAAGAGGTAGCTCCAGGAAAGGTCAAGGATACTGTCAAGCTTGATGCTCCCAAATGGATAGGTTATACTACAAAGTATTATCTTTTTGCTGCAATTGATGGTAATCTTGAATTGGGCAAAATAGAAAAAATGGGTGAAAGCGCCATTGTAAAAGGTGTAAAACAGATTATTTTGAATCCCAAATCCACCTCCGATACTAAATTTAATATATACGTGGGGCCTAAGGAGTATGATCTTTTGAAAAGTTTCAACCTTGGATTGGAGAATAGTATAGATTTTGGCTGGTTTAAATTTCTTGCGGTACCCATGCTAAAATTTATGCTTTTTATCTATAGTTTTACTAAAAACTACGGTGTGGCTATAATCATTCTTACAATTATAGTCAAGCTTCTAACCTACCCTCTTACAATAAAAAGTATGACATCTATGAAGAAGATGCAACAGATTCAGCCTAAGTTAATGGAAATAAAAGAAAAATTCAAGAATGACCCCCAAAAGATGAATACTGCAATGATGGAGCTTTATAGGAAACATGGCGTGAATCCTATGGGGGGCTGTTTACCTATGATAATTCAAATACCTATATTTTTCGCACTCTATAAAGCACTTCTGGTATCTGTGGAATTGAAAGGTTCACCTTTTATATTCTGGATTACAGATCTATCTGATAAGGATCCATATTATATAACCCCTATTATAATGGGTATTACGATGTTTATCCAACAGAAGATGACCCCATCCACAATGGATCCAATGCAACAGAAGATATTTCTGATGATGCCTGTGATATTTACATTTCTATTTCTCAACTTCCCTTCTGGTCTTGTAATTTATTGGCTTACAAACAATATTCTTTCTATTATTCAACAGTACTATATTAATAAAAAGCTTACATGAGGTTTAAATATGAAGTATTATGAGATAGAATGTTACGATATAGATGAAGGGATTTCTAAGTTTCTCAATGAAAATAAAATTCCAAGAGAATTTATCACTTATGAAGTGATTGAGCAGGGATCAAAAGGTATCCTGGGTTTTGGAAAAAAACAATCAAAAGTAATGATAAAATTTGATGAATTTGAGTATGTAAAGAGAAGGACAAAAGTGATCCTTCATGAAATTCTTGAGAAATCAGGGTTTTCAGAATTTCAAGTTGAAATAATAGAAGATAAACCCAAATATATATTCAATATAATATCACCGGACTCAAAGCTACTTGTGGGTAAATTTGCCCAAACTCTTAATGCGCTTCAAGAATTGGTGGATAGACTGATAAATATTGAAAATTACCCTGAGGTGGAAATAGTTGTTGATGTGGAGGGTTATCGAGAAAGAGTTACAAAACACTTAGCTGAAAAAGCTTTAGCGGCAGCTGAAACGGTAAAAAAGACTGGAAAAGTTCAGAAACTTCCCCCTATGATAACAATTATAAGAAAAGATATCCATAAGATAGTAAACGATATTGAAGGGGTAAAGACAGAGAGTTCCGGTACGGGAGATATTAAAACAATTTTTATAGTTCCTGCAAAAAATAATAACCGCAAAAGGGGGAATAGATGATTAAATTTTTTACTTTCATAATACTGGCATATGTAGCTTATAAGCTTTTTACAAGAAGTAATAAAAATTCTGAAGTGGAAGCTAAATCTTCAGATCCTTCAAATAATCCTGTGGAGCTGGTAAAAGATCCAACATGCGGGACATTTGTGGAAAGAACAACGAATTTCAAAGTGAAGTACTATGACAATATCTACTACTTTTGTTCAGAAGATTGTAGACAAAAATTCATAGAAAAAATAAAATCTGAGGGGTAATTATTGTATGAAAATATTTCTTGACACTGCCAATATCGATGAAATAAAAAAAGCCGTTGATCTGGGGATAATAGATGGAGTAACCACAAATCCAACCCTTGTATCAAAAGAAAAAAAAGATTTTAAAAAGCTCGTTAAAGAGATTTGTGAAATTGTGAAGGCTCCGGTAAGTGCCGAGGTTATTTCGCTGGATGCTGAAGGGATGTATAAAGAGGGGCTTGAACTATCCTCCATAAGTGAACATGTGGTTGTTAAGATACCATTTACTCCAGAAGGGCTTGTGGCCACCCGCAAACTTACAGAAAAAGATGTGAATGTTAATATGACGTTAATTTTTTCATTAAATCAGGCTCTGCTCGCATGTAAATCAGGGGCAAGATATATTAGCCCTTTTGTTGGCAGGCTTGATGACATCGGACACAACGGTTTTGAGCTCGCTAAAAATTGTCAGGAAATGATCTTATCTTACGGGTTTGACTGTGAAGTGATAGCTGCAAGTATAAGACATCCACAACATGTAATCGAAACCATCAAGAATAATATCGATATAGCTACCCTACCCTTTTCTATACTCATTCAGATGATGAAACATCCACTCACAGATATAGGTATAGAAAAATTTTTAGAGGACTGGAAAAAGGCTAATAGTTAGAACTATCAATACAGGGTGGTTCAGTCCACCCTATTTTTTTAGAATCTGTTGTAATGAATCCTTTCGGGCTTGAATCTATCCACTTCAAACCCCTTTTTATCAGAATACCCAACCGCTATAACGGCCAGGGGTATTATATTTGGTGGTAGTTTGAAATATTCCATAAAATCCCTGACCCTTTCTTCGGTTGGGTAGATACCGCACCATACAGTTTGCAAATCCAATGCTGGCGCTGCTGTAAGAATATTCATTATCGCTGCAGAGCAATCCTGCACCCAATAACCTTTATATTTTTCAAGTGAAACATCTCCTAAAACAATTAGACCAATAGGTGCCTGATAAAGCATTTTGGCATATGGGTGCATATCAGCAATATCTTTCTTCACTTTTACATCATCCACAACTATAAAATGCCATGGCTGTTCATTCCCAGCGGAAGGAGCGCACATCGCCAGTTTTAATAATTCATCAATCTTCTCTTTCTCTACAGGTCTATCATAAAAAGAACGGATGCTTCTTCTCGTTTTTATAGCGGTGATTACATCCATAATTTTACCCCCTTAAAATTTAGTCTACTATAGATCTATCTTATTGTATACTTTTTTTGATATCCGACAGGATAGATTTTAATTCTTCTTTAATTTCTAAAAGTTTCTCTTCTGCTGTTTTTTCTTTAAGCTTTTTTTTGGCACCTTCAATTGTCAATTTTTCTTCATAAAGCAGGTATTTAATTTTATTTAATAAATCTATATGATTGGAAGTGTAATATCTCTGGTTTGAACTTAATTTTAAAGGTCTTAATTGATGAAACTCTTTTTCCCAGAATCTGACTATAGAAGGTTTGAGGCCTGTAATTTCACAGACCTCCCCTATCTTATAGTAAATCTTATTTTGCATTAACCTCTTCTTTTAAAAGCCTGCTTGGTTTAAAAGAAACCACCGTCCTTGCTTCAATAACTTTTTCTTCACCTGTTTTTGGATTTCTACCAATTCTTCTACCTCTAGTTTTAACCTCAAAACTACCAAAACCGGAGATTTTTACATTGTTTTTGCTGAGAATCTCATCTTTTATTTTACTGAAAACTGAATCCACAACCTTGTAGATATCCTTTTTTGAGATTCCCAGAGTTTCATAAATTATATCAACTATATCAGCTTTAGTCATAATTACCCCCTTTATTTACTGCTATATTAAGAAAAATATAATTGATTGTCAATACCTAAGATTTATCTACCCTGATTTTTTTATTGTTTAACTTAGTTTTGACCAAAAATTGAGATATTTCTGATTCAGAATTGAAATAAGTGATTTCTACTTTATAAACAGTAACTTCTTCCATTTTAGAAGTAACTATACCTTTTAGGGAATTCTCTCGTAAAAAAGATACAGCTTCATCTTTGCTATAGAAATACCCAAGAAAGTTTACAGGCTTATTACCAATATAAAGATCTGATTTTTCGGCATATTTATAAGCTTTGTAAACCACAAGTTTTATCTTTCCCTTCTCAGTACTAATATAAGAAAGATTTGTATCTTTTAGTGCTAATTTTATCTTTTCAATTTCCCCAGGGTAGCAATCTTCTATTACAAGGTTATATCTATACTGTTTTATATCATCTTTTTTCTGAGTAGATTTTGCTTCCGTTTTATTATCAGATTTTACATTTTTTGGAAAATTAGAGAGTTCAGAATTGTTAGCTAATCTATTTTTCTCTTCTTCAAATACTATTTCACCAATTGGTTTAAAATCACTTAATTCGTTGTATGATTCTACTTCTTTATGTATATTGTCTGTAGATTTCGGTTTTTGACCTTTTTCATTATGAGAAAGGGTTGTTTTTTTAGCAGCTATCTGTTTTTCTATAACTTTTGTCTGATAATAAAAATATACTAGAATTACTGAAGAAAGTAATAATACTGTACCTAAAACAACAGATAATACTAATATCAGTTTTTTACGATTGTTTTGCGTAGGTTTTTGTTCTTTTGGTTCTTCTTCAGATATTTCTATCGAATCATACTCTTCTTCTTTATATTCAATTTCACCGTGAGTTATTTGATAGATTTCTGAGAAGCTTTTATCTAAAAATCTTAGAAGATTTAATTTTATCATAATTAAATATAAAGGGAGGTTTCCCTCCCTTTTTTTACTCTTCCTCTTCCTCTTGTTGTACCTTTTTATTTTCAGCAATCACTTTTTCTGCAAGATAACTTGGTAGCTCCTCGTAATGGCTGAATTCTATAGTAAAAGTTCCTCTGCCACCGGTTATACTCCTTAAATCAGGAGCATATTTTAACACTTCTGCCATTGGCACCTGAGCCCTGATATGTTGACCATTGACCTGTGGTTCAACGTTTATGATTTTTCCTCTTCTGGAATTGAGATCACCAATGACTGCACCTGTGGTATCATCTGGTACAAAAACATCAAGATTCATAATAGGCTCTAATATTGTTGGTGAAGCAGCTGCAGCCACTTTTTTGAAAGCAAGGGAAGCTGCGATCTTAAAAGCCATTTCAGAGGAGTCTACGGAATGGTAAGATCCATCGTATAAAATAGCTTTAAAGTCTACAGTGGGGAATCCAGCCAGAACACCCTTCATACTTGCTTCCCTCAAACCTTTTTCTACAGCAGGGATATACTGTTTTGGTACAACCCCACCCACAATTCTATCTTCAAAAACAAATCCGGCACCCCTTTCAAGAGGTTGTAGCTCTATCCACACATCACCATATTGACCTCTACCACCAGACTGCTTTTTGTATTTCCCCTGCCCCTGGGCACTCTTTTTAATAGTTTCTTTATAGGGTACCTTAGGTGTTTTAAGCTCTACTTCCACGTTAAACTTTTTTTTCAATTTATCAACAATCACTTCAATATGCATCTGACCTGCACCACTTAAAAGCAGTTCATTTGTCTGTTCGTCTCTGGTTAACCTTATGCCGATATCCTCCTCCATAAGTCTGTGAAGACCAGAGCTCACCTTATCTTCGTCATCTTTAGATTTTGGAACAAGAGAAAAAGCTAATACAGGCTCCGGAATCTGCACCGGCTCAAAAACAACAGTTGATTTTTTATTTTTTGAAAGTGTATCAAAAGTTTCTGTGTATTTAAGCTTATTGACCATCCCTATTTGACCTGCTATCAACCTGTCAACCTTCACAAAGTTTTTCCCCTGCAAAAGGTAGAGTTGGTTTATTTTTTCAGTTTCATCCTTATTTATATTGTAAATTTCTGAATCGTTAGTTATTTCTCCAGAATAAACCCTGAAAATAGTTAATTTTCCTGCAAATGGGTCTATAAATGTTTTAAATACAAAAGCCCTAAATTCCGGATCAAGTGGATCCACAAATACTGTTTCGCCTGTCTTTTGATCAATCGCCTTTTTTCTTTCCCTTTCAATAGGTGATGGCAGATATTTGATTATAGCCTCCAGAAGCAATTTGCTTCCAATATTTTTAACTGCAGAACCTGGTATAACAGGGAAAAATCTTTTAGAAATGGTACCTTCTCTTATACCTTTTACTATCTCTTCTTCAGTAAATTCCTCTCCATCTAAATATTTCTCTATTAACGCATCATCGAGCTCGCTAATTGCCTCTATCAACTTTGTTCTATGAGATTCAGCCTCTGATAAAAGCTCTGCTGGTATCTCTTCTATTTTATAATTGGCTGTTGGTTCTTGAGGGTAAATATATGCTTTCATTTTAACAAGATCTATAATACCTCTAAAGCTCTCTTCCTGTCCAATTGGTAAGAATATTGGAAGTGGTCTTACTTTGAATGTTTTTTCTATATCGGCAAGAGCCCTAAAAAAGTCGGCTCTTTCTTTATCCATCTTATTTACGAAGATGATTTTAGCAAGATCGTATTCATCAGCGTACTTCCAGACCCTTTCAGTTTCCACTTTTACACCTGTAATAGCACTGGCCACGACAACGGCTCCACCAACTGCCGAAACAGCAGACTTGGTTTCATGAAGGAAATTTGCATAACCTGGAGTGTCCACAATATTTATTAGTGTATTATTCCACTCTATTGAGGTAATTTTCAGATTTATTGAGATCTTTCTTTCAATCTCAACGGGATCGAAATCCATCAAACTCGTCCCATTGTCTACACTACCGATTCGGTTGTTTACTTTGGCATTAAAAAGAATTGTGTCTACCAGACTTGTTTTACCCGCACCACCATGAGAAATAAATGCAACATTGCGGATATTTCTAATATCACTTACATTCATACAGGCCCCCTAACAAAAATTTTAGTTAATTTTAACAGATAAAATGAAAAATTCAAGGATTTTATTTAACAACGAGTCATAAGAAAGATATTTTGGGATTAAAAAGTGCCCAAAGGGGGACTCGAACCCCCACAGGTGTTACCCCACAGGATCCTGAATCCTGCGTGTCTACCAATTCCACCATTTGGGCAGCTAATATGTTTTCTTTATTTTCAATAACTTGTATCATTTTTATCCTTAAATGTCAAGAATAAATTCCCAAATGTAGCTTTAGCAATAAATTATATAGCATCATTAAACAACTAAAATATAACCTAGCTAAATTTTAACTTCAAATTAACAATTGTAAGAGATCTAAATTTATAGATTTTATTTGACAATGATAACTTATTCTATTATGATTAGAAAAAATACACAATGTGAGGTTTTTCTGATTCGTAGTTTTTTAAATAACAGCTTCTTGGGAGATCGTGTAATGAAATTTTTGATTTTAAAGCTTTTGGTGTTGTCAACAGTTCTTTTATTATTTCTTAATATCAATTTACTAATTGCTAAAGATTCAATAACCGTAGTAATTGACAGCAATTATCCACCATACAGTTATATGGACGAAAATGGAGATCTTGTTGGATTTAGTATCGATTTATGGAGAGAATTCGAAGAAAAAACAGGTATCAAGGTAAGAATTATCGGTAAAGATTGGAATATTGCCCAGAAAGAGATGGAAGAAGGTAAATATGATATTATAGATACATTATTTAAAAATCCAGTAAGGGAAAAGATATATACATTTTCAAAACCTTATGAAGATGTAGATACACACATCTTTTACCATAAAAATATCACTGGTATTGCTGAAAATAGCAATCTTAAAGGGTTTCAGATTGCAACCAAAAAAGGTGGAGCAACTGTTCAGTTTTTAAAAGGTAACGGTTTTCCTAATATTAAAGAATATGAATCCGATGAGGAAATGATTAAAGCTGCCAGCAAAGGTGAGGTGGTAGCCTTTGCGATTGGTAAAAATACAGGTTACTACTTTTTATATAAGTATAAGATTCAAAATAATTTTAAAATCGTACCAAAACCCCTCTTCTCAAATAAATTGTATAGAGCAGCTCTGAAGAAAAATGAGAATTTGATAAATATTATAAATACCGGAATGGACAAAATCAGTAATAAAGAGCTTGAAGATTTAAAGGAGAAATGGTTTGGGGTTTATCAGTTAAAAGAGTTTAATTATAAGATACTCGTTTATGCCATAATTTTGCTAACAATTGGACTTTTTATCTTATTTATAATAAATTTTTTTCTCAATAAAGTTATAAAGAATAGAAATAAACAATTAGAAATGGAGAGAATAAAGTTTTTAAGCATATTTGACAACGCGGATCATATGATAGCTCTTCTGGATAAAGATGGATATGTAATTGAAGCTAATAAAATTACCCTTGAAACAATGAAGATTACAAAAGATCAGATAAATATGATGCATCTTTCAACACTACCTCTTTTTGTCCATTCAAAACCTCTATCTGAAAAAATGAATTTAGGAATAGAGTATGTAAATCAAAATAGACATACAGCCAAAACAGATATTACAATAATTGATACAGATGGTAATGAAAAATCATTTTCTTTATCCCTGACACCAATACTTATGGATAATGATATCAGATATATAATAGCGGAAGGTAAAGATATCTCTGACTTTATAAAAATGACTAAGGAGCTTGAACAATACAAGGCATCGAAAAATCTCGAAATGCTCGTATCTGGGCTTGCGCACGATTTCAATAACTTATTGGCAGGCATAAGTAATTATTTAATAATCATAAAAGATAAAAATAAAGATCCCGAAATAGAACTTCTTTTAGAAAGAACCTTATCTGCCTACAAAAGGGCTGCAAACCTTGTAAAACAGATTTTATCATTCTCCAAAGGTATTCAACTTACTTATAGCGATGTGGATATAGCTGATTTGATAAGACAATCTTTAAACTTAAATACTGCCGGTAAAAACATTAAAACAAATTTAATAGATAATTTTAATAAAAATATAAAGTGTGATCCAAATTTAATTTCTGAAGTATTTGACAATATTATAATAAATGCCATACAATCCACTACAGACAATGGAAAATTAGATATCTTATTAGAACCTTATAAAATAGATGACATTGATTTTGCTTCAATAAAGATCAAAGATAACGGTTGTGGTATACCAAAAGATAAAATTGATAAGATTTTTCAACCACTCTACACTACAAAGTCCAAAGGCAGTGGATTAGGTCTCTACATGGTAAAATTGATAGTTGAAAAACATGGTGGTATGATTAAAGTAGAATCTGAGGAGGGTAAAGGGACAACCTTCCAGATTATACTACCAGCATGATTAATTAGTTATAAAAAGTATAAAAAAATATAATTAAAAAAGCCGCCCAAAGGCGGCTGAATATTAAAGATATTTGTACTTTTCTTGAAGTTTACGGACAAGCTTTTGCTGCTTTCTTTTTGCCTTGAGGATTTTTCTTCTTTTTACCTCGGTAGGCTTTTCGTAGTAAGCATGCTTTTTGATTTCCCTGACAAGCCCTTCCCTTTCTACTTTTTTCTTAAGTAATTTCAGGGCATGGTCAACATTTTCACCATCAACTTTTACTACAGCATTAATAGCCAACTTAAATCACCCCATTTTTATTTTATTTTTTCAAAGTTAAATCTGCAACATGGTCTATATCTTCAACAAAATAGACCTGAATTTTATTCATAACTTCTTTTGGTATTTCTGTCAAGTCTTTTTTGTTTTCAAATGGTAAGATTATTTTATTTATTCCAGAACGAACGGCTGCGAGGACCTTCTCTTTTATACCACCTACGGGTAGTATTTTCCCTCGCAGTATTATTTCACCAGTCATAGCATAGCTATTATCCACCGGAATACCTGAAAATATAGAAAGCAATGCAATTGTAATTGTAATGCCTGCAGATGGCCCGTCTTTTGGGACTGCTCCTTCAGGCACATGTATATGAATATCGTATTCCTTGAATTTATAAGAAGGTATCTGATATTTGTCGGATCTACTTTTAACAACACTCAACGCTATATTGACAGATTCCTTCATCACATCCCCAAGATGTCCGGTAATTATTAATTTTCCATTTCCTGGCAATAATGCCACTTCAATTTGTAAAATATCACCACCATATGGAGTCCAGGCCAGTCCGGTGGATACGCCAATCTCCTTATTTTGTTTGGCAGTATCAAAAAGATATTTATGAGGCCCTAAATATTTTTCCACTATTTTTTGATTTATATTGATACTTTCAATATTTTTTCTTAAAATCTCCCTGATACCTTTTCTAATGATTGAGGCAATCTCCCTTTCAAGGTTTCTTACACCTGCCTCTTTTGTGTAATGTCTTATGATATCCAGAATAGCACCATCGGTTATCTTGATCTTACCCTGGGCATTGTGTATCTTTAGCTGCTTTGGTATGATAAAATCCTTTGCAATATGCAACTTTTCAAGCTCAGTATACCCTGATATGTTTATAACCTCCATTCTATCCCTTAGAGGATGGGGGATGGTGTCCAATCTGTTTGCTGTGGTAATAAAGAATACTTTCGATAGATCGAGGTCTACTTCAAGATAATGATCCACAAAATTGATATTTTGCTCCGGATCAAGTGCTTCCAGAAGAGCAGATGCAGGATCTCCTCTGAAATCGCTACTTAATTTATCTATCTCATCAAGGAGAAATACAGGGTTCATGCTTCCAGCTTTTTTTATCCCATGCACTATCTTGCCTGGTAGTGCACCTATATACGTTCTTCTGTGGCCTCTTATCTCTGCTTCATCTCTCAAACCACCAAGACTAACCCTCACAAATTTTCTACCCAGTGATTCTGCTATAGATTTGGCAAGTGAGGTTTTTCCAACACCAGGAGGTCCAACAAAACAGATGATCGGACCTTTCAGGTCATTTGCCAGCTGTTTTACTGCAAGAAATTCAATTATCCTTTCTTTTACCTTTTCCAGACCAAAATGATCTCTATTTAAAATCTTTTCCGCTTCATAAAGATCATTTTTATCATCGGTATAAATACCCCACGGAATACTAACAAGCCAATCAAGATAATTCCTCGATACTGTACTTTCTGCACTCACCACAGGCATAGATCTTAGTTTCTTAAGCTCTTTTAGTGCTTTTTCTTTGATGGGTTGTGGCATAAGTGAATTATTTATTTTAGATTCGAGCTCATTGTATTCTGCGTAATAATCTTCATCTCTGCCAAGCTCTTTATTAATAACCTTCAATTGTTCATTTAAAAAATACTCTTTTTGATTTTTGAGCATCTGATTTTTTACCTGAGCTTTTATCTTTTCGTCTAATTTAAAAAGCTCCATTTCCAGTTGAAGATGCTCTATGATCTTTTCTATCTTGGATTCAATTGTTTCTGCTTCTAAGATTTCCTGAACATCTTCCATTTTGGTAAAACAGTGAATAGTAATTGTGTATACCTGTTTTTTGATATCTTCAAGTCCCAATATAGCCTTATAAAGCTCAGCTGGTACTCTATTTGTTGTTTTTACAAACTTTTTGAAAGTATCAAGTAAAGACTCAACCATGTAATGAAAAAGCTTGTTTTCCGAATAGCTATCTTCCACCTCTTCAACTTCCACAAATAGAGCATCCTTGGTGTTTATAAAATTTACAATCTTCCCCCTTTTGATACCCTCAAGAAGAACTTTATAAGATCCATCCTGCAGTCTTAATAATTGCAATACTTTGGCTATTACACCCACTTGATAGATATCTTCAAAAGTGGGATTTTCAATCTCAGAATTCTTTTGTAGAGATATGAAAACATTCTGGGATGAATCTTCAGCTATTTTAAATGCATTTATAGATTTTTCTCTACCAATATATACTGCATTCACAGTATAGGGAAGCAAAACAGCTTCCCTTAATGGTATCAATGGATATTGACGAATATCAGACATCTTTATTTAGGCAATATCTTTTTCTTTTTTATATATATAAAGAGGATCTGCTTTTTCCATCACAGTCTCCTCGGTAATAACGCATTCAACCACATCTTTCATCGAAGGGATCTTAAACATGATATCTGTCATTATCTCCTCAATTATAGCTCTTAACCCTCTTGCACCAGTTTTTCTCTCAATAGCTTTTTTTACAATACTTCTCAAAGCACCGTCGGTAAAGGTAAGCTCAACGTTGTCCATTCTAAAAAGCTCTTTGTATTGCTTAACTATAGAGTTCTTCGGCTCAACTAAAATCTTCACCAGTGCATCTTCGTCAAGATCGTCGAGAACAGCAACCACAGGTAGTCTTCCCACCAACTCCGGAATAAGACCATATTTTATAAGATCATCCGGCTGAACAAATTTCAATATATCAGATTTTGACATTTCATTGACAGATTTCCTATCTTCATTACTTTTAAAGCCTAATGATTTCTTACCAATTCTTTGTTTAATAATCTCTGTAAGCCCCTCAAAGGCTCCACCACATATAAAAAGTATATTCGTGGTATCCACCTGAATAAACTCCTGATTTGGGTGTTTTCTACCTCCCTGGGGTGGAACGTTTGCTATTGTGCCTTCGACGATTTTAAGCAATGCCTGCTGAACACCTTCTCCACTAACATCCCTTGTTATGGAAACATTTTCGGATTTTCTGGATATCTTATCTATCTCATCCAGGAATACTATACCCCTCTGGGCTTTCTCCACATCAAAATCAGCCGCCTGAAGTAGCCTTAAAATAATATGCTCCACATCCTCACCCACATATCCTGCTTCGGTAAGTGTGGTGGCATCAGAGATGGCAAATGGAACATTAAGGGTCTTGGCAAGAGTCCTCGCCAACAATGTCTTACCTGTCCCTGTGGCTCCTATTAGAAGTATGTTTGATTTTTCTATTTCTATATCATTCTTTGTTTTGTAAAAGATCCTTTTATAATGATTATACACCGCCACACTGAGGGTTTTTTTTGCGTCATCCTGTCCTATAACGTATTGATCCAAAACTTCTTTAATTTTATCAGGAGTTTTTAATTTAAGTTCTTTATCATCTTTTGATTCGGTAGTTGCTTCATCTTTTAGTATGTCATCGCATATTCTCACACATTCATCACATATATATACATCTACACCAGCAATAAGCTTGTTTACCTCATCTTGATGTCTGCCACAAAATGAGCAATACATACCATCTTTCTTTTTTTTCATAAGATACCTCATTTAATAACTATAATTCTAAAAAATAATCTTTTAGAATAATTTTTCAAGCTCTCTTTTCAATAACCTCATCAATTAGCCCATAAGCTTTAGCTTCTTCGGCACTCATGAAAAAGTCTCTATCACAGTCAGCATCTATCTGCTCAATAGGTTTGGATGTCCTTTCAGCTAATATCTCATTGATCTTGCTTTTGAGTCTCAATATCTCTTTGGCCTGAATCTCTATATCTTTGGCCTGCCCCTGAAAACCACCCAATGGCTGATGAATCATTATTCTCGTGTTTGGCAGGGCAAATCTTTTCCCTTTTGCACCACAAGCTAATAATACAGCCCCCATACTTGCCGCCTGACCTATGCATATAGTAGATACATCAGGCTTGATATAGTTCATCGTATCGAATATGGCAAGGCCACTTGTTATTACTCCACCAGGGCTGTTGATGTAAAGATATATGTCTTTTTTTGGATCTTCCGCCTCAAGAAAAAGCATCTGAGCAACAACACTGTTTGCCACCGTGTCATCTATGGCAGTTCCTAAAAAAATTATTCTATCTTTCAAAAGACGAGAATATATGTCGTAAACTCTTTCCCCTCTACCTGTTTGCTCTATAACGTAAGGGATGTAATAACTCATATTTTACCTCTATCTTATTTTAATTTTTCTCTCTCCCTGAGCTCTTTTAAAGTAATCTTTTTATCTGTTATATTGTTTACTGAGCAGAGAAAATCGTAAATCTTATCCACCAGTACATTGTTTTTTATAGTGTTTATCGTACCATTTTTTATAGCAAGATCTTTGTATTCTTCAGGTGTCATCTTTAATGCTTCTGCATACTCGGCAATCTTTTTGTCTAAATCTTCATCTGTGACTGTAATCTTCTCCTTTTCTGCGATAGCATTAAGAAGTATTGCACCTTTAGTTTGAAGTATAGCCTGCTCTTTATACTGATCCTTAATTTTATCAGGATCAAAATTCAATGTCTTGGGATCTATACCATATGCCCTGCAATAGTTTTTTATGGCTCTGTCGGCAAGATTTCTACTTTGTTCATCGATCATCGATTGAGGAAGATCAAATGGATTTTCTTCAACAAGTTTTTTTATCAGGATATCATAAAAATTTTCTTTATTTACAATCTCGGTCTCATCCATTATATCTTTTCTGATAGTTTCGATAAGCTTTTCAAGATTATCCACATTAGGATCGACCGTTGTGGCAAACTCATCATTTAAATCAGGTAATTTTTTATTTTTTATTTCATTAATCGTAACAGTAAAAGTAACCTCCTGGCCTGCAAGATCAGCAGCATGGTAATCTTCCGGGAAGGTGACAACTATATCTTTAGTTTCACCCTTTTTCATACCAATAATTCCGCTTTCAAATCCAGGTATAAAGGTGTTGCTACCTATTTCAAGCGTATGATTTTTTGCACTTCCACCCTCAAAAACTTCACCATTTTTCTTACCAATAAAATCTATAACAACCCTGTCCCCTTCTTTTACTTCAGCACCTTCAGGGGCGACTTCCCATACTGCATGTTGCTCTCTTAAATTTTCAAGCACTTCGTTTATATCATCTTCAGTAACAACCCTGATTTCCCTTTCAAAATCGAAACCTTTATAATTTTTTAAATCCACTGAAGGATAAACATCAATATAAACTTTAAAGGAGATGGGTTTATAATCCTCAAATACAACGTCTTTTACCATAGGTATATTAAGAGGAACAACCCCAGACTCTTTGATAGCCTTGCTAATTGCTTCATTGATGGTTTCTTCAAGAGCCTGAACACTTAATTTATGTTTAAATTCTTTTCTAACCATATCTTTTGGTGCCTTACCCACCCTAAAACCAGGGAGCTTTACTGTTGGCATAATCTTTGATAATTGTTTCTCAAATGCCTCAGTGTAAGTTTCATAAGGCAATTCGATTTCTAATAACTTCTGAGAATTTTCTGCGTCTGTTAAATTAAACTTCATTGTTTACCCCTTTTTTCGAATGTTTTTACCTGTATCATATTATCTAACAAGAATAGATTTTATAATTTGTTAATGGTATAAAGTCAAGAACTTTTTGATTTTTATGGATTTAATAAAAATAAAAAAAAGCGGGGAAAACCCCCGCTATTATTTTTCAATATTGATCTTGATTGCTTTAGGTTTGACCTCTTCCTGTTTGGGAAGCGTAATCTCTAGAACACCATTTTTGAAAGAAGCTTTTACATCCTCAATCTTAATAGGTTTCGGAATAGAAATGTGTCTAATAAACGATCCTGAAAAACGCTCTTTGTGGTAGTAGTTTTCCTTTTCATCCACTTTCTCCTCTTCCTTCTTACCTTTGATACTCAAGATACCATTTTCAAAGTGGACTTCTATATCATTTTCAGTGAAACCTGGTACATCAACCACGACCCTGAATGATTCATCATTTTCAGATAAATCAAGTTTTGGCATGAATGAAGTTGTGGCAAGATCTTTTGAAGAGAAGAATCTGCTAAAAATTTTGTTAATTTCATCCTGAAGGGTAGAAAGCTCATTTAAAGTAGATGGAAAAGATGGTTTGAACCTCTCCAACATATTACACCTCCTACCTTGTTATTTTCTGTATAAATTAATTTATAACTTTATAAAAAATTTTCAATTGCCATTTATACATTTTTGTAATTTAATGGTATATAATCACAAAAAGGCTCCTCTTTCATGTAAGATCCATCCACCGCATATGCCCTGGCTCTACACCCACCACATACACCTAAATATTTACACACTCCACATTTCCCTTCATAAGCCTTAAAATTTCTCAAATCTGCAAAAAGCTTAGAGTTATACCAAATATCCTTTAGCTTTTCTTTAAATACATTCCCTGCAGGAAATGGGAAATATGAGCAAGGATACACATCCCCTTCAGAATTTACAAAACATATCGTCTGTCCGGCAATGCAGCCTTTACCTCCACCTGTTGAAAATGTAAGACTACGCCTGTCAGTATCTCTTCCTTCCTGTTTACTTCTTTCATGCCAAATTCTATAATACTGAGGTGCACATGTAGGGCGGACAAGGATCTCATTTTCATCCCTTTCCATTTCGTAATGCCAGTTTAATATCTTTTCATAATCTTCCTTGCTAACAAGCTCATTCATTATCTCTTCCCCTCTACCAGTGGGGACAATTAAGAACATATACCATGCTGTTGCCCCTAAAGATTTTGCAAGCTTATATGTATTTTCTATATCCTGCTGATTCCTTTTGGTGAATGAGGAATTTATTATAAATTGTATGTTGTATTTTTTAAATAGAGATACTGCATTCATTACACCATCAAAAGCACCCGACTGACCTCTAAAATCATCATGAATCTCTTTTGTAGAGCCATCAAGACTTAATGAGACAATCTTTATCCCTGATTCTTTTATTTTTACACAAACCTCATCATTTACCAAAACACCATTTGTTGCCATGCACATACGAAAACCTTTTTCTGTGCCGTAGTTTGCAATGTCAAAAAGATCTTTTCTTAAAAGAGGTTCTCCTCCAGAAAGTACAATAACAGGTTTGGCAAACTCCGAAATATCATCCATCAACCTATAACATTTTTCTAGAGTAAATTTCCCTTCCGGAGAATGAATATCCGATGAAGACCTGCAATGTACACATTTAAGATTGCATTTAGAGGTAATTTCCCATGCCATCCATTTTAATTCCCACTTGTTTTCCATAGTATCTCCACAAATTTTTTTAAAATATGTAGCAAATAATTTAATAAAGCAATAGTTTTTTATCTTATCCCCATCCCAGTTATGTAATAGATAAAATATCCATCCACATTGAGAATATTAATACCAAATGCTTCAGGAAGCGGAACTTTTCCCATGTTTTTTAATGCTTCCACTGCTGCTCTGTCAAGCTGTGAGTAACCTGAACTACTCACAATGTTAATATTTGTAATAGTACCATCCTTAAGTATGGAGAACTTTATTCTTACAGTTCCCTGCTCTCCCCTCATAGCTGAATCCGTTGGGTACCGCCATACATTGTATAACCGCTGTTTAAATTTGTAGAAATATGATGTGTACTTCACCTCAAAACGGTTGAAATCCACCTCATCCTCTTTCTTCTGTTCTTTTTTTGCTATTTCATTTATAATATCTTTGGGATTTAAAATCTTTGATAACTGGTCTTTATTGAGAGATCTTTTTTCTTCGGAGGGTTTCTCTGTGGTTTTGATTGACTGATCCTGGGGCTTTATCTCTTTTACATCTTCTTTGGTGGGATTATGAGGTGTCTCTTTGGGTGTAATTTGGTGTTGTTCATCCTTTTTTTCTTCAACGACATTTTTTTGATCATTTTTCCCTAGCCCTTTTATTGGAGGAATTATTGGTGTTTCTTTTTTAGAAAAGCTATCAGGAATTATCTTGTTTGAAGGTTTTTGATAGGTGGGTTTTTTTAAGATACTGGGTTGTGGCTTTGGCAGAAACTTATCAGGTTGTTTTAATTGATTCTGATTTTTAGGTACTTTTTTTATAACATCAACATAGATAGGCTCTTTTTTTTGTTTGTCATCTTTTGATGGAAGCTTTATAGAATATAAAAAAATAAGGTGAACTACGAATGATATAACTAAAAAAAAATTTAATCTTTTCATAAACAATAAGAAAATAAACCTATTAAAAAGTTCAAAACGTGAAAAAAAAGGGGGTTAATGTCCCCCCATCTCCTGAGAAAGTTCTGTTAATACACCACTTACACTTTTGGGATGAACAAAAGCTATAAGCTTATTATGAGCCCCCATTTTGGGTTCATTATCTATCAATTGGCAACCCTGTGATTTTAACACTTCCAGGGCATTTTTTATATCCGAAACCTCATAAGCAATATGGTGCATACCTTCCCCTTTTTTCTCGATAAATTTTGCAATCGGACTTTCGGGACTGGTGGGCTCCAACAGCTCTATGTTTGATTCACCAACCCTAATAAAAGCTACCTTTACCTTCTGGGATTCAACTTCCTCAAAATGATAAGGGGAAACACCGATCGATTTATAAAACATTAATGCTTCATCAAGGGATTTTACGGCTATTCCTATATGATCTATCCTCTTTAACATAAAACCTCCTAACTTAAAAGTTTTGTTAAAAGTTCATTTACAATTTTTGGATTAGCTTTACCCTTGGTTTCTTTCATAATCTGCCCAACAAAGAAACCGATTAACTTTGTCTCACCATTTTTGTACCTTTCCACCTCTTTTGGTGAAGCTGATAAAACTTTTTTTACCACCTCTTCTAGGGCATTTTCATCAGCTATCTGTACAAGACCTTTTTCTTTTACCAGTTCCTTAGGAGATCTCTTTTCTTTTAAAATATCATCAAAAAGTAACTTTGCTATTTTAAGAGATATAACATTTTCGTCAACCAATGTAATAAGCTCACTCAAATGGGCGGGTGATATCCCAACTTCGTCTATCGAGCAGCCTTTTTCATTCATAACTCTCATAATCTCAGTTTGTATCCAATTGGATATCGCTTTGTAATTTTTTGTTAATTTTGAAGTTTCAAAGAAAAAATCCGATAATTTTTTAGAGGATACCAAAACTGATGCATCGTATTCCGGAAGATTGTAATCACTTATCAACATTGCCATGACTTTATCTGGCATGTCAGGTAGCGTCTTTTTTATTGAATCTATCATATCTTTTGTAACAACCACAGATACTAAATCCGGATCTGGAAAATACCTATAATCATGGGATTCTTCTTTGCTTCTCATTGAAATTGTTATCCCTTTATCCGGATCCCAGAGTCTTGTTTCCTGAACGATAATGTTGCCACTTTCTATTTCGCTTATCTGTCTTCTTATCTCGTAATCGATAGCTTTTTGAACATTTTTAAAGGAATTCATATTTTTTATTTCCACTTTAGTCCCAAATTCTCTTTGTCCCAAAGGCCTAACGGAAACATTTGCATCACATCTTAAAGAACCTTTTTCCATACTACAATCTGATACACCTGTATACTCAAGGATGAGTTTTAGCTTTTCCAGATATGCCTTTGCCTCCTCAGAGCTTCTCATATCTGGTTCACTAACGATCTCTATCAGTGGAGTACCTGTTCTATTGTAATCAACATAGCTGAAATTTGGATTGCCAAGATTTTCACCATGGATGAGCTTACCAGCGTCTTCTTCCATATGTATCCGGGTGATACCTATTCTTTTCACACCATTGTCAGTATCTATATCCACAAACCCATCCAAGCAGATCGGTAGTTCAAATTGTGAAATCTGATAGTTTTTCGGAAGATCCGGATAAAAATAGTTTTTTCTTGCAAATACAGACCTCTCCTGAATCTTGCAGTTTAGAGCAAGTCCAGCCTTTACGGTGTATTCCACCACCTTTTCATTTAGTACCGGCAAAACTCCAGGCATTCCCAGACATACAGGGCATACATTAGTATTTGGCTCTTCGCCAAAAGTATTTGGACATGAGCAGAATATTTTTGTGTTTGTATTTAATTGAACATGTACCTCCAATCCAATAACCGGTTCAAACCTCATATTAACTCCTCAATTTTTGCTTTTTTGTTATCCCAATATCCACTTTCTATTATTTTAACACCATCCATAGGTTTTGCACAAACAAAGCAGTATGCTTTAATCGGTTCATTTGCGGTTTCTGTATAAACAGTTATAATTTTTTTAATTTTATCGTTATATTGTGGCTCTAAAAACTCCAACAGCTGGCCAATATTGTATACATGTATAAGTTCACCAAAAACCTTATAACTACCCTTATCGTAAAATGTTGGATACCCTTTTCTAACACCAAGTGTACCAATTGTATAAGCAGGTTCGTTTTTTAATACAAATTTAGAAAAAAGTTGATAAAAGATGCCATCCGACTTCAAAGTACCATACAGGAATATCTTATCTATAAATATCGGTTTGAAAGGGTTGTCAGTCATAGCATACCTCTTTATTTTTTGAAACAATAAAGTAAAAAGGGTGATATGTCAATAGATACCCTTTTTCTGTTTTAAACTGTTCGTACAATTCACAAAAGGTTACGAAATTCCGTTTTGTCCACTGAACCTTTGCAACGCTGTTTACACCGGTGAGTTTCATATGTTTTAATACATCCCAGGGACTTTGAAAATAGAGACTTTCTTTTGTCTGATAATAAGTTATAATATTAAAATATCTACCTAATAAATCTAAATATTCGTTGAAAGTAAGATAATTCAGACCTACACCTGTAACTGCCTTTACCTCTTTAAGATTTTCCTCACCAAAGGTAGTAAAACATAAATAACCCTGAGGTTTTAGGCATTGATAAAGCTTCTGGATGAGTCGTTTAAAATCTTTTACCCATTGAAAAGTTGCGTTTGAAAAGATAATGTCAAATTTATAAGGTAGGTTAATCTCCTCTATATCACCTTCCAAAAAATCATATCCACCTTTGAATGAAATAAAATTATGTAAGTCATTTAAAAACAGTCTTTTATAATTGATCTTTTTTTGGATTAACCGAGTAAAAAGCCCAGTACCACATCCAACTTCCAAAACGTCATCAAACTTACAACCAACGTTCTTTTCAACCAATTCCATCAAGCTTTCTGCCATTTTTTTCTGAATTAAGGCGTTTTGGTCGTAAAATGGTGCTATCTTGTGAAAATTATTTTTAGACGTCAGCATCTATGATGTCATCCCATGATTCAAATTGATAAAAAGGGAAATGACCACCACTTACAAAGATCTGTTTAACCTCCCTTTGCCAGAAACTTATCTGATTAGATGGTGGAAATATCCTATCGTCTTCAGAAATTATAGCCTTTGTATAAATATTTTCCACTAAAATACCTGAATCAACTAAATTCTTAATGCTAATCAGCTCTGCTTTTGCCTTCTCGATATCGTACGAAAGATACTTATTTACTAGATCATAATTTTTCTCAAATACTCTTTTGTAAAACCTGTCAAGATTCTCATCAGACAGATTTTCCAGAGTACCATTAAAAATATTCACCGGTATTCCAAAAAAATCATCAATCGGTTTTAATGTCCCATTTATCGCAATTGCTTCGTTAAAGTATCTTTTATAACCCTTTAAAAGATCTGCTGCCGCAATTACTCCCAATGAAAAAGAGATTAAATACACTTTAAAATAACTTTCAATATCTTCAAAGAAAGATTCATCTATAGTGAAATCTCTATAATCATCGATAAAGAAAAGATCGTAATTGTTCATTTTTAAAAAATCAAAGAGTTCTTTATTCATCATGAAACCACTAAAAAATATGATAAGGTTTTCTTTTTTCCTTTTAACTCTTTCTATTTTCATAAGATACCTCTTTTTTTAATAATTCCACCAAATTATCTATATCTTCAGGAGAAATCAAGCTATTTAGCGAAAATCTTATTCTTGAACTACCATCAGGCACAGTGGGGGGTCTAATGGCCGGGGCTATAAAGCCATTACTTTTTAAAAAGTTGGAGATTTTCACTGTTGCTTCAGAATTACCAACGATATATGGTATTATGTAACTCTCACCTTTTGTATTAAAGGAGTTTTTCAAAAAACAATTTCTCATATAATTTGATATAAAGAAAAGCTTTTCTCTTCTATCCTGAAATTTATCCATATGTTTTAATACAAAAAAATTCCAGCATAAAACTACCGGAGGGAGAGCGGTGGTAAAAATAAGAGATCTTGAAAAGTTTGTAAGTAATTCACAAAATATCTCATTCGTAATAATTGCCCCACCAATGGATGAAAATGCTTTGCCAAAAGTAATGGCAAGGATATCAACATCCTTCAATACACACTGTTCGTATGATAACCCTCTGCCACCACCATATACACCAACGGAATGGGCTTCATCCACATACAAAAAGCAATCGTATCGTTTTTTTATATCCACCAGTTTTTTAATATCTGCCACATCCCCATCCATGCTAAAAAGCGACTCTGTCACTATAAACACATTTTCATACTGTTCACGGAACTTATTAAGATAGCTTTCTAATTCATCGTAATTTAGATGTTTGTATCTAAAATGTTTGGCATCTGATAGCCTCAACCCATCCACTATACTTGCATGGTTTAACTTATCTGAAAGGATGAGATCTTTTTTATCCGTCAAAGCCGACAACACACCTATATTCATGTGGTAACCGCTATTGTAAACTATGGTTTTATCCTTCTCAAAAAATTTAGATAGCTCTTTTTCCAGAGTACCATATATGTAATTATTACCTGACAACAATCTTGATGAAGCTGTTGAAAAACCAAGTTCATTGGGATCTAATTTAAAATTATCGTAAAAATCTGAAAGAAACTCTTTATCAACAGAAAGACCAAGATAGTCATTGGATGAAAAATTAACATACAGCTTACTATCATAATTGATAAATTTACCATCTTTTCCAGAGTAATTTTCCAGCTTCCTATAATTCCCTCTGGCCTTAACGGTATCGATTTTCTTAATTAATTTTTCAACCAAGCAAACCTCTCAAGTACTGTGTTGATAGTTTTTTTTGTTTTTAAAAAAATATTATCAATATCTTTCTTTTTCACCGTAATCGGCAATAGCCAGTATATTGTGTCCCCCAACGGTCTTAAAATAAGATTATTTTTTAGAGATTCTTTGTAAATCTGAAAACCTACCCTTTCTTTTTCCGGATAAGCCTTTCCCGTGTATGGATTTACGATATCAATGGCACCTATAAATCCTATATACCTCACATCCCCTACATATGGTTCATCTTTTAAGGAGCAAACCTTTTCATTAAAATAAATCATCCCTGATTTATATTTGGAAATAGGTTTTTTAATAAAATTTTCCAATGTACCAATAGCTGCTGAGCAGGATATGGGATTAGCCGTATAGCTGTGACCATGGAAAAATGTTTTATACGAAAAATAATCATCGTAAAAAGCTGAATATACATCTTCCGTAGTTACGGTAAGGGCAAGAGGTAGGTATCCACCTGTCAAACCTTTTGATAAACATATAATATCGGGAAAGATATCCACATGTTCAAATGCAAACATCTTCCCTGTTCTGCCAAAACCGGTTGCAACCTCATCGAAAATGAGCAATACTTCGTATTTATCACATAATTCTCTTATTTTTTTTAATACTTTGCCATTATAAACATTCATACCTGCGGCACATTGAATTAATGGTTCTATAATCATACCTGCAATATTATTGCTGTTCTCTTCCAAAACCTTTTCAAGCTCATCCATACACTCCGCATTGCATCCGGTATCTGCATTTAATGTCATTTTTTGTTTGTTAAATATACAGTTATAACATTTTGGTGATCTTATTTGATAAGAATTAAACATAAGTGGTTTATAAAGCTTATGATATAGATCTATACCCCCTACACTTACGGCACCAATAGTATCGCCATGGTAGCTATTTTCAAAAAAAACGAACTTTGTTTTTTCAACTCTCCCAATATTTTGCCAATACTGGAAGGCCATCTTTATGGCAACTTCTACAGCCGTTGAACCATTGTCAGAAAAGAAAAATCTGGACAGTTTTTCAGGTAAAAAACTTCTGAGCAATTCCACAACTCTTACTGCGTATGGATGAGTCATACCTGCAAAAATTACATGATCCAGAGAATTAAGCTGACTTCTAATCTTATGATTTATATGTTTGTTATTATGTCCAAAAATATTTGTCCACCATGAGGATACTGTATCATAGTAATAATTGTTGTCTATATCGTATAATTTTATCCCTTTACCTCTCGTTATTACGATATGATCCATTCCTTCATAATCTTTCATCTGTGTGAAAGGATGCCATATGTGCTCCCTATCTATTTTTAAAATATCATTTTTCTTCATGCCGCATCTCCTGATTTAGAAATATCATTTTTATGGCTTTTTATCAAGTGTTACTGTATAATTTTCTACCCACAAATCCAAAAAATTTTTCCTCATCAGTTATTTTTATGTCTATCTTTATGTAAGCTGTAATCTTTTTCATTTCATCATTCAATTTAACAAAATCTTTCTCAGTGGTGACTAAATAGTCTGCATCCGCTTTTCTTAGTAGATTAACCAGATTGTTGAAGTCTTTTATGGTATAGTTGTGATGATCAGAAAAACCTTTTTTATCTATTACATTCAATCCTTTTTTTCTAAGAAAATCGAAAAACTGTCTATTATTTGCTATACCTGAAAAAGCCACGAATCGAATATCTTTATCTATCAGTTCATCATTACCAAGAAACACCCCCTTCATTTCCACATCAGAAAAAAATACAGGCTTATTAACCAAAAATTTTTTAACCTTCTCAGGTACAACTTTTTCTCCACCTGTTTTGGTAAATAGAACAATATCTGCTCTTTTAATAGCTGAAGGCGGTTCTCTTAAATATCCAAATGGGAATACAAAACCTGTGGAAATTGGATTTTTATAATCTAAAAGAAGTAGGTCAAGATCCTTTCTCACATCCTTTCTATGGTATGCATCATCTAAAATTATTATATCAGGATTAAAAGTAGCATTTACAAACTCTACAACCGCTTTTCTATCTTTACCTGTTACGACGGAAGCTTTTTCCAGAATTTTTGCAATCATGTAAGGTTCATCAGCTGCATACGGTGGATGATAATATATCTTTTCACCATCGGAAATTACATTTATGGAATAACCTATTTTTCCTCTGTAACCTCTTGAAACAACAGAAACTTTTTTCCCAGAATCTAAAAAGTATCTTCCAAGTTTAATGACTACGGGGGTTTTTCCGGTACCCCCCATAGATATATTCCCTACAGATATGATCTTTGCCAATTAATTTCAACCATCCTGTTTTTTTTGGAGAAACTCCTTTATCCTATCAAAGATCTCTTCCGCTTCTTCCAGACCCCAGGCAACAGGTTTACTTCCGATAGCAACATACGGCAAAGGCAAGCGATTTTCCACGATGGTATTGACATCATCAATGTAATCCAGTACTTCTGGAGTTGAAATATCGATGTATTTAAGTTCAAATTTATCGGCACCTAAATAATTTGTAAGCAGTGCATCGACTTTGTTTGCCATTTCAAAATAAGGATCATCTTTCACCCCACAACCTGAGGGGAAATATGACGGTGCTCATCCAGATACAAAATCTGTACTTGTACCAAAAATCTTAATGATTAACTTTTCCATACTCTCTCCTAAAGCTTATTATCAGATTCACCATCACCATACATTGTAGGATAATTTCCGGTAAAACAAGCATCGCAAAAAGGTAAATTTTTTACACATTCATACATCCCTTTTAAAGATAGATACCCAAGAGAATCCGCAGTAATATACTTTTTTATCTCATCAATTGTATGGGTGGAAGCTATGAGCTCTTTTCTGGTCGGAGTATCTATACCATAAAAACAGGGGAATTTAGTAGGCGGAGAAGAGATCCTCATATGAACCTCTTTAGCCCCAGCCTCCCGAAGCATCTTAACAATCTTTCTGCTGGTGGTACCTCTAACTATTGAATCGTCCACCACCACCACCCTCTTACCTCTTATTATAGAGGGAACAGGATTCAGTTTGATTTTTACTCCGAAGTGTCTAATTGACTGGGATGGCTCAATAAAAGTTCTACCAACGTAATGATTTCTTATCAAACCATGCTCGTATGGTATTTTGCTTATTTCCGAATATCCAAGAGTAGCCACAACCCCTGAATCCGGTACCGGAATAACAATATCTGCATCCACTGGGTTTTCTATGGCAAGCCTTTTGCCAAACTCCTTTCTAATATCGTATACATATTTACCAAAGATCATCGAATCTGGACGAGCAAAATAGATATATTCAAAAATACAGGGTTTTGGTTCAACTTTTTCAAAAGGTTTCAAACTTTTGATACCATCATCGTCGATAATTACTAATTCACCCGGCTCCACTTCCCTGATGAACTCTGCCTCCACAAGATCCAGAGCCACCGTTTCACTTGCAAGAATATAACCACCCCTGATCTTCCCTAACACCAATGGTCTTACCCCCATAGGATCTCTTACACCTATCATCGAACTTTCTGTCATAAATATCAGAGAAAACGCACCTTTTAGAATGGATAATGAATCTATTATGGCATCTATCAAAGACTTTTTATTATTTTTAGCAATAAGGTGTATTATAATTTCACTGTCTGTGGTAGACATGAAAATCGATCCGGAATCAACCAATTCCTTTTTTATCTGGGAAGCGTTTACTATATTACCGTTGTGTACCAACGCTATTTTACCTTTATTTATTTCGGCAAAAATAGGCTGAGTATTGCTTAAATTATTTGCTCCTGTGGTGGAGTATCTGTTGTGTCCTATGGCTATGTCACCTTTTAGATCTTTTAATATCGAGTTTGAAAAGATATCCGCCACTAACCCCAAAGATTTATGTAGATAAAAATTGTGACGATCTGTGGAGCAGATACCTGCCCCTTCCTGACCCCTGTGTTGTAGTGAATACAAAGAAAGATAAACTAAATTTGCCGCATCCTTATCACCATAGACACCAGCAACACCACACTCTTCGTGAAATTTATCGAAAGTCATAAATTAACCATCACCCTTTTTATTAATGTTTTATATATGTATTTAGGAATATCTAAAGGAAGATTTATAATATTTTTTTTGTTATAGTTGACCACAATATTTCTTCCGGTGGTTTCACCTATTCTTGAGAATGGTAAGCTATAATACTTGAGTAGTTTCTCAACTTCCCTTGCATTGATCTTTTCCACTTCAAGGATAACCATCCCCTGTGATTCGCTAAATATGTAGAAGTCAGGCCTGATATCACCTTTTAAATTCACTTCGAATCCTATGTCATTTTTAAAAGTCATCTCCGAAAGTGCAACCACAAGACCACCTTCAGAAACATCGTGGGCGGCTTTGATTATCTTCTTTTTAGCTGCATCAACCATGAAGTCCACAAGATCTTTTTCGTAATATAAGTCTACTTCAGGAATCTTTCCCGCGACAGTATTATGTATAAAATTTAAATACTCGCTGCCACCTATTTCACCCCTATTAGAACCTACGAGATAAATGTAATTTTCAAGATTTTTAAACTCTGATGTTATAATATAGTCCACATCATCTATTACCCCGACGGCCACAACGGTGGGGGTTGGAAATATAGCCTTACCATCTGTCTCATTATAAAAGCTCACATTTCCGCTCACCACTGGTGTATTTAGTCTTTTACAAGCAGAAGCCATACCTTCTATAACATTTACAAATTGCCACATAATCTCAGGCTTTTCAGGATTACCAAAATTTAGACAATCAGTTATGGCAAGGGGTCTTGCACCACTCATTGCCACATTTCTACACGCCTCCACCACCGCTTGCATCCCCCCCATAAAACTATCCAAATAACAATATCTTCCATTACAATCTGAGGATATGGATATACATTTTTTAGAACCTTTAACCCTTATTACAGATGCGTCAGAACCTGGTAAAACTACGGTGTTTGTTTGAACCATGTGGTCGTACTGTTCATATATGTATTCTTTGGATGCGATGTTGGGACTTTCAAAAATTTTTATTAATACATCGTTGTAATTTTTAGGTTCTGGTATTGAGCTTATATCAAATTTTTTGAGTTCATCCACATAAGTTGGCTTTGTATAAGAACGATCATATATTGGAGCTTCATCTGATAATGGTGCAGCTTTGAGGCTGGCCACCTCTTCCCCATCCCAAAAAAGTCTTACGAAACCATCATCTGTAACTTCACCTATTACTTCTGCATCAAGATCCCATTTATCAAATATCTTTTTTATCTTTTTTTCAAAACCTTTTTTGGCCACTATAAGCATCCTTTCCTGAGATTCTGACAGCATAATCTCATAAGGATTCATTTCTTTTTCCCTTACGGGAACCCTGTCAAGATAAAGCTTCACACCGCTGCCAGCCCTTGAGGCCATTTCAAAGGAAGAACTGGTGAGACCAGCTGCTCCCATATCCTGGATACCCACGATATAGTCTTCCTGCATAAGTTCCAAACATGCTTCCAGAAGAAGTTTTTCTTTGAATGGGTCACCAATCTGAACATTCGGTCTTTTGGATGTGTCATCAGATGAGAATTCCTCACTGGCCATCGTTGCTCCATGTATACCATCTCTTCCGGTTTTCGCACCCACATATATTATGACATTGCCAACCCCTTCAGCTTTTGCATAAAATATTTTATCTTTTTTGACAATTCCTAAGGCAAAAGCATTGACCAGGGGATTTTTCTGATAAGATTCATGAAAGAATACTTCTCCACCAATGGTAGGAACACCAAAACAGTTCCCATATCCTGCTATCCCTGCCACAACACCTTCTAAGATATGTTTCGTTTCGTTGTTGTCCAATTTGCCAAAACGGAGTGAGTTCATCGCTGCAACTGGTCTTGCACCCATTGTAAAAACATCCCTCAAAATTCCTCCAACCCCAGTGGCAGCACCCTGGTAAGGCTCTATATAAGATGGATGATTATGACTTTCCACCTTAAAACATGCACATATATCACCATCTATTTCAATAATTCCAGCATTTTCCCCGGGTCCCTGGACAACCCATGGGGCAGATGTGGGAAATTTTTTAAGATGGATTTTGCTACTTTTATAACTACAATGTTCACTCCACATCGCAGAGATTATACCAAGCTCTATGTAATTCGGGATTCTACCTAAAATCTCTTTGGCTTTCTCAAATTCTTCAGGTTTCAATCCCATTTCTACCGCAACATCCACAGTAACCTTTGGGAATTTAAATTTATTGTAAACACTCATATAACACCTTTTTGAAGAAAGTTTTTTACCGAAGTAAAGATATGAATACCATCAACAGAACCAAGGATCTGCTCAGCTGCCCGCTCAGGATGAGGCATCATACCAAGAACGTTACCTTTTTTATTTACTATACCAGCAATATTATATGTGGAGCCATTTGGATTACTTTCATCATCCACGACGCCAGATTCAGAGCAGTATCTAAAAAGAATCTGATTATTATCCTTTAATTCTTCAAGCCCCTTTTCATCAATATAATAATTCCCTTCCGCATGAGCTATAGGTATTTTTAATACTTCACCTGTAGTATAATAGGAAGTAAAAGGTGAATTGATACACTCAACGGTGATATTAACATATTTACATATAAATTTTAAGTTCCGATTTCTGATAAGTGCCCCTGGCAGAAGCCCTGATTCAGTCAAAATCTGAAAACCGTTGCAAATACCTATGACAAGACCGCCATTTTCTGCAAAATCTACTATAGAATCCATGATGGGAGATTTACTTGCTATTGCCCCACATCTTAAGTAATCCCCAAAAGAAAAACCACCAGGTAAAACGATCAGATCATATTTTTTTAGTTTTTTATCTTTATGCCATATAAAAGATGTATCAAAACCAGCAATCTCTTTTAATACGTAAAAGCAGTCATAATCGCAATTTGACCCTGGAAAAACCACAACTCCTGCTTTCATCATTTTTCACTCACGTAGTTTATGGTATATTCTTCTATGATAGGATTTACGAGTAACCTTTCGGTGAGCTCTTTGATTTTGTCATCATACTTTCTTACTTTGTCGAATTCTATTTCAATCACTTTACCCACTCTAACATCTTTGACAAAGTCATATCCAAGTTTTGATAAAGATCCCAGTACAGCCTGTCCTTGAGGATCCAGCACAACATCTTTTAATCTAACAGTTACGATAGCTTTCATGCAATCTCTCCTGAAATTAGATAGTAATTATTCCTAAACTGATAAATAGTGATAATACTAAAATATGAAAAACATATCAAGCAAAACTTTAAGAAATAAAGTATGACAACTACATAATTTCCTTCGATTTTAGAAATCTATAAAGTGACCTTATGCCAAAACCACTACCACCCTCACCATAAACGGGATGATTATCCTCCATAAAGGCAGTACCGGCTATATCAAAATGAATCCATGGAGTATCTTCCACGAAATTTTCCAGAAATAAAGCCCCCATTATTGCACCAGCTTCAGTTCTCTTTTTAGATATATTTTGTAGATCTGCATTTTTGCTTTTCAGCCTTTCCCTGTAATTTTTGTGTAAAGGTAATCTTACTATATGCTCTCCATTTTCCCGGAAGTATCTGTAAACCTCTTCATAAATATTGTCATTATTGCTAAAACAACCTGCTATGTCAGATCCCAAAGCAACCACACAGGCACCGGTAAGTGTGGCCATGTCTATAATAAAATCAGGCTTATCTTTAACAGCAAAAGAAATGGCATCCGCCAGAATAAGCCGCCCTTCTGCATCGGTATTTAAAATTTCCACTGTTTTGCCACTGTATGATTTTACAATATCCCCAGGGCGATATGCAGTTTGGCCAATTGTATTCTCCGCTAATGGTATATAAAAAGTTGCATTTAATTTCAATCCACTTTCGGATACCACCTTCGCAAGTGCCAACATATTAGCCGCACCTGACATATCAGATTTCATAGTCTCAATACTACCAGTGGGTTTAAGATTGGTACCACCAGAATCAAAAGTAACTCCTTTACCAACAAAAGCATATTTTTTATTAGTACTTTCATCACCTAAATACTCGATCACCAAAAACCGTGGTCTATTTTCGCTTCCCTTTCCCACAGTATATAAAAGATTCATACCTAACTCTTTTATATTAAATTCATCAAAAATCTTTATTTTAAGATTCTTATTAAGTTCGTTTGTTGCAATTTCACAAAACCTCTGGGGTGTTAAATCATTGGGGGGCATATTTATCAGATCTCTTGCCAGAAAGATAGATTTGTATAATGCATTTATTTCACCTATCTTTTCTGAATTAAAATAATTTTTCAATTTAACTTTATCTTCTAAATAGACGGATAATTCTTTTCTCTCATCTCTTTTTGATTTATAGACATCAAAATTGTAGCAGGCAAAAAGCATCCCTTCTAAAAAAAGCTCTGTTTTATAAAAACTTTTAACATTATTTCTCCCTTCAATAGGGAATAAAAAGATAGAATCAATCCCATTCTTATCGATAAGTTTCATCACTTTATGTCCTAATTCTAAAAAGAATGAATTATTATCAATTTTTTCTGGTAAAGATACAATGAAGATATTCTCAAGTCGATTATTATTAAAAACAGAAAACTTCTTGACCTCCCCACCTTCAATTTGATCACTCTTTAGTATATTTTTAATGGCTTTATCTAGGTTTCTATTGATATTCACAGCATAACCTGCTTTCGTTAGTGGTATAATGTAGTTTTGAATCTTTTTACTTTTTTCAAAAATAATTTTAATCATAAATACCTCGTATTATTGTTTATCAATCTCCTTTAAAAGACCCAGGCTATCTTCCGCCAGAGCTGATTTTGGATATTTATCCAGCAGTTTTTTTAGATTTTCCTTTCCTTCCTTGAAGTTTTTTTGCTCTATCTTGTCCAGAGCAGTTTTAAATAGCTCAATCTCTTCATCAGACACCTCATCTTTTCCCGCCCAATATAGCTCATCCTTATTGACCTGCTCTGCCGCCTTTGCACCAGCCACAGATATTTTGCTGGACTCTTTGATACCTTTTATCTTTTCAAGGTTATTCAATTTAGCTTTTGATTTGCTCACAAGCTCTGCAGTTTCGGCAAAACTTAATACCGAAACACAAGATATCAAGATTACAAAAAAAAGATTCTTTTTAAACATAAATCACCTCATCTATTTAGTAATTTCAGATATCTTCTTTCTCCAGATATCAGCATTTTTTTTGTCCATCATCTTTTCATAGGTTGTTATAATGTTATAAATGTATAAATGACTTCCGGACATTTCATATGCTTTTTTATAATAATCTACCGCTTCGCTGTATTTTTTATTGTAAAAGAGGATATTGCCTGCATCATTGAAAAACTGTGGTGATTTATATCCAGCATTAACCAAAAGATTTACAATATGCAGAGCATCATCGAGGAGGGAATTTAAAAACAATCTATAAAGAGTATTTTCAGGTCTATATTCACTATTTTTAATATTTTGAAGCAATATACTGTCTCTTAATTTTATTATCTCAATATATGAGGAGATAAAATTCGAAGCAAAATTGTACGGGAGAGAAACGTTAAGCTTCTCCTGTTCAAATGTTGGTGGTTTATAAATTTCCCATCCCTTATCTGTAAAGATTATATTTAACCCTTTATTGTAATTGGATCTATAAAGATTTAAACCCTGTTTCCATGAATCCAAGAAATTGGCATTAATCAAAGTTGTTTCTAATGGTATATACAACCTACCATTGTAATCTATAAAATCTTCCTTTTTCATACCATAATTAACAATTTCACTGGCATTAATACCACTATCAAACATTAAGAATATGTGCCCCGGAATATCTATAAAAGCCGTTTTTATTCCCAGACTTTCAAAAAGTGAAGAAAGAAGAGCCACAAGGTCGTCACAATCTCCAGTCTTTCTCTTCAAAGTGTCTGTGGGATATTGAACATAATCTACCGTTTCAGCATTTCCTGAGATGGTAGAATAAGGGCTATTGGGATCCTGTTGATATTTTATTCCATAAGTCTTTAAAAACTCAAACACTCCAAGCCCAACGGAGATATTATTGTTAATACCTTTTTTGGGTATATTATTGATTATAATTCTACTTATATCTAAAATATTTGGATCTCTTGGGGTAATAAATGTGGAAAGTTTACGCTTATCATCCCAGACCAACGCATTTTTTTCAAAAAGGTTTAATACTGCGGTAGTTTTTGTTTCGTTTAGGCTTCCATCCACCACATATTTTAATTTAATCTCAGCCTGAATTTTTGTATTTTCAGTCAGTTCCAGAAGTTTATTGTTAAAAACAGCTCTTACTTTTGCAACAGCTATTTTACCGGAGTCTATATTATCTATATTATCCTCCGTTGGAAAGTCCATGAAACCTTTTACAAAAATCGAATATTTTAAGTTACTGATCTGCTTACCGGTATTGTTTTTTATGGATATTTCTAATACTGGATTATCAGCATATGACTTGTATTGATTTACAAACACATTGTATGCTTTTAAAATGGATACAACAATGGGCTCTTCTGTTTTCTCACTTAAATACTTAGCCTTTGCTTTAATTCTATGTTCGTCACTGTAAATATCCCTTTCGAATGATAAAAGCGCTCTTTCAAACTTATTGGACAATTTACTAAAAGCATCTTTAAGCGAATCTTTTTTCCCTTCCTCTTCGTTTATGTGGAATGATGAACCACCTTCTGAGAATGTGGAGTAATCTTTTTCCAAAAATACATCCACCAGTTTTATTTCGATATTACTGCTAAATAATATTAAATTATTACCCAGTTTACTTGGGAGTTGTTTTGTGTCTGATTTAAACATAATTAAGAGATCTGCCAAATTTTCTTTAGCTTTAGGGTAATAATAGGAAATATCACATATATCATGCTTTAATTCCACAAATTCAAACTTATGTTTTTTTATTAGTTTTCTAATCTCATCTGTTACATTGTTAAAATTGCAGCTTACTAAAGCTATTTTAGTTTCTTTATTTTCTTTTCCTATGATACCAAAAGTTTTCAAATCATCTATTACAGATTGACGATCAAGTGCATATATGAAGTAAATAGAAGAGCTTACATCATTCGATTTTCTTAAAATCTGATAAACCGCAGGAATATATTTAGAAGCATTCACAACAATCTTATTGTCAATCTCTTTCAACATCTGTTTGTCATAACTATCAGAAGAGAGGAATACATCTAAAAAATCTCTTAAAGCTTTCACTTGGAGTCTTTTAACCAGCAACAAATCCTGTTGTTCAGATTCCTGTAAAGATGGAACTTTTATGTCTGTTACGTTAATCAAAAAATTAGAATTTTTACCTTTTTTAATGTAATCATTTAAAATCTCTTTAAATTTTAATTCAGATTTTTCAATATAAGGTATACTCTTTTCGTAAGAAATATATTTACTATATAAATAAGCAAGAAATTCATAACTTTTAATATCTTCACCTTTAGCAATTGATTCCAATTTTCCCAGATTTTTTTTAATCTCTTCCTGATCAGCTTTTTCCAGAGCTTTAATAATTTCAGCTTTTATATCTTCTATTGTATTCAATTTTATTTCTTTTAGTGATAAATTTAGTGGTGTTATTTTAACTATATCAACATTACTATTTATTGATGTTAAAAAATCGAATAAATTTTTTGCTAAGGGATCTTCTATTTGTACTTCATCAAGAACTAACCTTGACTTACTTTCTAAATAAAATTTATTTTCATGAAATATAAAGCCTTTTTCTGCAATTTTACCACTTATGTAATTAACAGCTATATCATTATTTGCAAAAATATATTTTCCTTTGATAGTTCCCTCTTTTATTACCAATCCTGTTTTACAATTTTTTATAGAAACATTTTCGCCATGAACAATACCGTTTCTCTCAACCACAAGCCCATTTTCAAAATTAGAAATTTCCACCTCACTCAAAGAAACCCCACTATTTGAAACCACAAACTCACCACCACCTTCAATAACAAAATTATTTCCAATTAAGGCATTATCACCGGCATCTGAAACGATTAGTCGGTAATTAGACCCTTTAATGGTTATTGGGTCTTTTTTATTCCCATTGAGTCTAACAGAGCCGTTTATCTTTAATTCTGTATTATTATCAAACACTATCAAAACGCCAGACTCAATAGTTAATTCAATCCCTTTTGATATGAATAGATTCCCACGAACGATGTAAGGGCTTGCATCTTTATAAAATATAGAATTTTCTACTATACTGCCAGATATTTCCGTAGGACCTTTTTTAACATAGTAAAACTTGATTTCTGAGGGTTTGCTGAGATTTCCGGCCGTATCACGTGCAAAAACCCTGTAATAATAAGTTTTACCAATCACAGCTTTATCGTCAAAATACTCGTTTACTTGAGTGATACCTATATCAACAAAATCACCACTTTCACTTCTTTGGATGAAATAATCCTTGACATCATCCATTTTTTCCCAACTTAGTCTCACTTTATCTTTGAGTCCTTCAGCAACAAGAGAAGAAACCTCTTTAGGGGGTATTGAGTCTAATTCAATAGGAGAAAAAACTGGATATATTGATTCAAGCTTGGTTTTTGGGCTGAACAAAACTACCTTCATCAGTTTATTTTTTCCATTATCACCTTCATTAACGATGTATTTACCAACGTAGTTGCCAGGTTCTATTTCAGTAAGTGGTATATCTTTTGCGATATCTGGTATTTCAAATTTAGCCAAACACCCCGGCTCACCTTTCACTGCCACAAGTATCTCTGCACCAAGCTTAAATGGAGAGTCTTTGGCGTTTGTAATTACAGAAAAAATAACAGGGGGCTTTCTCACGACAGAAACCTTCGGTTCCGGAATAGTTTTGGCCATCTCTCTAAAAAGCTTATCCATTAGGGATATCTTTACAGTATCTCTTAAGACTAAAGCAGAAGATATTGCAGTGGAGATGGCACCCCATGGTGAAAGTGGTACTCCACCACTTCTTTCAGCAACAGAATCTTCTTTCTCCCAGACAATCTCCCCTTTCTCCGATGAAACTAATCTCGCTTTGACTTTTATCGATAAACTACCATAAAGACCAGCATAAACTTTTTCAATTCCCAAAACCTCAACATAAAAGAGTCCATCCACACCTAATTTATTTGCCAAAGTGATGTTGTCTAAGTCTGACCATTTTTTACCAGTTTCTTTTTCAATAATGGCAATCTTTTCGTCTACCTCATCCAGTTTTATGTTTTCAAATTTTTTTGAGCTTATGTGGTTATTAAAAGTAATTCTTAGCTCTTTTTTATCTTCATCCGTCCCTTCACCAGTAAAAGGTAACACCGCTACCGTTTTGGGTACATTATCCTTTTTAAATAGTCCAACAGCCGTATCTGTTATAGATTTAAGAGCATCAAGAGGATTAGCAGCATAGGATGAGTTAACCAATGATACTATGAATATTGCAGATAATATACTTAAAAGTAGCGTTTTTTTCATATGATCCACCAAATTTATTATCTAATTAACTATAGCATCCACATATTTCATTATCCTTTGCTCCAGTTCATCAGTTGGTAGTTTTTTTCTTTTCATTATCATAATGGCATCAACATACTTTTCAATTGATTCCGTGATATTATTATCTTTTTCAAGATCTTTTGCCTGTTTCAAATATTTACCTTCTGAATCTTTAAATATCTCTTTTGTTTCATCTTTAATTTTTGCTATAGCTTCATTTTGTGCTTTTTTCAAAAGTTCAGCATCGGTTGGAAGTTGGGCCACCTTAAATGGTATCTTAAACTCTCCTATTTCAACCCCCTCACTTGACTCATCTATAGCTTCTTTTTTTATGTCAGCTAAGCCTGTGTGAATCAATTTGCCGTTTACATCGACTATACGGTAGCTTACGCTCAAAACAGCCACTTTTTTAAAATATTTGACGTTATATTTTACATCTTCAAATACTGGTTTTTCAAGATACTTTGATGGTGCGGGGGGTATTTCCTGTGACTTCCCTTCTTTTTCCAATTTAACTGCTAATTTTTCCCAATCTTCATAAGCTGGATTTAGCACCATATCAACTCTTGTTTTTACCCTTACAGATTTTTTACCTTCCTGAATGGATGACTCCACTTTATAATCCAAAACATCTCCCAGTAGGAAGTAATCAGCACTTGCTATTTTTAAGCCGGAGGGTTTATTGACAGATTGAGATGCAAGATTCAACTCAAATTCTTTTAAAAGTACGTCAGTGGACTCCCTTTCGATTATTTTTAGATCATCTTTTAGCTCGTTATACAAGCTCAACATAATATTGGATGTGAAAAGCCCACCAGCTTCAGGGGCACTTTTTGGACTTTTAAAAGGTATTATAGCAAGGCTCTTTATAGCCCTTGATAATATCTTTTCTTCGAGCTTTTTCATATTTTCTTTTAAGTCTGGATAAGCTGGGTTCAGGTTAAACAGTAATTTGTAATATAAAAAGGTCAACCCTAATTTTTCTCCATCCTCAGCTTTTTTAGCTTTAAGGTAAAGATTGTCATAGTATCTGTTTAAATCTTTTTTTGGTATCTTTACCAAGCCTCTTTTTTCCACAGGTATTTTAAGCATTAAGTCAAATCCCTTTTTGAAATTGTCATATGCCTGCCATACAAAATCCTGCTGTGCATAGTCTATCCCAAGCTGAAAATAAAGCTCAGAAAACTCAGCAATGGCTTTATTATAAAGCTCTTTAACTCTATTTTCATCATCAGGATATTCCATAGCCATATTGTAATACTTTACTGCAAGATCCAGTTTTTTATTTTTTTTAGCTTCTTCTGCTTTTTTGAGGTAATAGTCGGCTGTATCTTTCTGTGAAGCTTCATCTTTTAAACTTGATATATTCTGGTAATCTTTGTCTATTTCATACACCTGGTTAATTAGAGGGTGTGCTTTTTTCCATTCTTCCTGTTCAACCAATTTTAATATTTCCGGATACATAGCACCAATTGCAGCATTCTTATATTCATTTGTCTTGATATCAAATATTGACTGGTCAAGATAAGAATTCTCTTTTAATAAACTTATGGCTTTGCTATACTCCTTATTCTTCAAAAACTGCTCAGCCTGAGCAAAAACGGACTCTTTTTTATTGATTGATAATTTTTTCTCATTTGCTATCTGTGCAGCAAGTTTGTTAACTTCTTCTGTATCTATATTGTATTCATAAAGTTTTTTTGTATCATCTTCAAATTTCATCACAAGTGGAATAGGTATTAAAGGCATTTTTGATTTAACAGAAGTTATATCGCTATTAATTTTTTTAAATTTACTATCAAATATTAATCTGCTTATTTTGTTATACTCCTGGCAATATTCTTTGTTTTCAGGGACTTTCTGACACAGATCTTTGTAGATTGAATAAGCTTCCTCCAGCCTGTTCTGGCTGACTAAATTTTTAGCATTCTCGAAACTCTCTTTAAAAGGATCTGGAGCACATGAAAAAATGAATAATAGCCCGGTTAAAAGTAATAATGTTCTAAAAATCATACTACACCTCCATAGAAAAATTATACTGCATTATTTTGGAAAAAACAACTTTTTTATTTTTTTTAAAATAATATTCTAATTTTGCATATTGACAAGGAAACTATTTTTTTGTAATCTTCCCAAACGTTGCCGGAGTGGTGGAATTGGTAGACGCGCCGGACTCAAAATCCGGTGGGCTAATCACCCGTGGGGGTTCGAGTCCCCCCTCCGGCATTTTATAGTTACTCATATAAGAAAAGTTATAATTCCTTTAGCTCTATTAATTCGTCTTTCTTTATAAATTCCAAAATCTCTCTTACAGATCTGAATGCGGAATCCCTATCTTTGGCTTCAACTGCTAAAAATAAAATTGGATCATTTTTATTCAGTGTGCCAAGAGAATGATAAATATGTAGTTTATTTAAATTATAGGTATTAAAAATTTCTTCAGTCTTTTTTTGTAAAATTTCTTGAGAATTATCATTTTTTAATGTCAATTCTATTTTAGAATAGTTTTCAAAATGTTTTCCAGGAAACTTGGCTTTGCCATGATGTATCAGAATTGTACCGGTGGAATCATCTAATTGATTGTAAAACTCTTCGTAAACCTTACTAATGGATATTCTACCATTTACAATATTTACTTTAACTTTTTCAAATCCCATTTTTTACTCCAACATCACATAAATCTTCTAAGTACATAAGGTAATATACCTCCATTGATGTAATATTCCACCTCCACTTCAGTATCGAGCCTTAAAGTCACTAAAAATTCTCTCTTTTCTCCATCTGGTTTTAATAATTCTATTCTTATATCTTTTCTGGGGGATAGATTTTCTAACCCAAAGATATTTACAATTTCATCCCCTTTAATCCCATGTTTTGGCCAACTTTCTCCATCTTTAAATTGTAATGGCAAAACACCCATACCTACCAGATTACTTTTGTGTATCCTTTCAAAGGATTCCGCTATAACAGCTTTTATACCCAAAAGTGATGTACCTTTTGCGGCCCAATCCCTTGAAGAACCGGTACCGTATTCTTTACCGGCAAATACAACTAAAGGGGTATTTTCGATCTGATATTTCATAGCAGCATCGAATATGAACATTTCTTCGTTTTCTGGATATTTTATCGTAAAAGAACCTTCTTTATTCACCATCTTATTTTTAATCCTTATATTACCAAAGGTACCCCTAATCATAACCTCATGATTACCCCTTCTGGATCCGTAAGAATTAAAATCTTCCTCCTTAACTTCTTTTGAAATAAGATATCTACCAGCAGGATAATCGGGATCAATCTCTCCAGCTGGTGATATATGATCTGTAGTTATAGAATCCCCAAGTAACAGTAGGATTCTTGCATTAGTAATATCAATAATTTTTCCAGGTTCTTTTACAAAATTATCAAAATATGGCGGTTTTTTTATATATGTAGATTTTTCCTGCCAATTGTAAGTTTTGTCAACTTTAATATTCATCCTCTGCCAGAAAAGATCACCATCAAAAATTTTTCCATAATCTCTTTTAAAATCAGATTTTGTGAATGTATCATTGATAATTTCATAGATCTCTTCTGAAGATGGCCAGATGTCTTTTAACATAACATTTTCGCCATAAGGAGTGTAACCCAAAGGTTCATTTTTAAAATCTATATCTATCTTTCCCGCAAGAGCATATGCTACTACTAACATAGGACTGGCTAAAAAATTAGATCTGACAAGCTGATGAATCCTTGCCTCAAAGTTTCTATTGCCGGAAAGAACGGCAGCTACATTTAAATTATTCTTTATGATAGCCTCTTCTATTTGAGGTAAAATCGGACCACTATTACCAATGCATGTAGTACAGCCATACGCCGTTATGTGAAATCCCAATGCCTCCAGATAAGGCATTAATCCAGATTTTTTTAAATAAGATTCCACCACTTTTGATCCTGGAGCAAAGGATGTTTTTACGTAAGGCTTTACTTTTAAACCTTTTTTAACAGCATTTTTGGCTAATAATCCAGCACCAATAATAACAAATGGATTTGATGTATTTGTGCAGGAAGTAATAGCTGCAATTACCACACTACCATCTTTAATTCTTACTGAGTTTTGATCGATTTCAATATTTACAAAATTATCAGCTTTTAAATTCTGCAAACTACTTTTTACCTGACTCAATGATATTCTATCCTGAGGTCTGGATGGGCCAGCGATTGAAGGTTCTATTGAATTTAAATCTATTTCTAAAACGTCTGTATATTCTACTTTTTCTTGACCTGTGTAGAAAATACCAGCCTTTTTGGCATATACCTCCAAAATATCCGCATATCTATCCCTATTTGTCATTCTCAAATATTCGATGGTCTTTCTGTCAATCGGAAATATCCCTAAAGTTGCACCAAATTCAGGAGTCATATTTGATATAGTAGCCCTATCGGGTATTGATAAAGTTTTTATCCCTGGGCCAAAATACTCAACAAATTTATCCACAACTCCATATTTTCTCAATTTTTCTGTGATGGTCAAAATTAAATCAGTAGCGGTAACACCTTCATTCAACTCCCCAATCATCTTTACACCAATAACTTCAGGAATTGGCATATAATATGGTTGTCCCAGCATAACTGCCTCAGCTTCGATCCCACCAACACCCCAACCCATTACACCTATGCCATTAACCATAGGTGTATGGGAATCAGTACCTATACAGGTGTCAGGATACAGAATTTTTTTATCTTTTCTATCATCTATACAAACTACTTTAGCTAAATATTCAAGATTTACCTGATGGCAAATTCCAGAATTGGGGGGTACCACTCTGAAATTATAAAATGATTTTTGTGCCCATTTTAGAAGTTTGTACCTCTCTTCATTTCTTTTGTATTCAAGAGCAACATTTTTTAATATGTTATCTTCAGTACCATAATAATCCACCTGAACGGAGTGATCCACAATAAGGTCAACGGGCACCAAAGGATTTATCTTTTCAGGATTTTTACCAAGCTCCACCATTGCATCCCTCATTGCTGCAAGATCAACCACTGCAGGCACACCTGTAAAATCCTGCATCAGAACTCTAACAGGTTTGTATGGAATTTCAATTGGAACAGGTTGTTTTTTACTCCAGCCGGCAATATTTTTCAAATCTTTTTCATTTACCTTACCATCCCCTATGTTCCTTAGAATATTTTCCACCAATATCTTTATGGAATACGGCATTTTTTTTATGTCAAACCCATCTTTTGAAAGCTTATTAATGTCGTAAAAAAAATACTCCCTCTCCTCAAATTCAAAACTGTTCAGGTATCTCTCTTTATCCATAAAAACCCCCATTGAACTTTTTTAACCATCCATATTCATTTTAATATGACAAAGTAATTTTGTAAACTAATATTTGCTTTTTTTTATAAGATCATTTATAGTAAAGATAATTATTTATAGAGGTGAATGATATGTTTGTAGGTCATATCTCTGATTTAGAACATGTTTTTTATAATGACAACAATATTAAAAACGTTGTAAAACAGGTAGCAATTGGTAAAAATGAAGGTTGGAAAGACTATGTTCTTAGGGTTTTTACTGTAAAGAATGGAGGATATACCCCCAGACACACCCACGATTGGCCTCACATAAATTACATTTTATCAGGTGAAGGTACTCTTTATCTCAATGGTGAATTACACAACGTAAAAACTGGATCTATAGCTTATATACCAAATAATGTAGAGCATCAATTTATGGCAGATAGGAATTCAGATATACAATTTATTTGCATAGTCCCAGAAAAAGGTGAATATTAAATAATATAAAAGGGAGATACAGAGATGAGGTATATTAAAATTATTTTGTTTTGTTTGATATCTATCAACGTTTTTGCTTCAAACATTAAAACAACTCTTGAAAAAAATCTTATCCAAAATTTTGAAAAAAGAGGTATTAAAGATCTCAACATTGAGGTAACTATAATTAAAGAGGTGGAGGATTTAAAAGGGTATTATCTCGTAAAAGCTGTAATAACTGATAAAAGGAATAATAAAAAAGTAGATCAATTTCTACTTACGAATGGCAATGTTTTGATTCCAGATCTAATAGACATATCTAAAAGTTATAGCATATTGAAAGATATGATTTTTTCTTATGATATAACAAATATCGATACCTCAAAGCTTACCTTATTTTATGGAAATAAAAATGCTAAAAATGTAATAGTTAAAGTTTCAGACTTCGAATGCCCTTTCTGCAGAAAAGCCAACGAATATTTAGAATCAAAGCTCAATTCAGTTAATAAAAAAGATATTGCCATATATATGCTTAATTACCCTCTTTCAATACATAAAAAAGCTATGCTCTATGCAAAGATCTTTGAAGCGGGGATGGCACTTGGTAAAAATTTTATGGATCAGCTATACTCTGGAAAATACGATAATATGGATGACAATAGAATAATAGAAACATTTGCAAATTTATCTGGTAAAAAAATGGAATTTGAAAAGCTTGTAAATTCAAAAGAGATCTCCGATAGAATAAATGCTCAAATGAAGTACGCAGAACAATTAGGGGTAAACTCCACCCCAATTATATTTATAAATGGTAGAAAAGTAGAAGGTTATAATACTCAATTAATAGATAAAGGTTTTACCCTATTAAAATAATGTTAGAGGTGTATTATGGCAATACAACCACTTGAGTTTGAAGTACCTATTTATGAATTGGAAAAAAAATTAGAAGAGCTTAAGTCTATTTCTGAAGTAGTAGACAAAGATATAGAAGATAAAATAGCAAAATTGGAAGAAAGAATCCAGAAAGTGAAAACTAACGTATACAGAAATCTTACACCTGCCCAGAAGGTACTTGTGGCAAGGCATCCAAATAGGCCATACACATTGGACTATATAGCAGCACTCTTTGAAGACTTCGTGGAATTACATGGTGATAGATTATACATGGATGATTCTGCTATAGTGGGGGGTATTGCAAAATTTGATGGTGAACCATGCGTAGTAATAGGTCATCAAAAAGGTAGAAATACCAAAGAAAACATTATGAGAAATTTTGGAATGCCTAACCCAGAGGGTTATCGGAAAGCCCAAAGATTGTTTAGAATGGCTGATAAATTCAAGAGACCTATTTTCACATTTGTGGATACACCCGGGGCATATCCGGGAATAGGAGCCGAAGAAAGGGGACAGGCTGAAGCTATTGCCAGAAATTTGTTTGAAATGGCTGGACTCAAGGTACCTATCATTACAGTTATCACCGGTGAAGGTGGCAGCGGTGGGGCACTTGCAATCGCAATGGGTAACAGGGTGTTAATGCTTGAACACTCGATCTATGCAGTTATTAGTCCAGAAGGTTGTGCATCTATTTTATGGAAAGATGCATCTTATTCCAAAAGAGCAGCAGAAGCCCTAAAACTGACCGCACAAGATCTAAAATCTCTCAATGTTATTGATGAAATAATTAAAGAACCTATTGGTGGTGCCCACAGAGATCATGAAGGGACGTTTAATAACGTAAAAAAATCTTTGAAAAAACATTTCAAAGAATTAAAACAATACTCACCGGATGAACTGTTTGAATCGAGGTATCAAAAATTTAGAAACATAGGTGTATTTGCGGAGTAGGAATTGCCATCTGAAATAATAAAATTACCTTCCGACATATCAAATAAAATTGCCGCCGGAGAGGTGGTGGAGCGCCCTTTTAATGTGGTAAAAGAACTCCTGGAAAATTCTATCGATGCTGGTGCTGATAAAATAGATATTGAGATTAATGATGGTGGACTGTCTCTTATAAAAGTAAGCGATAATGGCAGAGGTATTCTACCCGATGACCTTCCCAATACTATAGAGAGGTACGCCACAAGTAAAATAAAGAGATTTGAAGATATATATTCAATTAATAGCTATGGTTTTAGAGGGGAAGCCCTTGCAGCCATCAGCTCTGTTTCAGATTTTAAGATACATTCCAGAAGGGATTGCTATGATGGGTTTGTTCTCATAAAAAATTTCGGTGAAAACTTTGTTATAAAACCTTCCCCTATACCCTATGGCACGACTGTTGAAGTGGCAAATCTATTTCAAAAGATACCTGTCAGGAAAAAATTCTTAAAAAATTCAAATTCTGAATACAGAGAAATTCTAAAATTCATCAAATGCTTTGCTTCTATAAATTTTAACGTTACCTTAAAACTTATAAAAGATGGAGAAGTGGTGTTAGATCTTATAAAAGATAACTGTATGATCGATAGAGTAAAAAAGATTTTTAATGAAGCCCCCCTTTTCGAATTTAAAAATAGATATGGAACTCTAAATATTGAGGGGGTATTATCCACACCAGATAATCAAAAATTCAGAAAAGATTATATAATAACCTCTGTAAATAAAAGAATAATAAAAGATTTTGGGATTATGCAATCGATTATAAATGCCTACCATAGGTTGATACCAGAAAATAGATACCCTTTTGCATTTATAAACTTAAATATATCAGGTGAAGATCTGGACGTCAATGTTCACCCCACCAAGATGGCAGTTAAATTTTTTAATTCAAACGATATATTCTCATTTGTATACGATAGCATCAAGACAGAGCTGAATAGATTGACATTATCAAGTTCCTACGTTACTCAATCCAACCAAGAAGCTGATAAAAAAGATGAAATATATAAAACAACAAACCCAGAACTAAAATATAATATAGATTTGGAAAAGATCCTATCTTCAGAAAAAGAGATTTCTGTAAGCGAAAGTTATGCAAATTATTCTGATGCAGATAAAGAAATTAAAATAATTGGACAATTGTTTAAAACAGTTATTCTTTGTGAAATCAAAGATGAATTGGTTTTTATTGATCAGCATATTGCACATGAAAGGGTACTTTTCGAAAAATATAAAAACTTGAAAAACTCAATCCCATCAATAGTATTATATGAGCCAATTATAATGGATGTATCTTATGAAGACAGAGAGATTTTGTCCACAAATATGGAAATACTAAATAAATTTGGGTTTGAGATTGAGTTTTTTGGAAAAGATAGTCTTAAAATTTCATCTATTCCATCTTCTCTTTTAAAAAGAGATCCGGTGGAGGAGTTAAAGAATATTATTGAAGAGATAAATTCATTGAAGGTAGCAGAAAATGATAAGATCCCCCTCATCATGTCGTGTAAAAATGCCATTAAATCTGGCGATTACCTAACATATTTTGAAATGGAAGAATTGGTAACTAACCTTTTCAAGACATCAAACCCTTACACCTGCCCCCACGGAAGGCCTATTATATTTAAGATGAACAAAGAATCTATATATAAAAAGTTTCATAGATGAAGATACCCATAATTACCGGTTATACAGCTTCAGGAAAAACTGACATATCATTGAAATTAGCCGAAAAACTCGACATAGAAATAATCAGTGCAGATGCATTTCAGGTGTATAGATTTATGGATATAGGTACTGGAAAACCATCCAAAAATGAACTTGCTAAAATAAAACATCATCTAATAGATTGTTTGAACCCTGAAGAAGTATATTCAGCTGGAATATTTTTTGAAAAAACAGAAACTATCATAGAAGATATTCTAAAAAGGAATAAAATCCCCCTCGTAGTTGGTGGCACTGGTCTCTACGTTGAAGTATTGACAAAAGGGATTTTTAAATCCCCCAAAGTGGATAAAGAATTAAGACAACAAATTCTAAACGATATGGAGGATAAAGGTATTGATTATTTTTACCATCAACTTATTTTGAAAGATGCTGAATATGCCAAAAAGATATCAAAAAAAGATAAAAATAAGATTACCAGGGCATTTGAAATTATGGAAACTACAGGTATGACAGTAACTGAAGCCCATAGAAATTTCCATAGATATCCAAGATTTGATTATGAAATATTCATCATAGAAAAAGATAGAAAAGAGCTTTACAAAAGTATTGATGAAAGAGTTTTAAAGATGTTTCAAAAAGGCTGGGTAGATGAGGTTAATCACCTTTTAAACCTTGGTTATTCGCCAGAAAATCATTCATTTAAGGCAATAGGATATAGAGAAATTGCATCTTTTATCAAAAATGGATATCCATCAATAGAAAAACTTATTCAAGATATACAAACTAAAACTCGACAATTTGCCAAAAGACAATACACATGGTTTAGACATATGATGGGATTAAAAAAACTTTCCTCCGACTTTCAAACCAACGTTGATGAAATATTTAAAACAATAAAACTATTTTGGTAAATAAATCCAGAAGATCCTGGAGATCTCATTATCCAGATTTCTCACCCTATGACTTTTTGATGAATCAAAGTAAAAATATTGCCCGGATGAAAGTTCGTAAGATTTTTCGTCAATTATTAGTTCTACCCTACCCTGGAGAATATACCCCTGCTCCTCACCTTCATGCTTTAAAGATTGTGAATACCCACCTTCAGGAAAAAGCTCCACAATATACGTTTTCATTTTAAAACTTTTATTCTTATGTAGAAGATAAAGATTGAATTCGTTTTTTTTAGAGTATATTAATTCAGCATCGGAACTGAAATTAAAGACCTCTTTGTTGAAATCTGATTTTTGGTCAGATTCCTCGAAAAAATCTGCAATAGTCATATTAAAAAAAGAAACAATTTCTTTTAATGTAGAAAGAGACGGTATGGCTTTTTCATTTTCAAGCATTGAGACATAACTCTTAGTTTTACCAATGGCTTTAGCTAATTGCTCAAGGGTAATACCTTGAGACTTCCTCAAGTTCCTGATTTTTTTTGATATATACGATTTGTTCACTTCGATCAGAAAAAGGGGCCTTTTAAAAAGAAAGCCCCCTATAAATTATACTACTTAACTGAATCTTTAAATAACTTTCCAGGAGTAAATTTTGGTGCTTTTTTAGCTGGGATCTTAATCTCTTTCCCAGTTTGAGGATTTCTGCCGGTTCTAGCTTTTCTTTCGTAAACAGAAAAAGTACCGAATCCTACGAGAGTAACTTTGTCTCCACTTTTGAGCGCTTCAACTACTGCTTCTTCGAAAGCCTCAAGAGCCTTCTCAGCCTCTACTTTTTTAAGGCCAGCTTTTGCTGCAATTTTTTCAATCAAATCTTTTTTGTTCACTTTATACCTCCCATACATATTAGATTAATGGCTTATAATACATTTAAAAAAAAAATTCAAATACTTTTTTTGTTTAAAGAAGAAAATCTAAAATTCAAAGGTATGTCATTTAATATTTTGTAAACTAATATAAAACTTTATCCTTTTAACTTCTTTATAATTGTATCTATAGCACCTTTATTTTTTTTCATATAGTTAATCCCATTTTCCGACATCAAACCCCTTTTATCAGGGTTTGAAATAATGCTTTTAACAACTGAATAAAGCTCATCAGAATTATTCACAAGCTGAACGATCTCTTCTTTTTGTAATACCTCATAGAGTTCTGAAAAATTATAAACAAATTTACCGGCTATGGTGGGGACTCCTAAAGATATAGGCTCAAGAGGATTATGCCCACCCTTTGGTACCAGACTACCACCGATAAAAGATAGATGACCTAAAGAATAAAAAAGTAAAAGTTCTCCTAAAGTATCTACAATCAAAAGATCAAACTGTTGATTACTGTTTGGTTCCCATTTTGTCCTATGTATCGATTTTAATTTATATTTATCAGCAAGTTTTGAAATTTCTCTCGATCTTAAAGGGTCTCTTGGAGCTATAATTAAAAATAAGTTTTTAAATTCATCCTTCAATTTTGAAAATATCTTTAAAATAATCTCCTCTTCCCCTGCATGAGTACTACCACATACCCAAACAAACTTTCCAGATAACGTATCTTTTAATTTAGCAGATTTTTCATATATCCTCTCATCAATCTTCATATCAAACTTTATATTACCTGCAACCTCAATCTTTTCCTCATTTACCCCCAGTTGTTTGAATCTAAAAGCATCAGAATTATCTCTAACGAATAGTATTGCAAATCTATTCAACAAATTAAGAAATATAGGCTTTACAATAAGATATCTTTTTAAAGATTTTTCGGAAAGTCTTCCATTGACGAGGAATAGCTTTATTGCATGTTTATAGGAAAGATTTATGAGATTTGGCCAGATTTCTGTTTCAATGATAATTCCAATGGTGGGTTTTGTATTTATCAAAAAAATATCTACTAAAGGTGCAAAATCGTATGGTAGGTAAAAATGTTCTATACTTCCACCAAAATTTTTCTGCACCTGGGCTGATCCTGTTGGAGTTGTAGTGGTCACAAGTATATCGTAATCCGGATATGAGGATTGTAATCTTCTAATTAGAGGTGTAGCGGCATTTACTTCCCCCAGCGATAAAGCATGAATCCATACCCTTCTCTTAGGAGGCAATCTTTTTACGAACCCTAACCTTTCATTCCATCTTTTTAGGTATTCTATATTTTTAAAACCTTTGAAGATCAAGCTCAGAAACAAAAAAGGTAAAATTGCCAAAAATAACAGATTGTACAGGAATAGAAATATAATAATCATAACGTTATACCCTGGTTTAAATAGGCTCTTTTTTCAAATTATTATACAAATGTATGTATTCTCTCACCATGCTATCCACAGAAAACTCCGAATCAACAATCTTCATGCCGTTTTTACCAAAATCTTCTCTGAGTGATTTATTATTCAAAAGAGTTAAGAGTCTGCTATACAATCCTTTTTCATCACCTTTTTCTATGAGAAAACCGTTTATACCGTCCTTCACTATCTCAGGAATACCACCAACATTACTTGCAATAATAGGAACTCCTGCAGCCGAAGCTTGAATCAAAGAAATTCCTAAACCTTCCATATCGGCTGGATGGACCACAATATCGAGTAAACCTATCCACTTTTCAATATCTTCTCGAAAACCAGCAAAAATGAAATACACTGTTAAACCTAAATCTTTTATCATTTTTTTGAGTTTATTTTCAATTGCACCTTTCCCAAAAAAGATTACTTTAACGTTAGGGAACTCTTTGATTATCTCTGGCATTATATTGATAAGGTATCTATGCCCCTTACGTTCAATAAGCTGAGCTATTACACCTATTACTATATCAGAATTGGTTAAACCAAATTCAGCCAAAAATTTCTCTTTTGACTCTGTATCCCTAAATGGTGAAGGATCAATGACACTTCTGATGGTTTTTAATTTGGACTCATCTGTAATAACATTCGACAAAACTTTTTTAATACCATCAGAAATAGCCACAATGTAATCGTAAAAATAATACTTGAATTTAGCTAAAAATTTAATTTCTAGATTATCTACCCTTCTGGTACAAATCGAAGGTAAACCGTTTAATCTTGCAACCATTCCACCCCAGAAATCCACACCTTTTCTACTATGCACATGTACCAGATCTGGTTGCTCTCTTTTAATAATCTTATTTAATCTGAAGGGAAATGTAATATCCATATCACCTAAAAAGCCTATTTCATATACTTTTGAATAAATTGTAGCATATTTAGATATGGCACTTCCGGTGGGAGTTATAAGTATATTCTCAAAACCCTCTTTCTGCAAGCCTTCCAAAAGATACAATACCTGTTTAGCTCCACCATAAAGATTTCTTCCAGCTTCTATGTGTAAAATCTTCATATTCACAAATCAACCAATTTAGTAAATTCTTTATAAACCATTTCTGAAGTTATGGCATGCATACAATCAAATCTATTGTTACAGGTGGGATTTCTTTTGCAAGGGGAACAGGGAAGCCCTGCGTATAAAACTTTTGTTTTAGGATTGGCAGTTGTCAAATACGGAACCGTCGAGCCAAAAATAGCTATGGTGTTTTTTTCAAATGCAGTTCCCATATGTGTTAGCCCAGTATCCACACCTATGATTCCAACAGATAAATATATTATTGCCATTGCTTCATCAAGTTTTGTTTTTCCTGAAAAGTTTTTTACATTTTCATGTACAACCAATCTTTCAGCAGCATCATAATCATTTTTGCCACCTAAAATAATAATATCGTTATCCGGGTAATCTGATAATATCCTTTTTAAAAGTTCCTGCCAGTAGATTTCAATCCAGTGTTTTTGTGGTCTTGTGGTAAAGGGTGCTATCACAAAAAATTTATCCTTAACATTTGACATTAAATTCTGCTTAACATTATTTTTTGTCTCCTGGGGTACAGATAAAAACGGTTTTTTATCCGTAATTTCACATCCAAGTAACTCTGCAAGATATAAGTATTCAGAAGCAAAAAAACTTACATCCCCTCCCCTGGGATATACTTTATCCAAAAAAATCCAATTAAACTCCTTCTTACCAAGGCCTATCTTTTCCTTAGAACCAGATAAGAATGCCCAGATGGAACCTTTTAAAATACCATGTAAATCGATAGAGATATCAAACTGATATTTGTTCAACTTTCTAACAAACTGTAAAATTTCTATTATCAGGGTAACAAATTTTAATTTTTTAAATAACCATTTCCACCTATCTACCGGCAAAGAGATTATTTCGTCGATATAAACATTGCCGTATAAAATTGATGATAATGGGCTATTTACCAGCCAGTAAATTTTAACTTTACCAGATTCCTTCAAAGGTTTAAGCATAGTTGTGGCAAATACAATATCACCTATGGCAGATAATCTAATAAGTAAAATCTTTTTCATTTTATCATATCTACTAAATCGTTGTAAACTTTATCTACAGTAATAGCTGATATAGATTCTGCTGTAATATATCTGATATCTGAATCGTGACATGGTATAGGTCTATTTCCAATTAAAACCAATGTTTTGGATTCAGTGGCGGCGGCAACGTAAACAATACCTGTGTCATTACCCAAACAAACGTCACAATGTTTTATAATTGCAGCACTATCCATAACAGATTCTGGCATCAACGTTTTTAAATGTATCCTTAATACATCAGGTATTTTTTCATATATATTTTTCAAAATACCTTCTTCAGATTTACCACCTATAAAAATAACACCATATCCAGTTTCTAATAAACGAATTGCCAGTTGGGTAAAATTTTCCACACCCCAATCTTTATGCTTAACAGAAGCCCCAACCGCCACAACAATATTTTTATCAGGCAATCCATTAGTTATATCTTTATGTTTTTCAATCAATTCTATCGGTATTTTAAGACGCGGAACCAATCTTTTATCCGTAAAACCATGTTTAATTGATAGCTCTGTAGCCCATTCATAATTTGTAATACATGGCCCATCGTATTTTTTTATATAGGGCTTGCGATTTAAAAAAAACCGTTGAGGCCAGTTCCACCCAAAACCACCATAACCTATTCTTATCGGTATACCAGCCAAGAATGCAAGCAAACCGTACCTGATTCTATCTGAGAAAATAACTATTCTATCGAATTTTTTAGCTTTTACAATCTTCAGAAGTTTAAGAAATCCAGAGAAACCTCTATGTTCACCTTTGTTATCCTCTTTTCTCCATCTATCATAAATTATTATCTCTTCAATATACTCAACATTTCTTAGAATATCCATCGGTCTGCAGGTGGGCCTTGCAATGAGTACCACCCTGTTATTTCTACTTTGTTTTGCCACTGCTTCAATGTATGGTAGTCTAAATATCAAATCACCTATACCGAGATCATGCTGAAAAACAACCGTATAAGGCCTATTGTCCATAAATAACCTCTTTTTTCAAAAGTTTTTCATAATATCTCATGCCACCGGCCGCCAGTGTTATCAAAAATACATAATTTGTAATACCAGCTGCAGTACCAAACATTGAATCTGAAAGAGAGAAAAGAAACATCCCTGCAACAGTTAGACCACCTACCGTGGCAAAAAATCTCACATCTTCTGTTAGTTTTCTGTTCTTCATCCTTTTAAAAAAATACTGAAAAAGCATCATATAAAAAACAAGATATACAGCTAAACCCACAAGCCCCTGCTTGGCCATAATATTTATTATATCATTATGAAGATGGCCGTGGTTTAATAATTCTTTATTTACCTTTTTATTTTCGACATCTTTCTTTAATCTTTTATCAAATCCAACAAAACCTTGACCAAAGACTGGACTCTCGACAAATAATTTTAATCCGTATCTCCACATCTCTAATCTTGTACCAAAACTACCTAAGAACATATCAGCTTTTTGTTCTGTGTTCAGGTAAAGATTCATTTCCTCAATTGCTATGTTTATTTTATTTTTTATAAAGTCTGATGTAAAGTAAGACATTATAAATATAACACATAATAACAAAATTATAATAATTCTGTGTATATTTTTGATAAAATTGAATATGAATGTCAAAATGAAAATCAAAATAGGTAAGACCACCCAACCACCCCTTGTACCAGATGCAATGGAAACCCATAAAGACAGACTAAAAATAATAAATCCTAAGGCTATCTTATTCCATTTTGATAGTTTATTATTAAGATATATATATGATAAACCAATTAATCCCAACAAAAGTGCAAAGTTACCAAAAGGTATAGGATTAATAAAACTATGGGCTCTCGGCTCATTTAAAATTACAATTTTATAGTAAGATAGACAAGAAGCGTATACTAAGCAAACTATTAAAGCGATAAATATCAATCTTTTTGAAACACCATAAATTTCCAATAACAAAAAAGCAAACACTCCCAAAAACATCCTAAATGGTCTATCTAAATGATGTGGAACAAATCCAAAGAAAAGCATATTGAGAAAAAAAGCAGTTGGGAGTAAAAACATTAATATTATAAATACCTTGTCTTCTCTGTGCAATACTAGATCTTTTCTAAATGAAATCAAAACAAAAATACCCAGAATGGATAAAATTAATAGTGTCGTCATGGAAAAGTATTTGATATTTATAAAGCCAGATAACCCCAAAAATATCAACCAATTATGTATATGATATTTTTCCATGTAAATTTGAAAAAAACTTTTCATTTATACTCCTTAAATATTTTTAACTTACGAATATATATCAGATATATCTTAAAAAAATATGTTTTTTACTTTTAAACCAGCTACTTTGAGGTGTAACCATAAGTAAATATGGAAGAAAAAAGTAAAATATCTTCATAATAAAACAGTTTTTCTTGACCGATGTATAGAAAAATTGAGAATTAATTATACAGTTTGCAATGGCATATTTATCTTCAATACCATTTTTTAAACACTCAATATGATGTGTAATCATCTTGCCTTTTAAAAAAATATGCAATCTTCTATCTTTTAACCTAAAAAAAGAGCTTAATATTTTAGGGATATGGACAGGCATAAGTTCTCTTATATATGAGAATTTTAAACCTTTTTGGATTAAAAAATCTGCCACCCACTCTTCTGGATTTTTATCAAAATTAAAAAGATCTTTATAAAAGCCCTTTAAAAGATTGAAATTAAGTATTGCAAAATCTATACCTAAAGAGTAGGTTAAATTTCTCCATTCGCTACTACACCATGCAATATCTCTATTGTCCATAATATTTAGATACTTAGATATTAAAGAGTCATCTAACAACCATGTGTCAGCCTCTAGAATGACAAGGAATTCCGTATCTTCAGGTATATAGTTATATGATTCTAATATCAGTTGAGAGTTACCTTTTAAATGACCTGAGTTATTTTCATATTGGAGGACTTTGTCTGCATATTTGAATACAATCTCAGGTAATTCGTAACCATCACTTTTACCATTAAATGCGACTATAACAAATGCATTATTGAATTTTTTCCATAATTCTCTAATGACTTTTAGATTAGCCGATAAATCATTAATCCTATTATAAACCCTTATTAAAATTGCTAACCTCACCAGATTAACTCCAAAAAAGCATCCACAGTTAGAGTAATACCTATCGATTGTTTTTTATCAATCCCTTTAATCCTATATCTCTCCTATAGTGGCATTTATTAAAATTAATTTTAGAAACTTCTTTATAAACTTTATCAATTGCCGTTTTGAGATCAGCTGCTCGGGCGGTTACACATAATACTCTACCACCATCGGTTATAAATTCACCATTCTGAAATTTAGTCCCGGCATGAAATACCTTGACATCGCTGGATACAGATTCGAGACCTGTTATTTTAAATCCTTTTTCATACTCTTTGGGATAGCCCCCCGAGGCCATTACAACCCCAACAGAATATTCATCGTACCAAGTAATATCAAATTCATCAAGATCGCCATTAATAGCACAATCTATCAATTCAAAAAAGTCTGATTTCATTCTAAATAGTAATGGTTGCGTTTCCGGATCACCAAGTCTACAGTTAAACTCAAGAACCTTCGGCTCACCATTATCTATCATAAGCCCAGCATATATAAATCCTTTATAATCTATCTTTCTTTTCTGTAATTCATTGAGGAGAGGATACATAACTTTATTCATAACTTTTTCATAAACGCTTTGATCCACAATCGGAGCAGGTGAGTAAGCCCCCATACCACCGGTATTTGGACCTGTATCATTGTCGTAAACTGTTTTATGATCCTGGCTGGAAGCAAAAGGGAGAATATTATTACCATCAGTAATAGCTATAAATGAAGCCTCTTCACCTGTCAAAAACTCCTCAATTACAACCCTATTTCCAGCCTCACCAAATAATTTATCGATAAAGATCTCTTTCAATGCATTTTCAGCATCCTCAAAATTATGTGCAACGGTGACGCCTTTGCCTGCGGCAAGACCATCAGCTTTTATAACAATGGGTACCCCTTTCTCTTTCAAAAATTTTAAAGCCTCTTCAAAATTATCGAATTCTCTATGGTAAGCAGTGGGAATACCAGCAGAAACCATAATTTCTTTTGCAAAAGCCTTGCTCGCTTCAAGGAAAGCCCCATCTTTTTTTGGACCAAATATTTTTAATCCTCTTTTTTCAAAATAATCCGATACCCCTTTTGCAAGCGGCTCCTCTGGGCCAACAATTGTAAAATAGACATCATTTTCTTTAACAAAGTTTGCCAATCTTTCAAAATCTAAAGGTTTTATATCTACGTTCTCACATTTTTTTTCATTTGCAGTGCCACCATTTCCCGGTGCACAATATACCTTGCTAACCTTTGGACTTTCAGATAATTTCCAGGCAATTGCATGTTCCCTTCCACCACTTCCGATTACAAGAACTTTCATATATTCACCTTTATATTTTTAATGTTTGAAATGTCTTATCCCTGTAAAAACCATAGCAATGTCATGTTCATCACAAGCTTTTATGACTTCTTCATCTCTTATGGAACCACCGGGTTGAATAATAGCTTTAATACCCCTTTCCGCTGCCTCATCTATACTATCCCTAAAGGGAAAGAAAGCATCAGAAGCCATAGCAAGCCCATTTATAGGTTTTCTTGCCTTCAATGCAGCTATCTTACTTGAATCCACCCTACTCATCTGCCCGGCACCAATACCAATGGTCTGCCTATCATTCGCATAAACTATTGCATTTGATTTAACATGCTTTACTACCTTCCATGCAAAATCAAGGGCTTTGTATTCAAAATCTGTTGGTTTTCTCTTTGTGGGTACATGTAAACTTCTTATATCATCCAACTGGTGTAGATCCCTATCCTGAAGTAAAAAACCGCCTACTACTTTTTTAAGATCAAGTTCTGGATCCCTATATTTTGTAATTTCCCCCGTCTCTATTAATCTTAAATTTTTCTTTTCAGCCAGTATCTGAGTAGCTTCGTTATCAAAAGAGGGGGCAATAATAACCTCTAAAAATAGTTTTTTCATCTCTTCTGCAACAGATCTGTCTACTGTCCTATTCAACGCAACTATTCCACCAAAAGCACTGACGGGATCACACTCAAGAGCCAGTAGATAAGCCTCCAGTAGTTCTTTCCCTATGGCAACTCCACAAGGATTATTGTGTTTTACGATAACCACAGCAGGTTCATCAAACTCCTTTAGAAGTTCAAATGCAGAATTAATATCAACGATGTTATTAAATGACAGCTCCTTTCCTTGCAATTGTTTTGATCTGGATACAGATACCTCTTTTATGAGTGGATGTACATAAAATGCCGAACCCTGGTGAGGGTTTTCACCATATCTCATAATCTCTTTGAGTCTACCTGACACAGTTGCATACTCAGGAAATTTTACCCCAAGAAGTTTGTTAAAGTAATTAGAAATCATACTATCATAAAATGCTGTGAGAGAATAGGCTTTTCTGGCAAGATCTATCCTTGTATCGTATGATACACCACCTTTAACATTTATCTCATTTATAATTCTACTATAATCTTCTGGGTCTGTAACCACTGTAACAAATTTGAAATTTTTAGCTGCACTTCTAATCATCGAAGGGCCGCCTATATCTATATTTTCTATCGCTTCATCCAGACTGACGTTTTCTTTGGAAATAGTTTCTTCAAAAGGGTATAGATTCACCACAACCATATCTATGTCTTCTAAATTATGGCTGGCCATAGTTTCTCTATGATTTTTGTTATCTCTGATGTTTAAGATACCAGCATGAACTTTAGGATGTAACGTTTTTACCCTCCCATCAAGCATCTCTGGAAAACCTGTAAACGCGGAAATTTCTACAACTGAAATACTATTCTCTTTTAGTAATTTATAAGTACCTCCCGTGGAGAGAATTTCCACACCTTTGTCAACTAAAAATCTCGCAAAATCAACAAGGCCATCTTTTTTGGAAACACTTATTAGTGCCCTCTTTGGCATTATAATCATACTCGTACCTCCCTACAATTTATCCAATGTTCTTTATATCTTGAGATGCATTAATCGATACCTTTTTCTTTTCTAACAACATATCAAGAATGAGAAGCCCTACACCAATGGTAATTGAGATATCTGCCACATTAAAGGCAGGCCAATGATATTTTCCAACGTAAAAATCCAAAAAGTCTATAACCTTACCTACAGTAATGCGGTCTATTAGGTTCCCTACAGCCCCGGCAAAAATAAGTGAATATGCATATCGGCGTAATACAATAGTTTTCTCTTTTATTAAAAGGTATACAACGATTGCTATCGCAATAATTGTTACCCCAACAAAAAAAGCAACCCTATACTGATCACTCATCTTAGCCAGAAAACCAAAAGCAGCACCAGGGTTCAGGACATACGTAATGTTAAAAAAGCCATCAATGACAGCAACACTATCGTATAAATTAAAGCTACCTACAACCACTTTTTTTGTCCACTGATCGACGACAATTATAACTATAATTAAAAATATATTAAGACCCATCCTACAATCCAAAACTATAAATTTTCTACGCATTTTCTACACAAAGTTGGATGTTCTCTACTTTCACCAATAGTTTCTGAATGAACCCAACATCTTTCACATTTAGGTAGTTTTGATGCGGAAACTTTAACCTTAATATTACCATCATCAGAAGTATAAAGATCTGACGGTGAATTACCGATACTGTAAAGATACAACTCCGATACAATAAACACCTTTTCCAAACCTTCATCAATCTTGCAAATAGCTAAGTCGCTTTCATCGACATAAAGTTCTACTTTTGCATCCAGAGGATGTCCAACTATCTTTTCATTTCTTGCTATCTCAATTGCCTTATTTACCTCTTTTTTAATCTCTATAATTCTATCAATCTTTTTCAACAAATTATCATCAACTTTTATCACAGGAGGAAAAATTTCAAGAAAAACAAACTCTTTTTTACCTGTAAAGTTAGGCATGTATTCCCATATTTCATCAGCAGTAAATGATAGTATAGGTGACATAACAATGGCTATCTCTTTTAAAAGCTGAAACATTGCAGTCTGAGCAGATCTTCTTCGATAAGAATCAGCCTTATAAGAATAAACCCTATCTTTTATAATATCCAGATAAAAAGCAGATAGATCATTAATACAAAAATTAATTAGAGTATGATAAAAAATATGAAATTGATAGTTTTGATTTGCCCTGTATATACGATCTTTCACCAATTGCCATTTATACAAGATATACTTATCAAGCTCCATAAGTTTATCAAAGTGAACTGAGTCTTTATCCTGACTGAAATCGTAAAGGTTTCCCAATAGATATCTTGCCGTATTCCTTATTTTTCTGTAAGATTCCACCAATCTTTTAATAATATCTTCAGAAATTCTAACATCTTCAGTATAATCCTCAGCTGCCACCCACAATCTTAAAATCTCTGCTCCATACTTTTCAATAATTTCCTGAGGTCTCACAACATTACCCAGTGATTTTGACATCTTTCTACCTTTACCATCAACAACAAACCCGTGGGTGAGTACCTCTTTGTACGGCGCAACTCCTCTTGTACCAACAGATTCCAGCAATGAACTATGGAACCAACCTCTATGCTGATCACTACCTTCAAGATACATATGTGCAGATGGTTTCAATTCATCCCTTACTTCACAAACCGCTGCATGGCTTACACCAGAGTCAAACCACACATCAAGTATATCGGTCTCTTTTTTAATTTTTTCACTTCCACACTTTGGACACTTGAATCCTTTACCAAGAAAAAATTCCACATCATTGTCAAACCAGGCATCAGCACCACTTTTCATAAATGCATCTAATACTTTATTCTGTATTTCTTCATTTATTATTATCTCTCCACATTCTGTACATGAAAATACAGCTATGGGAACACCCCAACTCCTCTGCCTGGAAATACACCAATCCGGTCTATTTTCAATCATCGCTGTGATCCTATTTTCTCCCCAGGATGGTGTCCATCTTACCTTCTTTATTTCCGAAAGAGCTTTGGCTCTTAAATCATTTGCCTCCATTGAGATAAACCACTGCGGGGTTGCTCTGTATATTACCGGCTTTTTACATCTCCAGCAATGAGGATATGAATGCTGTATATTGCCAGCAAGTATTAAACTGCCATTATTATCAATGTGTTCTACGATTATCTTATTTGCTTTGTTTACATTAAGCCCCGCAAAAAGCTCCACATCTTTCTTAAAGTTTCCATGATCATCCACAGGGTTGTAAATTTCTAAACCATATTTCAAACCCACTTCGTAGTCTTCCTGACCGTGACCAGGAGCGGTATGTACTATTCCTGTACCCTGATCTAAAGTAACATGATCCCCAAGAATCATCAGTGATTCTCTATCATAAAATGGATGTTTGCATCTACCATTTTCAAATTCTACACCTGAAACCTGCTTAACTTCTTCATAACTATTTATACCGAATTGTCCCACAAGCTTACCCACCAACTCAGAAGCTATAATCAGCATATCACCCTGTTTAAGATTTTTATTACTGGTCTCAATTATTCTGATAATTGAATATTTAAACTCTGGATGAAAAGCCACCCCAAGATTTGCCGGTAGTGTCCACGGTGTCGTGGTCCATATAACAACGTAGAGATACCCCTGAACACCCAACTTAAATTTAGTTTCATCATAAACGGGGAATTTCACATATATGGAATATGATGTATGATCGTCGTACTCCACTTCAGCTTCCGCAAGAGCGGTTACACAATCGATACACCAGTAAACAGGTTTAGAACCTTTATAAATACCTCCATTGTTGAAAAATTTGTAAAGCTCTTTAAGCGTAATGGCTTCGTATTGATAATCCATAGTGATGTAAGGATTATCCCAATCACCAACCACACCTAATCTTTTAAACTCTTCTCTTTGTATGTCAATAAATTTCTCAGCATAGCTTCTGCACATTTTTCGAATTTCAGATTTTGGTATCTCATACTTTTTGTCACCAAGCTGTTTATCCACCTGGTGTTCAATCGGTAAACCGTGACAATCCCAACCCGGTACATAAGGTGTATAAAAACCTTCTGCATTTTTAATTTTAACAATAAAATCTTTCAATATCTTGTTTAGCGCATGACCGATATGTATATTACCATTGGCATAAGGAGGGCCGTCGTGTAAAACATATTTTTTATCAGGATTTCTAGCCTCAAGCATCTTTTTGTATAAACCCTTCTCTTCCCATTTTTTGATTCTTTTGGGCTCCTGTTCGCTTAGATTACCTTTCATAGGGTAATCAGTCTTCGGAAGATTTAAACTATTTTTATAGTCCATAATGTCTCCTTCATATCATTAAAACTCAAAATGCATTTTTAGCATCAAAGTAAGGAATTATCAAGTTTTTTTTGACTTAAATTGATATTTAAAAAGATTTATTAACTTATTTTTTTAAATTTAACTTATAACTTCTCTTATCTTCCGACAGAAGATTAGAAATTGCCAAAGCCACACCCCCATAAATTCCAGCATTGTTTTTGAGTGATGCAATATCAAGTTTAACAGATTGTTTAAATGCCGGGAAGATCATTTTTGAAAAGTGTTTCACAGTTTTTTTATAAAAAAGATCGCTATAGAATGAAAGTCCACCACCTATCTTTATACACTCTGGTGAAAAGATATTGGCAAGGCTTGAAAGACCTGTTGCAAGCTGATATGAAAAAATATCTATGGATATCTTTGCCAAAACATCTTTCTTTTGACTTTTCTTGAAAATATCATCCACTTTTTTTATCGATCCACCAGATACTTCATTGTAAGTTTGAATCAAACCATCCATCCCACAATAGGCCTCAAAACAACCCAATTTACCGCATCCACACCTTCTGCCATTAAAATTTATCGTTATGTGGCCGATTTCAGAAATCGTAGTTTTACCGGAAAGGATCTTACCATTATAAATTATGCCACCACCCACTCCGGTACCAAGAGTGATCATGATAAATGTCTTAAGTTTTGAACCCTCGATGAAAAAATATTCACCAAAAGCCGCCATATTTCCATCATTTTCCACAAAAATTTCAGCATTATTAAACACAGAAGAAAATGATTCTTTTACCTTTAACTTATTCAACAATTTTAGATTTGGGGCATATACCACAACATCATCCAAAAAATCGTAAACGCCCGGCACCCCAATTGTAATTGCATCGTATTTTTTGTCCCTTAAAAGAGAATCAAAATATTTGTAAATATCATCAAAAGATTCAGGTGTTTTAAAAAAACCGCTCTCCATCAGATCCACATCATCCTTTACAACAAAAGAACCATATTTTACATTTGTACCACCAATGTCAATGGATAATACTTTCATGTCTATACCACTTGAAGTTTTTTTCAAATTCTTCCCTCAATCCGGGATCAAAACCTTTTAATTTCCGCCATATACTTTTATCTTCCATGCAGAAGTATGTAAAAACTGTAGGCCAATTTTTATTTAATCGATTTAGTATAAACCTCAGCATTTCGATTCGCTTTGATTTAAAATACCTCATTTTCCCATCCAGACCTTTGATGAATCTACTGCTTAATAATTTAGTCTCTGGAAACTTAATCCTTATAATGTCAGCCAGTTCGGGAATAAATCTAAAAGTTGATATACTTATAAATTCTACTTTTTTTTCATCTACATTTTCAAATAAGTGATCCAATAAGTCGGCGTATAACTCTTCAAAATTATCCCAGTCAATCAAAGGATCAAAATGGAATGAGACTTTGTACCCATAATCAGATAAATCCTTTGCAGCTTTTATCCTTGCAAATACCGGTGAAGCAAAATGTTCCTCAGAATCAACGATCTCCTGAGGGTTTAAACTAAATGATACAACCACATTTTTTGGATTATGTCGAAATAGATTTGTTATGTTTGTGGACTTAGTTTTAAATTCAAATTGAATATTTTCACATTGATTAACTATCGGTATCAAAAAATCTGTCATACATAATATATTATCGATCGCAAGACTGTCCGAAAGCTCACCCGTACCAATTCTACATTTTCCTGATTTATCAACAGATAAAATACTTTCCCTGATCCCTTCCAGATCATCATACACTTTTATGAAATCGTGATTTAAATAAACTTGCAATATACAATAAGAGCAGTCAAAAGGGCAACCCTCCACAGCATCCACAACCATATAATTGCAACATCTATACTCCCTGGTGGCAGGGCATTGATGTACAAATCTATTTTTCTGGGATGTAATATAGATATTCTTTTTACTATTTTCAAAACAATCACTCCCATCAACCACTTCAAACTGCAAACCTTTCCGCTCAAAGATTTTATGAAAATTACCACCCAGGCAGGTTTTATCAAGATAAATCATACTCTTCCAGAATTTTAAATATGCTGTTAAATCTGTTTTTGTCGGAAACTTCCACTAAAGCTGCATCCAGATCACTTAAATCTTTGATTACAAAAGATATAAGTAATTCTGAAGTTTCAAAGTTTGTGATATTTTTTACTTCAATAATTTTAAATTGATTGACTGCTTCACGGAATCTATCTTCAAATTCATAGAACTTTTTATCTCTTTTTCTTGTTATCTCGTCCATCAATTCATCATAGTAGGTATCTACGTCTATAAAATAACCATAGTCCGATAAGAAATTGATAAAATTTCTAAAATCTCCTATAGATGGTGATTTTTGGATAATAAAATCTTTTAATATTTTTTTTAGATTATCTTTAAACTGAAAAATCTGCCTCACATATTTAAGAGGTAGCTTTTTATGACCAAAATACTCCTGTAATACAAAATCTAACATCAAAAATTTATTTAAATTATCAAAAGCAATTCTACCTTTTATTCCATACTTTGAAAAAACTTCCAGATCTTCAGGATCGATGGCAAACCTTCGACATATTTTCAAGATTCTTGCCAAATTGCCTAAGTTTAAATCGCTTATTCCATAAAAGTCTAAAGAAAACTGTAGGGCATCAAAAGCTTCCCAATCATCTTTTACAATAAAGTTTTCACTTTCCGAATCGAAATAGTTCAATTGAAAATTATGCCATAATACCGGTAAATATATATCAGAACGATCGTTTTTCTTGGAAAACCAATTGAATAATTCCCTGTCTATCTTTTTCATCTCTGCTGTTCAAACAATGCATCAACAAAAAGTTTCGCATCAAAAGGTTTCAGGTCATCCATCTTCTCACCAAAACCTATGAACTTCACAGGAATTCCAGTTTCATCCACAATACCAACAATTACTCCACCTTTAGCTGTTCCATCAAGTTTGGTAAGTACTATTCCGGTGACCCCCACATCCTCTTTAAACCTTTTAGCCTGCTCAATGGCATTTTGGCCACTGGTGGCATCAATGACCAGCAAAACCTCGTGGGGAGCATCTGCCACAGACTTACCTAATACTTTAACTATCTTTTTTAATTCATTCATAAGATTAAATTTATTATGCAACCTACCAGCGGTATCAGCAATTATGATATCAATCCCTCTGGCTTTGGCAGATTCCACAGCATCGTAAATAACAGCAGCAGAATCACTACCTTCAGATTGTTTTACCACAGGAACTCCAATCCTGTCACCCCAAACCTGAAGCTGATCTATAGCGGCAGCCCTGAATGTATCCCCTGCAGCAAGTAGCACAGAAAAACCATTATTTTTAAACATCCTCGCCAGCTTTGCTATCGTGGTCGTCTTCCCTGTGCCATTTACACCCACCACCAGGATTACAAAAGGTGATGTATCCAACTTTTTTAAGCTATTATCAACACTCAATATCTTTATCAATTCCTCTTTTATGGCATTCTTAAGCTCCACCGGGTCTTTCAGTATATTTCTGGAAACATCATTTTTCACCTTTTCAATGATTTTAAGCGTAGTATTGACCCCTATGTCCGCAGTAATAAAAAGCTCTTCCAACTCTTCCAAAAGATCATCGTCAATCTTCTTTCTCCCCAAAACAATCGCTTCTATACCACCCACAAGTTTGGAAGATGTTTTAGAAAGGCCTTCTTTCAAACGGTTTAGAAAACCTTTTTCATCTTCTTCCCGTTGTTCATCATTTTTTTTCTTTTTAAATATATCGAAAAATCCCATAAAAAACCCCTTTTTTAAAACTTTAGTAAAATTTTAAAAATTTTGCAATAATCGTTTTATATCCATACTTATCAAAATTAACTGTAACTCTTGCATTATCTCCACTACCCTCAATTTTAAAAATCTTTCCTTCCCCAAACCTTTCGTGATAGACCCTTCCATTTGCACTATCCCTAGAAAAAGCTGATTTTATTTCATCAATAAATGGTGATGGTTTTAAAAACTGAGCTTTACCATAAAAAAGCCTTCTATCAACATGAGTAATGTATAACCTTTCTTTAGATCTTGTTATACCCACATAGCAGAGTCTTCTCTCCTCCTCCATCTCCCATTCATTCTCCATCGCTCTATAAAGAGGGAATACCCCTTCCTCCAATCCGGTGAGAAATACGGTATCAAACTCCAGACCCTTTGCTGAATGAATCGTCATAAGCTTCACAAATCCACTTGTATCTTCGTCTATGCTTGTTTGGAGGGTTGTGGTTGCAAGGAAATCGGATAATGTCAATTTCCCCTGTTCTTCTTGTTGCACTGCTGCATTGACCAATTCATTTACGTTATCCATCCTTTTTTCAACTTCAAATTGATCCTCATACTGACTTAAAAATGTCTCATAATCAACTTCTTCAATAATATGCTTAATCATTTCAGATACCGAAAGATCTTCAAAACTATTAAAAATATTGAGAAAATCCTCCAATGATTTTTTTGCTTTTGCAGTCAATCCATCCGAAAACTCCCGAATTGCAGTCCAGATATCCACCCCATTATTGATTGAGAATTGGGATATTTTATCGATGGTGGCATCCCCTATTCCCCTATGGGGTATCTTAATAGCCCTCTTAAAAGACTGAATATCGTATGGATTTGAAAATAGTCTAAGATAAGAAAGGATATCCTTTATCTCTTTTCTACCATAAAAACCAATTCCTCCCATGACTTTAAAAGGGATCCCTTTTCTATTCAATTCCACCTCAAAATTCCTGGACTGTGCATTTGCCCTGTATAATATTGCAATCTCATCAGGGGGCAGATTGTTCCCTAAAAGTTCTGAAATCTTATTTGATACAAATAAGGCCTCTTCCATTTCATTTTCAAATCGATGTATAAAAACATCACCTTTTATATTTTTATACGGTTTAAGATCTTTGCCCCTTCTATATTTATTATTGCATATCAATCTATTGGCAGTATCGAGTATGCTAAAACCACTTCTGTAATTATCCACGAGCTTTATAATTCTGGCATTTGGAAAATAATGTTCAAAATTTAAAATATTCTTTATCTCTGCACCCCTCCAGCCATAGATAGATTGATCATCATCCCCTACAGCAGTTATGAAACCATCTTTATCAGCAATGTTAGTCAAAAATTCCATCTGAATGGCATTCGTATCCTGAAATTCATCCACAAGGAGATATCTAAAAAGTTGCCGATAAAAATATTTGATGTTAGGATTTCTTTTTAACAATCGTACAACGAGGGAAATCATATCGTCAAAATCAACTACGGCCATCTTTTTTAAGGTATCCTGATAGATTCTAAAGATTTCATTAAACTTATATTCTTCAAAAGAAATAGGCACTTCATCCACAAATTCTAGCGTATTTTTATAGTTACTTATAAGGCTTAGGTACATTTTAGGTGGATACTTTTTTGGATCTATATTGAGCTGTTTCAAAATTTCCCTGATTACAGCCACCCTGTCATCCTGGTCTATAACTGAAAAGTTTGACGGTAAACCCAATAGATCTGCATCTTTTCGCAACATCCTCAAAGCAACAGAATGAAAGGTTCCTATCCAGATACCCTTTCCAGATTTACCAACAAGATGCACAACCCTTCTCAGCATCTCATCAGCTGCTTTGTTAGTAAATGTTACAGCCAATATATTCTCGGGGGGTATACCGATCTCTTTCAGTAAATAGGCAATTTTATAGGTAATTACCCTTGTTTTCCCGGTCCCAGCACCAGCAATGACCAACAAAGGCCCATCGTTGTATAAAATTGCATCCTTCTGGATAGGGTTTAGGTCTTCATACAAAAAGCTACTCATCCTTATAACTTACAATTGTTTTTAAGTATGCATTTTCACTTAAATATAGATATAAGCGTCCTAGTACATCTTTTCTCTTGTCATCGCTTATATAATCCGACTCTTCTATATACTGCTTTAATTTCCTCTCAATATCCTTGATATCGTAATCAAGATCATCTAATATATCTAAAATATTCTGTGCTTCCAGAAGATTGGTAATCTCATAATTACCTTCATCATCAAATACCACAGAAAATTCTGTAGGATGTGTAAAAAGATTGTGCTGCATCCCCAAAATCTCCTGGTAAGCCCCCACCAGAAAAAATCCAAGAAAGTATTCCTCTTTGTTTATATCAACATCGTGAAGGAAAAGAGGTTTTCTGATGTCAAATGCTATTTCTCCATCACTATCGCAGGTAATATCCCACAAGCTGGCGGATCTTGTGGGCTTTTCGTTTAATCTATCAAGAGGAGTCACAGGAAATGTCTGCCCCAACCCCCAATAGTCAGGCAAACTTTGAAAAAATGAGCAATTTAAAAGGTATTTTTCCTGTATCATATTCTGTATGTTTAATATTTCGTCATATTTTTTGTGTTTTAGAAGATCAACGGCCTTTTTAATGATAAGATGAACCAATATTTCCGTATTGCTTCGATCTAAAAGATCTATATAACCCAGATCAAAAAGGGTCAGGAGAGATTCCATATGGTCTAAACTGTCATGCAGATACTCTATGGCATTTTTCTCATTCATTAAATTGTACAATTCGTAAAGTTCATCTATCAAAGGGGGATTTTTAGGCTTTAACTGAAGCTCCCTCTGATCATATTCCTGAGAAAATAGCTCCAATACAGGAGCCACAAGTACGGCATGCTTGGCAGCCACGAATCTACCAGCTTCCAGATAGATATCAGGATCTGGGACATGCTTATTGTGGGCAATAGTTTTAAGCAAGAATACCACGTCACTGGCATATTCCTCAAGGGTATAATGCCTCTGGGAAATCCCATCATGCTGAGCATACTCCACCGCAAGACCACCCCCAAGATCTATCGATTTTAAATTATGAGCCCCCATTTTATAAAGCTCGGCGTGAATATTTCCTGCTTCCCTCAATGCCTTTTTCAGTGGTGATATTTCACTTATCTGAGAACCTATATGAAAATGTATCATAGTGAAGTACTCAAGCATATTGCTATTTTTTAGCATATTCATAGCTTCGATAAGTTCAGACGAAGTAAGCCCAAATTTTGAATTTATACCTCCACTTTTAGCCCATATACCTATTCCAGAACTGTGGAGTCTTATTCTCAATCCGATCTTTGGGTAAGGTTTTCCCATCTCTTTTGCGACGGTTAATATAGTTTCGAGCTCATTTAATCCTTCAATTGTCAGTGTAATGTCGTGCCCCATCTTGGCAGCTATAAATCCAAGCGATATCATCTCCTTATCTTTAAATCCGTTTACCATAATTGGAGAACCAGGATTGTTATACGCCATAGCGATGATAAGTTCCGGTTTACTTCCAGCTTCAAGCCCATAAGGGATCCCCTTTGTCATCTCCATAAGTGGAATTACAAAATTTGGAAATTGATTTACTTTTAAAGGAAACAATGCATTAAATCCACCCTGATAGCCATACTCTTTCATCGATTTTTTAAAAGCTTTAAAAAGAAGATCTATCTGTTCCTTAATAAGATGGGGAAATCTTATAAGTAAAGGTCCCTTGTAACCTTCATCTCTTATATCTTTCACTATATCTATAATGGCTGGTTTCTTGCCGTAGTTTACCACAATCTTACCTTTTTCTATCTTAAAATCATCATCAGACCAGATTCTTATACCATAGTCCAACATAATTAACCTCCAGAGTTATAAATCGTGCAAATTTCAGATATTATATCAAAAAAATAAAATGTCTATTATTTTTTTATCAATCTTTGAATAATACCGTTTCTATCAGAATAATAACTCAAACATTAAGTCCATAAAAGAACTTATATATCTATCTCAATTAGAAGTTTAATTATTTTTCAATCTATTATAAAAAGCGATATTAAATTTCTATTGATTTATATTTAAAAAAATGTTTTAATAATTATATAAATATTTGTTGAGGAGTTAATATGGTTACTAAAAATACAGTGAAGCTTGTTCAATCTGTGGCGCATGTCTTACAACTTTTTGAAGTTTTTAGAACTGCTGACTTAAAAGAGGAATTTGGAGTTACAGAGCTTAGTAAGATTTTAGGTTTACACAAAAACAATGTATTTAGACTACTTGCCACATTAGAAGCAAGAGGGTATATAGAGCAAAATAAATCAACAGAAAATTATAGATTGGGGATAGAAATTTTTGATCTGGGACAGAAATATTTAAATAAATTAGGTTTATTAAAATTGGCAAGACCTTTTATGGAAAAAATTGTTTCTGAAATAAACGAATCTGTCTATATTGGTATTTTAAAAGATGGTGTAGTTGTTTATCTTGATATAGTTGAAGCAAATCAAAACATAAAGATAGTCCCCAGGGTTGGAAAAGATGTACCTGCTTACTGTACAGCTATTGGTAAAATACAGCTGGCGTATGCTTCAGAAGAAGAGCTCAACAAAATGTACATGGGGGCAAGGCTGAAAAAATATACAGACAAGACTATTACATCCCTTCCAGAACTTAAAAAGCATCTAAAGATAGTATCAGAAAATGACTATGCGTTAGATGATGAAGAATTTGAAGAATCAGTAAGGAATATTGGTGTTCCTATAAAAAATTATGAAGGGATTTCTGTAGCAGGTATCAGTGTAACTGGTCCTGTTTGTAGAATGAGTATGGATAGAATAGAAAAAGAGATATTACCAGTTTTAAAAAAATACTCCAGAGAAATATCCAAAAGATTAGGTTTTCAAGGATAAAAAAGAGAGGGGCTACCCCCTCTTTAACAAAACTACATAAATGTGTCTTCCCAAATAGCATTGGCCCAACTGTATTGATTATCTTTGTCTATTTTGCCTCTTTTTTCAGGAACACCTCCAGCCTTACCCACCTGAACAGTTAGTTTTTTTGTATCATCATACTCGTAAACAGTAGCAATCCAAATAGCCTCTTCGCTGCTCACCATACTGTAACAGGTATTCAACATAAAAGGTCTCGGTGGATTTTTCCCTTGTAATTTTGCCACAATCGCTTCAGCTACAACTTTACCCATGGAGTTTGCAATATATCCAGAGTGTGGTACAGTACCAAAACTACCTCTATTTGCACTATCTCCAATAACATACACATCTTTTATCAAAGTCGATTCCAGCGTCCAGCTATCTACCGGTGCCCATAACTTACCTTCAGGAATCAAACCAAATTTAAATGCAGAATCGTTGGCTTTTTGATCTGGGATAAAATTAATGAGATCAGCTTTAATATCACCCTTAGAAGTTTTAAGGACTTTATTTTTGGTGTCAATGTTTAAGACTTCCACATCAGGAGTATACTCAAGGATATCCTTGTAAAGCTCTGCAAAAGCAGCTTTAAAAAGCTTGCCTTTAGATACCACATCATCATTAGAATCGATTACAAAAATTTTACTGCCAGGTTTATGGGTTTTAAGATACCAAGCGATAAGACAAGATCTCTCATAAGGTCCAGGAGGGCATCTATATGGAGCTTTAGGTACCCTCAGAAGTACAGTGCTGCCTTTTGGAAGTTCCTTTAACATGTTAGCCAATTTTAGCGTCTGTTCACCTGCCTTCCATGCATGTGGTAAAACTTCCACCGCATCTTTTGTATAACCTATAGTTTCATCATACTTAAAGCCAATCCCCGGAGAAACTACCAGAATATCATAAGCTAAAAACCCATCTTTAAACAATAATTTTTTAGATGTTCCATCAATATTCTCTACCTCTTTTTTGATAAATTTTACGCCATACTTTTTTTGTAAAATATCATACTTGAATGTAATCTCTTTAATATTTGAAAGCCCCACTATTACATGATTACTCATTGGACAAGAGTAAAAAGTATCACTTTTGTCTATAAGTACCACATCGAGTTTTGGATCAAGCATCTTCAAATATTTTGCAGTAGTTGCTCCACCAAAACCACCACCAATTATTGCCACTCTTGTTTGTTTTTTGGGTAATAGCTCTTTCTTTTCATTTGAGGCAAAAACTGTTTTAGTTGAGAGAGTTAATCCTATCCCTAATGCCGTAGTAGTCTTTATAAAATCTCTTCTTTTCATAATTACCCCCTATTTCAAACCTGCAAAATAAGATGCAAGTGCTTTAATCTGTTTTTCATCAAAATTTTTAATCAGATCCATCTCCGGGACATCCCCCCTTTTCCCATCTTTGTACTCTTTAAGAGCTAATTCAAGATAAAAAGGGTGTTGACCTGCAATTCTTGGATTTACACCTTCCCCTTTCCCAGTTTTACCGTGACAATCGGCACATTCTTTTGACAATTTTTTACCTGCTTCAGCCAATTTTTTGTCAATCTTCACTTTTGTATTAACCCATTTCTGCTCGTAAAAATAATCAGCCACCAATTGAGATTTATCGTCAGTGTAGGCCTGTGCAATTTTTGTCATTACAGTACCGGTTCTTTTCCCGTCTCTGAATTCCAGCATTGTTTTGTAGAGATATTCATTTTGTTGGCCACCAATAGTTGGGATAGAATGACCTGGCGCAGCCCCATTTGTCCCATGACATCCAGCACACACCTTCGAAATTCTTCTGGCTTCATCCCTATCATAACTTTTTTTCTCAGCAAAAGCAAAAGAGCAGAGAATTAAAACAGCAAGTAAGTAGTAAAAAAACTTCATAATTCCTCCTTAACTTATATAATTTTTTTCTAAAAAAATAGCCAATGAGGGTGTAGCAAAAGGATAGTTTGAATGAAATTTTTTTGCAAATTCTACGAATTCATCAAAGTTTAAATTTAGATCTATATAACGACCAAGCATTTCACTCTCCTTTAAAAATAAACCGAAAGAAGAAGGTGTAGCGTCATCAAAAATATCCACCACATCATTATTTTTATTATACCATAAAATATTTTTGCTGTAAAATTTTTCTAATATATCCAGTAAAATTTTCTTTCCAATGTTTAGAAAATTTTTATCCTTTGTAATGGAAAAAATCTTATTCGTACTTGATAGAAAATATACATAATCCTCTAATACTGAATGCTTTAGTAGTTTACCCTGATATGATATACGATTTATTTCATCACCCGTATACATTGCATGAAATATTTTAAAATAACTGTCCACAGCCTTGTTGAAATAAAACTCGTCTGATGAAACTTCGTAAAAATCCAATAATGCATTAATCATAAGACAGTTCCATGAAAAGATAACTTTGTTATCGAAATTTGGTCTTTTCTTTATATTGGATCTCCTGTTTGAAATTTTTGAAAATATTGGCTGCAGTCTTTTAAAAGTATCTAAACTCAAGGAGTTGTTGATACGTATATGATTATTATTGAAATAACAATGCTCCGATAAAAGTTTTGCTTCATCAACGGTAAGATCATAAAAAGATTCCTCAGTCAAAGTATAAAAATACCCTTCCTTCTTATTTCCATTTTCATCATAACTATCAGCATCATAAGATGCACCAAATCCATACTCCGTATCAAAAAATTCTATACAAAAATCTGCCGTTTTTTTGGCAGTGAGTAAATATAATTCATTTTCAGTTTTTTCATACAGCTTTGAAAGAAAGGATATATTTAGTGCATTGTCATATAGCATCTTTTCAAAATGCGGGATATTCCAATCACCATCAACAGTATATCGGAAAAAACCACCATCGATCTGGTCATAGATACCTGATAAACATAATGCATCTGCCGTCTTTACCAAAAATTTCAGAACATCATTATCATCGATATGATACAATAGATACTCCATGACAGGTATATTTGGAAACTTTGTGCTCCCTTTTAGTCCCCCATTTTCATAATCAAAAAGGTCTTTAAAAGCATTAAAATCTGTTTCTCTATACTCTAAATTTTTACTGTCATAAAATTTTGCAATAAAATTTCGGTAGTTTTCCGTTGTTTTTTTTATATTTTCATTAGAATTTTTGTATAAATTACTAATGGAATCGAGTATTCTCATAAGAGATGGTATCCCGTATCCATCATCTTTTGGAAAATAAGTTCCTGCATAAAAAGGGGAACCATCCAGATCTGCAAAAACAGTTAAAGGCCAACCACCTTTACTACCGGTAATCTGTGCAAAAAATTGGTACTTTTTATCCAGGTCAGGATATTCCTCCCGATCGATCTTGATGGGTATAAAATTATCGTTTAAAAAAGCCGCTATACCCTCATCTGAAAATGACTCATCCGCCATCACATGACACCAGTGGCATGAAGAGTAACCGATACTTATAAAAAGTGGCTTATCTATTGAATCCCTGATTTTTAAGTAACTACCCCAACTGATCCATTTTACAGGATTATCGGAATGTTGGAGCAGATACTGACTGTTTTCATCCTTTAAACTATTTAAGACTTTTTTCATCTTAAAATATAAATATAATGATTTTAAAAATAAAGCAAGTAAAAAAAATTATATTGACAAACTGATTAAATATATTAATTTAAAATATGTTTGAAAAAAATAAAAATAAAAGTAAAACTTCAATAATATCAGTTGCAAGTGGTAAAGGTGGTGTTGGAAAAAGTAACTTTGCATTAAATTTAGCACTTACACTGTCGAGACTTGGGAAAAAAACATGTCTTTTAGATGCAGATTTATCTTTAGGTAATGCAGACCTACTACTGGGTTCTAAACCTACATATACTTTGGAGCACCTATTATCCGATGAAATATTTATCGATGACATTGTTTTTACCTCTGAGAAATATCCAAATTTTTATCTAATACCCGCAGGTAGTGGTGTTACAAAACTGGCCTCCCTTACAAATAAAGAAAGAAATTATTTGATAAAAAAGATCTCTAATTTTAAAGTCGATATAGAATATTTAATAATCGATTGTGCAGCCGGAGCATCTAACGACGTTTCTCGTTTTATAGAAATATCTAACACAATGGTACTAATGCTAATTCCAGAAGTAACATCTATAAAAGATGCATATAGTTTACTAAAGATTTTAAAAAGTAAAAATATAATAAAACCTGTACAGGTGGTCATAAATAGAGCCCAAAATAGATCACAGGTGGAGAATATATTCAAAAAATTTAAAGAAGCAGTTACTAATTTTTTAGGTTTAGATATTTCTCTATTAGGTCCAGTGCCGGAAGAACCTTTAGTTAGGGAGGCTGTTAATAAACAAACCCCAGTAATATATCTTTCGCCAAACGGCGTAACCACAAGAATTTTCAATGAATTTGCAAAGTTTTTTATAAAAAATAATGAAGCCAATATCAACTTCAACGAATTTTTCAATACAATATTCTCAGTTGAAGTATCAGACGATAAGAATCATACAGTTGAACAAAAAGAGGTACCCAAAGCCACCGATGAAGCTATTGCCCACAATAATAAAAATTCAAATGACATGAATACAGTAGAATTCACCAATAATGAGTCATTTTTTCTTGTAAACATAGAAAAATCGATCCAGAATCTCACAAAAGAGCTTAATCAATTAAACAAAATCTTTAATATTTTTGCTAGAAAGCAATATAAACCAAATATAGAAAAAAACTATTTCAATTCATTTGAGGTGGGAAAAGATCTTATATTTGTTTACAATGAAGATAGATTTTTCTCCACCAAAATAATTGGCTGGGATTTAGGTAAATATATCCTCGTTGAATCCTCACCACCAATTATAGAAATGTTAATAAAAGGAGAATGTAAGGTAAGGTACATGTTCGACGATAAACTGATTGAATTTTCCACAAAAGCATTTCAGCTTATCACAGAATACACCGATATCATAAAAATTTCATATCCAAAACAGTATAAAGAGTTTTCATTAAGAAACAACAAACGATATCCAATAAATAGGGAATGTAAAATTTATGTAAGAGACCTTCCACCTTATGATGGAACTGTCCTCGATATAAGCACTAATGGTCTATTATTACTTTCCAATAATCCACTTCATGTTGGGGAAACAATAAGGTTGAAATTCGTATTACCCAGCGGAAAAGAAATAGATGAACTTTTGGGGGTCGTAAAAAATTTAAGGGATTCTAACAAATATGGTATCTTAATACAAGAAAAAAAACCAATCTTAATAAAATATATCTCAGAATATATAGATTTGTATGAAAAAATATTGGGAGAAAAGTCCGAACAATCCCTAAAAACATCTCTTACGGGTAATCTTGAAACTGTAAATTTAAAAGAATTGATAAAACTTACAGCATTATCCAACAAAAATGCATTATTGGAAATTACATCAAAGGACTTAGAAGGGAAAATCTATTTCAGAAAAGGAAATGTGATCCACGCGGAATGTAATAATCTGAAAGGTGTTGATGCATTTTATGAAATGATAAATACTAACTCTGGTGAATTTACACTGTATGAATACAACGATTATATCGAACCAACAATTTCTGAAACTATAAATAAATTGATGGTTGATGCTGAATTTTTAGCTAATAAAAAATAAATGGAGGTTTTATGAAAAGATTTTCATTTTTTATCCTATTTATCTATATTGCGGTTTTGTTATATGGTTGTTCTACGGTATCTAATAGCTCTAATTTTAATTTAAACAAAAATGAAAAATTTTATGTAGCTAATTTTAAAAATAACACGGAAACCTATCTTGCCGGAGAAAGGGCTTCTAATATTACCAAATCACTACTTTTAGCAAAAGGTTTTAATATTGTAAATGCTTCAGAATCTTCAATCTCTGAAGAAAAATACGATTTTGAAAAGATTAAGCAAACGGCAAAAAAATCAGATGCTACTCTTTTAGTTTTCGGCGAAGTTAATGAATGGCGATATAAAACCGGCATCGATGGTGAACCAGCTGTTGGACTAACAATATCAATTTATGATATTGATAAAGGGGTAGTGGTGTGGACTGGAGTTGGAGCAAAATCCGGTTGGGGTCATGAATCTATAACAACCATCGCACAAAAATTGATAAATGATATTATCAATATGAAATGAATATCTTAAAGAAACAAAATTCAGATATAGCAATACTTTCTGTACTATTTGAAATAGTTGTTTTTAGCCTTATCTTTCTATCGATAGGTTTTCTATACAACAGGACAGATCCTCTATTAATCTCTTCTAAGATAAACTTCCTCTTGATTCTTATTTTAACCATCACGTTATTCTACGGGCTTTACGTAGGATTGATTTTTATAGTAATATTCACCACAGTAATGTATATATATTATAAACCATTCCCATTTCAATCATTTGCGGAAAACCTCATTACTACGTTAATTTGTGGAGAATTTCATTTTTACTATAGAAGAACGATAAGAAAATTAAATGAAGAAAAAAACTATTTACTTTCAAAATTCAATCAATTAAGAAACTCATTCTATCTATTAAAATTATCACACGATCAATTGGAAAAAAGCTTTCTTTTAAAACCTGTAAGTCTCAGATCAATTTTACTTGACATCAGGGATATGTCAATATGGGATGAAGAGGAAGCGATTGCAAAACTTTCAAATCTCATAGCTAAAAATTTTGGAGTAAAATCTGGAGGTTTTTTCTTAATTGATGGTGATAAATATATCCCAAAAGCATTTATAGGTGATCCGTTTGAGATAAATAGATTTAACGTTATGCTGAATAAAGCCCTTGAAGATAAGGATTCTGTTTTTTTATCTGAAGAATTTGAAAACATCAAAAATTATGAATATATTGCAGTAATTCCTGCATTAAATTGCGAAGATACTATTGTTGCCGTATTTATTATAAAAGATATTCAATTTCTTTCATACAATAGAGAAAATATGCTTACAATTTCAATTATAATGTCAATTTACGCAGATTATATAACCCAAAACAAGATTTTACAACAACTTAATCTGGCTACAGAACTATTGATATTTGAACCTGAATTTAACTATGAAATTCTGAGGCTTTATCATCTTAAAAACAGATTTAAAATAGACAGCACATATGTGATCTTCAAATACGATAAAGAACTAAATATTTCCAAAGAAGAGTTTTTTCTTTTTATCAAAGATAATATAAGGGCAGTAGATTTATCAACAAATCTCCAACAAGCCATTGTGGTTTTGTTACCAATGATTTCTTATTATGGTGCTAAATCTTTCCAGTTAAGAATTAATAATCTATTACAGCGAAAACTTAAAATTGATACTAATATAATAGAGGAAAGGATTATACCATTCTCAGATTATGACAAAGATATCAGTGTAATAAGAGACTATGCATAACAAATTAATATATTTTTCGGTTACTACTGAAAGCATTGGGGTAATTTTTCTAATTCAGAATACACTGTATGGATATCTCTTGTTCTATCTTATGCATGCAATTGCAAGCTTATTGCTATCTAACTTTTTGATAGTTTTTTTACCCAAAGATTACAAAAAAGATAAAAAACAACCATTAATATTAACTTTTCTTATCATATTTTCAACCTTTATAATAGGTTTTATCGCTTCAATTATTATTTACACGATAATTCTTAGAAAACAGGAGGATTATAAATTTGTTCCAATAGAAAACGTATCTCATAGGTCATTTTCCGAATTTCCAAAGATCAAGAGGGTATTTGGAGAATCTGCTGCCAGATCAATAATAGGTCCTAAAAACTACAAGATCAAGCTATTATCTATAATATCTACCATCAAAACAAAGGAAACTTTATCTGTAGTCCAGAATGGAATAGGCGACGAAAATGATGAAATTAGATTAACAAGTTTCAGTATTATCAACAAATTCACATCAAAAATAAACAATATAATAAAAAATAAAATAGAAGATTTTGAAAAAGCCACAGATAATAATCTCAAGTCTCAATTAGCAAAAGATATAGCCATTGGATATTGGGATTTAGTTTATTACGGTCTCTCAGACAAAGAATTAGAGAAATACGTCTACAGCATGATAGAACACTATACAAATATCAGCATTAGTTTAAATCCATCTGATCCTGAAATTATTTTTATCAAAGGAAAATTGAGTTTATTCCAAAATAACTTAAATGATGCAGAAAAATATTTAAATATGGCTTTACAGAATGGTTATCAGGAAGAGAAAATTTATCCATATTTAGCAGAATTATATTTTTATAAAAGAGATTATTTAAGAACAAAAGAAATAATCAATAAGATCGCCCTTATGCAAAGGTTAGACCCAAAATTGCAAACAGTAATAAATATGTGGATGGGATGATGGATCCATTTAAAAAATCTGAAGAAATTGACATCATGATCATAGCCGAAGGTACTTTTCCATATATAAAAGGTGGAGTGTCTACCTGGATCTATCAGCTCATTACTGGTCTTGAAGAATTTACTTTTGGAATTATATTTATTGGTAGTAGACCTGAAGATTATGGGGATTCGGCATATGAGATACCAAACAATTTAGTCTTTTTCGATAAATCCTTCATCTTTGATACTACATCATATCCAGAACCAAAAAAAATAAGAGGAAATAAAAATGATTTAAAAATCGTCAATGAACTTCATCAATGGCTAATAAACCATAAAGGAACTTTACCAGATAAAGCAAAAACGGTCGATTTCTATATTAAAGATATTACTGAAGAAAAATTTCTTTACAGTAAAATATTTTTCAACAGAATGGTAGAGATGTATTCACTAAAAGCGAATGATATCCCTTTCATTGACTATATCTGGACCATAAGAAATTCTCATGCTGCAATATGGAAATTAACAAAAATCGGAACAAAACTACCAAAAGTAAAACTATTCCATAGCCCATCAACCGGGTATGCTGGTTTTTTAGGATCAATACTAAAATATACTTACAACAATCCTTTTATACTGACAGAACATGGCATTTATACACGGGAAAGAAAGATAGATCTTCTTACGGCTGAATGGATTAAGTATCATAAACCTCTATTATTAAGAGAAGTTACAGAAGAAAACTATTTGAAAACAGTATGGATAAATTTTTTTGAGGGTTTGAGTTATTTTACGTACCATGCAGCAGATAAGATTATTTCACTTTTCAACGGAGCAAGAAACGTGCAGATAGAATATGGCGCAGATAAGATAAAAACTGAAGTAATTCCAAATGGTGTTGATGTGGATAGATTAAAAAAAATATCTAACATTAAAAGAGAAAAAAATATAATAACTCTGATAGGTAGAGTGGTACAAATCAAAGATATCAAAACATTTATCCGAAGCATCAGAATTTTATCAAACAAAATAACTGATGTAGAAGCTTGGATCGTAGGTCCAGAAGATGAAGATCCTGAATATGTCAAAGAATGTAAGGATATGGTGAAAACCCTGTCACTTGAAAATACAGTAAAATTTCTCGGTTTTCAAAAAGTGGATGATATTCTATCAAAAACAAAAATTTTAACTCTTACTTCGATAAGTGAAGGTATGCCACTTGTAATACTCGAAGCTTTTGCTGCCGGAGTCCCGGTGGTTGCTACTGATGTGGGTTCCTGTAGGGAACTGATCTATGGTGGCATGGATAACGAAGACATCAAATTAGGCCATGCAGGCGTCATTACTAAGATTGCAAACCCTTCTGAACTTGCTGATGCATATGAAAAATTATTATTAGATGAAGAAAAATGGAATAATTTCAGTAATGTAGCATTAAAAAGAGTAAATAGATATTATTCCCAGAAATTATTTTATGATAGTTACAGAAGGATATACTCTGAAATGATGGCTTATGGCTGGAATAGGATTTGAATTAAGGAAGATTTTAAAAGAGGACAGCCTTATTTCAATATTTAAGGTGTATGGATATTCTGCTGTATTGTCAGCAGGGTCATGGATTATATCCATATTAAGCATAATTGTTATAGGGATAGTCAATATAAAACTAACAAATAATTACAAAACTATCATACAATTCCAGGTAGTTATTACCTATCTTGTTGCATTTAGTTTAATTTATTCTGGTTTTTTTCAACTCTCTTTCACAAGATACATCTCAGATAAACTTTTTGAAAAGGATTATTACAGAATCTTACCAAACTATCTGGGAGTTTTAAGTATTACTATTGTTTTGGGTTTAATATTTACAGTAACTTTATCTGTTTATCTGTTCCCGGAGGTTTCAAACTTATTTAGAGTCACTTTTGTTTCATCCTTTATTGTTTTAAGCTGTATTTGGATATCAAACAGTTTACTGTTGGGTTTAAAAGAATACAAGAAAATAACATTTTATTTCTTTTTAGGATATCTAATCATTTTAATTTTATCAATATTCACCAGAGAAATAGGATTAGAAGGGTATATTGCTTCTTTCTTTATCGGAAACTCTTTTATATTTTTTGCCATGTTCTCTTTAATTTTAAAAAATTACAAATCCAACAGATTTCTTGAATTCGATTTTATTACAAACAAAAAGCATATATTTTATTGGAGTATAGCTTTTTCAGGGCTATTTTATAATTTAGCTATCTGGGCAGACAAATTTGTATTTTGGTTTAATAAAGAAACGAGTAATAATGTAATAGGCTTGCTGAGGGCATCAGTCCTTTATGATTTACCTATATTTCTGGCATATCTTTCAATAATCCCCGGCACTGCTATTTTTTTCTACAGACTTGAAGCAGATTTTGCTGAAAAATATGATATACTATTCGATGCGATAAGAACGGATGGTACCTATGAACAGATTATTAAATACAAAGATGAGATAAACGAAGTAATAAAAATGGCAATAAAAGAAACAATTATAGTTCAGGGGATCTTCAATATTTTGCTTTATATATTCTCTGATAAAATATTTGGATTTTTAAATCTCCCAATAACTTACACACCTCTATTTTTTATAGACCTCGTGGCCGTTCAGCTTCAACTCTGTCTGATGGTAGTATTATCGATTCTTTACTACATGAATAGAAGAAAGGAAAGTCTATGGGTAACAATAATTTTTTTATTAACAAACATAATATTGAGTCAACTAAGCATTAAAATGGGCTTTATGTATTACGGTTATGGATTTGGATTATCTTCCTTGATATCTTTTACTTTTTCTCTAATATTATTAAAAAGGAGTATTGATGAACTGGAATATGAAACCTATTGTCTTATTAATTAGTATAATCTTGTTGGGTACGGTAGAACTTAAAGCTAAAAATTTTGAATTAAATGGTTGTGGAATAGCCTTTTATTACAAAAAAGAACCATCAAAGGAGATGGTAAAATTTTATGATTATATTGTTGTAGATCCTGACAACATAAAACAGGTGAATAAAAAATTTATTGCATATCTATCTGTAGGGGAAGTAGAAAATTATAGAAAATATTACAACAAAATCGATAAAAAATGGATTTTGGGTGTAAATAAAAACTGGAACACTGAAATAGTAGACGTCAGAAATGAGAATTATCAAAATTTTTTGTTAGATATCATAGACAATATATCAAAAGAGGGATTTTCTGGAATTTTTCTGGATACATTGGATAGCTATCAATTTTTAAAAACTAAGAATAACATAGATTTTGAAAAATCACTATCGTCCTTCATTAAAAAAATCAGAAAAAAATACCCTAATTTATTAATTATTGCAAATAGAGGATTCGAGTTTATTGACGAAAACTTTAAAGGGGTAATCGATGCTGTTGTGGCTGAAGGACTTTTCACAGACTATGACTTTACAAATAAAAAATATACAAAACAAACTAAAGAAGGAACTGAATGGTTGAAAAATAGATTAAATCAAATAAAGTCTTACGGTATTGAGGTAATTGTAATAGATTATGCAGAAAAAAACAACAGAGAATCGAAAAGGGTTATTGCTAAAAAAATCTTAGAATCCGGCTTCATACCTTTTGTCTCAGACATAAATCTGGAATCTTTTGGGATATCAAAATGCGAGTATTATCCCCGAAAAATCATAACGATCTATAATGATGAAGCATCAAAAGACTATTCGAAAGTAAATGCCACCAGACTATTACCCGTTCCCTTAGAATATCTAGGATACTTCATAGAACATATCAATCCTGACAAAACCACTCTTCCAACTGATCTGGATCAATATGCTGGTGTTGTGGTATGGCCAGAAACTGACTTATTTAAATATGAAAGTAATTTTTATAATTGGATTGAAAAGGTGTTAGATTATGGTTTGCCTGTTTTATTTATCAATTTCTTTGGGTTTAATCTCACTGATGACAGAATAAAAAAGATAGGGCTAAAGATTTCTGAAAATAAAGATGACCCCCAAAGTGTACTTAAAATTGTTGATAAATCCGAAGATGTGAATTTTGAAGCAAATATTAACCCCTTTTATACACAATATCTTTATGAAACAGATGGGGAACCATTGCTTGTACTTGAAAATTCTAAAAAACAGAAACATATGCCAATTGCAATTACCAGATGGGGTGGTTATACTTTGAGCGAATCAACTATTGTGTCCATAACTGATGAATTATGGATCGTAAACCCATTTTCATTATTACACAAAGGGCTAAGACTACCTGTAATACCAGCTCCTGACGTAACAACTGAAAATGGTAGAAGAATATTTTTCAGCCATTTAGATGGGGATGGTTTCAAAGAAATAGCCGTATACGATAAAAAAAGATATGCAAGTGAAATTATAAGGGATGAAATATTTAAAAAATATGACCTACCATTTACGGTATCCATAATAGAAGCGGAGATTGCCCCTTATGGGATATATCCGAAAGAATCTCCAAAACTAGAAGAGATAGCCAGGTCGATATTCAAACTTGACAACGTTGAAATTGCAACCCACTCCTTCTCGCATCCATTGAAATGGAGAGATATTGAAATTAAAGAAAATACTCAGGCTTATAATCTTCAAATTAAAGATTATAGCTTTGATTTAAAAAGAGAAATAATAGGTTCAACAAAATATATCAATAAAAATCTTGCCCCCGACAACAAAAAAACGAAAGTCTTTCTATGGACTGGTGATTGTAATCCGTCGGAAGAAGCTGTAAAATTAACTTATGAAAACGGCTTACTAAATTTAAATGGTGGTGGTTCAACCATGACGGATATGGAGCCGTATTTAGGCAAAAACTATCCCATTGGTATAAAAAAAGGGGAATTATACCAGATATATGCTCCTAACCAGAATGAAAATGTTTACACCAATTTATGGCGTAGCGGGTTTTATAAATATAAAAATGTTATTCAAACATTTAAACTTACAGATGCCCCAAGACGTATAAAACCTATGAATGTATACTACCACTTCTATTCAGGAAGCAAAATATCTTCTTTTAAATCCCTAAAAGAGGTTTATGATTATGCAGTTTCACAAAAGATCACAGCAATGTTTGCCTCCGATTACATTTTAAGAGCACTGGATTTTTACGAAACAGTCCTAGGTAAAGATTTAACTGATGAATCATGGATAATAAAAACAAATGGGAATTTAAGAACATTAAAAATCCCGGCAAATTTTAATCTTTATCCAGAAATAAACAAAGACATATTAGGTTTCAATATGCACAATGATATGCTTTACATACACCTAACAGATCAAGATAAATTTCGTCTGAAACTTAATAATTATACTCCAGATAAACCATACATAAAAGAAACAAATGGTGTGGTAGTACGAAAAAAAGAGTATAATAAGCTCACCAAAATATTTATAAAGGGATATCAACCTATTGAGGTTATTTTGAAAAAAATGAATAGATGTAAGATAGAGTCGGATAAAAAATTTATAAAAACGATCACCGATAAAGATGAAGTTAGTTTTAAATTTAACGATAAAGAGGTGGAATTTGTCATCAACTGTTCCTAAAGGTAAGCCATTTATATCTTATATCCAAATTGTTTCCATCTTTTTCATATTTTCATTTGTTTTTTATCTGCTATTTCCTGGTGTTAAAGTTCGAGATATGGCTCTAAAAGAAAATAAGAATATAGATTTAGCAATAATATACTTAAATCAGATACGAATTGCATACCCATATGATATTGAAAACTGGGAAAAATTGTTATCTATGTATCTAAAAAAAGAGGATAAGAAACGAGCATATGAACTTATAATTGAGATGGAAAAATTCCCTGATAAAAATATACAGAACAAATCAATATACCTAAAATATTCTTTTTTAAAAAATGAATATCTCAGTACATTAAAAATAGAGTTAAAAGATGAACTTTTGAATTTACAGGAAAAACTGATCCAATTGTTTAGAATTGATAATGATAAATTAGAGCAATTATATGGTGATTACCTGGCTTTTGGGCTTCCACATATAGCTATCAAATTTGCTAAACAGCTATATTCAAACTATTATAATCAAAAAGATACAGTAAAAGCCAAGAAATGGTTACAGGAGTATTACAAACAGGCTCTTGCAACCTCAGATAGAGCCTCAATAGCTGAATATTATAATTTAGCTATAAAATTATTCCCAGAAAATCAATCTTTAAAAGAGAAATTGGCTGAATATTATCTCTCATTTCAGGATCTTGATAATGCAGCCCAAATCTATCTGGATCTATTAAAAAATATAGATGATAATGATAAAAAAATATACGTTTTAAAATTAGTTACTATCTATCAATGGCAGAAAAAATATGAAACAGCAGCAACAGTTTTAAAAGAACATGAAGCGCTGTTTATGAAAGACAATAATGATAAAAAGATGTTGTTAAAGCTATATCTATCCTTAGGCAAGCTCGATTACGCTAAAAATTTTGCATTAAAAATTTTGGGTGATGGAAATAATGGTAGATAAATTAAAGATTTATCTGATATTCTTGATTATTCTAATAACAGAATATTCATATGCAGCAAAAGTATCCTACTTAAAAAATATCAGATATAATGAATATGATAATTACACAAGAATTGTACTCGATTTAAGCAGATTAAACGAATTCACAAAGAATACAAAAAATGGTGTCCTAACAATTTTAATAAATAACACAGTAATGGAGAAATCTTTAAAAATACCAAAGATAAGAAACTTAAAAATAGTAAACACAAAAGATAGAAAATTAATATTAACCATAAAAATAAATGATGATCAAGAAAAAATTTTTAAACTCAATCAACCTGACAGAATAGTAGTGGATATAGAAAGAAAGGATAACAACACAATAGGTAACAAAAATAACAAAGCACCAGACAATGAGATCATTAAAACTACAACAAATAAAAAGGTATCCAAAAATATAGATTTCAAAAATAGCTCGACCAAAATCGATGAAGAACTATTAAAAATATCCCTATCCATATTTTTACAGTCAAACGATATAAAAAATGCCTACAAAATAACCAAATATGCCCTCAATATTTTCCCTGATAGTATTTACTGGCATGAACAGATGATAAAGATAGCTTACTGGAATGGAGAATTGGATGATGCCCACACCAGTATGCTGTACTTATTAAAAAATAAAAAGAATCTAAGCAGGGACTTTTACAAAAATCTGTATAGCCTGTCAGTGGTAACTGGTGATTACTATACCATTGTAAAACTATTAAAAGATGAGATTGAAAACGGTAACTACGAAAAGTTAAACGAATATATATACATTTCAACGGAGTTACTTGGTGATTTAGATGATACAGTAAAATTTATCAAGAAATTATATCAAAGAGCACCTCTAAATATAAAAATCACATTAACAAAACATCTACTGCGCATCAATTACAATCTAAAAAACCTTGATAATAGTATAGATATATTAGAAAATTACATCAAACAATCCTATCCATTGGATTCTGAAATTGCACAGATAGGCTCTAATCTATACTTTATAAAAAAAGAATACGACAAATCACTCAATATACTAAAAACTACAATGCCAAACATACCGGACAATGACACAGATTTTTGGCGTCAACTAAGTGATATAGCCCAATTTCTAAATGATAAAAATACCGCCCTTTTGGCATCTTTAAAACTATATAAAACAGGTTCTGCAACTGAAGTGGACTATGAAAGAATTGCGGATTATGCAGATGAAGCAGATCTAAAAGAGCAAATTCTAATGGATGCATGGTTAAAATTCAATAAGAACTATCATGCCTACCGATACTTAGACTTATTGATCAAAAGTAAAAAAAATAAAGAAGCAGAAGATTTTATTGAAAAAAATCTAAATAGATTGTCAGATTATACCCCTTTTATGCTGCTATCAATAAATTATTATCTATCAGTAAATAACTATAAAAATGTCAAGATGTTATACAAAACGTTGCTTGCTAGAATAGATTCCAACTATATTAAAGAATCATTTATCTGGTTTTTGATAGATTCAAAAGATTCTGAAGTGTCAAAATATATATCTAACTGGAGCGAATTAACAAATAAAATCCCATCATTGAATTTAGCGTATGCCTCATATTTTTCATCTGTACAAAAATACAAAATCTCACTTTATTATCTTAAAAAATATTTTAAATTCAAAGGGGAATCCCCTAAGTTACTTTTGCTTTATGCAGATATTTTACAAGCTTCTGGAAAAGATGAAGAGGCAAACAATATAAGATATAAAGCTTTTGTCAAATTCAACCATGAATTAAATATTAACACAGATAGTCTAAAAGATAAGGATAAAATTATAAGTTTGTTAAAATTTACCTTACATTACAAATCAGGGGAAGAATTTTTATCACTGTTACAAAAATATTCAACATTTCTGAATCCTCAGGATCGTTCTGAATTATTATTACTTTACACATTAAAAAACAACCAGCAGGAGTATACTGCATACTTGAAAAGAAAATACTCCTACTCACAACCATGGATCGATCTAAACGTAGCTTTGAACAGTTATGATCAAATAGAAATTTATGACATCCTATACAAAAATCTGGATTCTCTGCCAAATAGAGATAGTGTGGAATCGGCTAATATAGTAGGAGATAAAAAAATAGCAAATCAAATTGCGTTTGACAGCTTAGATGAAAATTACCCTTTTAATGCTCCAATTCTTTCCGAGCAGAGATCGGAAGATTCAGATCTTTATAAGCAATTCAGAGATTTGACAAACCAATATTCAGATATATTCACATATGAAAATAGTCTTGGTTCAAATTCAGATATAAGATTCTTCAGAAACAAAATCTATCTTAAAAACCATTTATATAAAGGGTTTTATTCAAATTTAGAATTTTCAAACCTTAAACCATCTTCTAGGAGTGATACTAAAATCAAAAACCTACCCAGTAATGTTAATAGTTTTAATTTAAAACTCAGCAAGGAAATAAATAATATTTCAAATTTTAATATATCATTTGGATTTAATGATGGATTGGAATATTACAATAACTTTGGAGCAGGTTTTGATTACTATATAAAAAACAACACTACAGTCAATGCTAATTTCAATTACCACAAAAACATGGAAGAGAATAGCTTTCTATTATTAGGAGGGATGAAAAATGAAATCTTAATTCAAATAAGACATAATATTACAAATAAACATTTAATTTCAGGATCTTATTCGTATAACAAATTTTATTCACAGGATAATAAATTTCTCGGTACATCCAACAATATTTATGGAGAATACGATTTTAAACTGAGGGAAGGTTACCCGGATATTCTTTGGAAAAATTTTGTATCATATGGAGAATACAGTGAATCCAGCATAAGCAATAATTCCTCAATTTTAAAGCTATCTCCATATGAAAATCCACGATTTCTTCCAGAAACATTTACAGAATTAGGGACAAGTCTCTCAGTTGGTGAAAGTAATGTATATGGCTATACAAGAGTAATAAGGCCGTTTGCATTATCGGGTATCTCCTACAACTCAAAATCAAACTTAAACTATAACTTTAGCCTCGGATTGGGGGGGCATATATTCAACCAGGATCATCTAAGTATAAAATTAAACTTATCAACAAATAGTAAAAATAATGCGGATGTTACAAAATCGTTAGATCTTATCTATAGGTTATTTTTCTAAATATAATAAATATCTACTCACCAATCAAGGAGCCTTTTTACCCCAGTAATCTTCTGTATTTCCGAAATATCCTGGGTAACCTCCACAATACCTTTATATTCACCCTTTTCGTTTACTACTGCATAATATTGGATAAAGAGGAATTTATTTTTATAAGGTATCCAGAAAAAGGCATGATTTTTTTCACCCTTTTTAAAGCTTTCGATTATTTTATTTACCACCTCCACACTTTCATGAGGATGAC